>JBEDET010000004.1:0-62822 GCA_041175505.1 Pseudomonadota bacterium
CCTCAGGGGCTGGATCAACGACGGGCACTACCTCAGGTGGCATTATATGGCAAAGCGGTACCGGTACCGGTACCGGTACCGGTACGACCCTGGGCGGCACCACGACTTCGGGTTCGTCTGCGACGACGCAAGGGTCCGGCAGCACCGCTGCTGGCACCACTACTGGTGGTAGTTCGTCTGGTTCGTCGACATCGTCACAGACCTCAGGGACTGGATCGACGACTGGCACGACCTCGGGTGCCGCCGCTTCGAGTTCGTCGACGTCGCCGCAACAAGCGGGCACCACCACAGCTGCTGATGCGGGCTCGGTTGGAGACGGGTCGACTTCGGCTGATGCGTCCGGTCGAGGGTTTATTTCGGTCGATCCGATTAATCCTCCGGCTCTCGATGCTGGGACGGTGTTCGAACTGACGGTTCCAAAAGCGGCGTTCCGCCATGCGAGCGCTGATGCTCGGATTACACTCAGTGCAGCCTTGCCGGACGGAAGTGCTCTGCCTGCTTGGGCGACGTTCGATGCCACGCGTAACATTCTGTCAGGGACTGCGCCTTACGGCGTTGCCCAGTTGGATGTCGAGGTGACGGCTGTCGACGAAGAAGGTTACCAAATCTCGGTAATTCTGAACCTGAATTTTTCAAAAAACCCCTGAAGGATTAAAAATGGCTAAATTTGTAAATACTTTGTCGGTGGCTGTTATCGCCGTGAGCTTATTGGGCGCCGCACCTGCAGAGGCTGCGCGTCCAAAAAAGGGCGCTAGCCCTGCTGCGGCTGCACCGGCCAGTCCGGCGACACCTGCCACACCGGCTGCGGCGCCAGTTGAGTGGGAACTTAAGAACACATTCGGAAAGTGGGAGTTGCTCTGCAACAAAGGAAACGCGACGGATTGCCGGGCGGTTCAAACACAAAATTATTCCGACGACACCACTAAGGGTCGCCTTTTGCAGGCGCTGCTCGCGACTGATAAGGGGCGAACATTTGCCGTTCTAACCCTACCTTTTGGCGTTGATCTGCGCGCTGGCTCCGTCATCAAGATTGATGAAGGTGCTGAAGTCAAGGTGGCGTACACCACATGTTTGCCGGATGGCTGCCAGTCAGTTGTTGAACTTGACGAGAACCTCCAGGGCCAACTTATTGCAGGTAAGGTCATGAAAGTTGGCTTCCGCCCTTGGGGTGGAGACGACAAGACACTCGTAGTCGAAGTACCCCTAGACGGCGCGAAAGACGTCTTGGCCGCAATTAAAAAATAACGTCGGTCACATAGCGACCTGGCCTTGAAGAAAGTGAAATATTTATGAATCTGGTGCACGCAATCTTGCGGATGGTGATGCTTACGTCGTTGGCGGCGTTCAAAAAGCAATATGCGCGTAATTTTGCGTCCGCGTTGGCGCTGCTGGCTTTGGTTATTTTGCCAGAAAATGCCCGTGCCCAGACGACCAGTACCGTGAGCGTCGGTTTCGAAAATGGTTTCGTCGGCGAATATTCAAACAACGCCCACCAACCAGTTTCAATCAAAACATTTACTACGCTCGGTATTCGAAACGTTACTATTTCCCAGCAAACGAACAATGGAGCCTTTGGCGGCAGCCAAGGCAATGATTATTCGGTAACCGTTACAGTGCTGTTTTCTAACGGTTCAACATCGACTTTTCCAGCGGCCGTAAACTGGCGGGATACCCAGGGCAGCACAATCCACGGCATCGGCCTGACTGTCGACGCTGGAGTTAATGATGGCATAACTTATTCGGTGCGTAACGGATTCAGCAAGACATATTTGCTTCAGTTCGTCGGGAGTAATCGAGCTTACGCCGACACGGCCACCGATGCTAATTCTAACGTCGTCAGCGGCAATGCCGCCACCAACGGGTTGTTGGATGCCTTGAACGCCTATCGGACAACTGCCCCGGCATCTACGACGTCGTCTGCATTGACATCAATCATCACAGCAGCTGCCCCGTCGATCGCGGCCAATGGAACATCGACCACGACGATCACAGTTCAGCTAAAGGACGTTAATGGTAATAATCTGACGACGGGTGGCAAGGCAGTCACGCTTGCGACGACCGCTGGAACATTGTCATCTGTCACAGACAATAACAACGGGACCTACACCGCGACACTCACGTCTTCCACCAGCGTCGTGACCGCCACAATCACCGGTACGACAGAAGCCTTGGCAATTTCAGATAATGCGCAGGTGCAATTTGTCAGCACATCATCCGTGTCGGGCACATTAGTGCGCGCAAACGGCAGCGCGGTTAGCGGGCGTTCAGTTAATTTGGTCAACGCGTCAAACCAAATTGTCGCAACGGCAACGACAAGCGTAAGTGGTACATATAGCTTCGCTGCGATCGCGCCTGGCACTTATTCCATTCAGTTTGAAGCAGCGGGTAGTTTCAAGGCGAAGGCGAAGTCAGCGATAGGCTCGAACCAAGGCCATGTTGTTAGCAACGTTACAGTTGGGTCATCAAGCACCATAACGAACGTCGATGCAGTCGTGATTGACCCTGCGGGTGTCATCTACAACAGCACGACCCGTGCGCCGGTCGCTAATGCCGTTGCGTCGCTCTATTTCGGCGGCACGAAGGTCAGCAATACCGCGCTCGACACAAACCTTGGCGGTGCGAATGATCAGACGACCGGTACCGATGGCGCTTATTCGTTCGTTTTGAATGGCACAGCTTCGTCCGGGACATATGAAATTCGGGTTGTTGCGCCAACAGGTTTTACCGGCACACCCAGTTCGGCAATCGCGCCAAGTGGAACCTACACGCCTAATCTTGGTGGTGGTTTGGAGTTAATCCAGGCACAATCGACAGCGCCAACGGGCGTGCAGGCAACCACTTACCATCTGTTCTTCAACTTCACGATCGGCGCCGACGCGGCGAGCACGTCAAATGGAGTCATTAATAACCACATTCCGATTGATCCGGTGGTTGCCGCCCCAGTATTTACAAATACCAACGCGACGGGTGCGAACAGTGCACCTGCGTATAGCTTTGACTATGCTGAGAACCGCGCGAGCGGTGCAACGCTTGGTACTGTGTCGGCAACGGGTACAGGCACGCTAAGCTACAGCATCACAGCAGGAAACACTTCCAGCTGGTTTGTGATTGATGCGACCAGTGGTGTGATCACGTTGACCCAAGCGGGCAGCACGTCGCAGGTCAATGACTTTGAGACACAGGCGAATGTTCAGACGCTGACGGTTCAGGTATCTGACGGCACGCGTACGACGACCATTGATGTTGCGCTTAACGAGACCGACCTCGATGATACGGCACCATTGATTACGGGTCCAAGCGGCGCTGCGGGTGATGCGACATCTGCGATCTCGGTGAACGAGAACCAGACCGCAGTAACTACGCCAACTGCCAATGAAGCAGTCACTTGGAGCCTTGTGGGCGGTGAAGATATTGCCAAGTTTGCCATCGATCCGACCACGGGTGCACTGACCTTTGTTGCGGCCCCTGATTATGAGGCGCCGGCCGATGGCACTATCTCAGGCAGCAATACCTATATTGTTCAGGTGAAGGCATTGGATGCGGCGGGTAACTTCTCGCTACAGACCATCACGGTCACTGTGCTCGATGTGAACGAGACGACCGCCCCAGTATTTACAAATACCAACGCGACGGGTGCGAACAGTGCACCTGCGTATAGCTTTGACTATGCTGAGAACCGCGCGAGCGGTGCAACGCTTGGTACTGTGTCGGCAACGGGTACAGGCACGCTAAGCTACAGCATCACAGCAGGAAACACTTCCAGCTGGTTTGTGATTGATGCGACCAGTGGTGTGATCACGTTGACCCAAGCGGGCAGCACGTCGCAGGTCAATGACTTTGAGACACAGGCGAATGTTCAGACGCTGACGGTTCAGGTATCTGACGGCACGCGTACGACGACCATTGATGTTGCGCTTAACGAGACCGACCTCGATGATACGGCACCATTGATTACGGGTCCAAGCGGCGCTGCGGGTGATGCGACATCTGCGATCTCGGTGAACGAGAACCAGACCGCAGTAACTACGCTAGTGGCTGATGAGACGGTAGCCTGGTCGGTTACAGGTGGCACGGATCAGGGTAAGTTCCAGATTGCGGCTGATGGCACCATTGCATTTGTGGCGGCTCCGGACTTTGAAGTGCCGACCGACACGGACACGAACAACACTTATGTTCTGACAGTGAGCGCAAGGGATACGGCTAATAACATCAGCACGCAGAGCGTGACCGTAACGGTGCTTGATGTGAATGATGGCGGTCCTGCGTTTACCGGTACCAATGCGACGGGCGCTGGCAATGCGGCTGCGTATAGCTTTGACTATGCGGAGAACACAGCGGTTGGTGGAACGCTTGGTACAGTTGCTGCGACGGATCCGGATGGCACTGCAGTGACATTTAGCATTACCGCTGGCAATGCCGATGGCTGGTTTGCGATTAACACGAGCACGGGTGCGATTACGTTGACTCAAGCGGGTAGCACGTCGCTTGCGAACAATTTTGAAGCGACGCCTAATCTGCAGACACTGACGGTATCTGCATCGGACGGCATGACAGCGACCCTTATTGAGGTGCGGTTGAACGAGACCAATGTAGACGATATTCCTCCAGCAATTACTGGTCCAAGCGGCACATCCGGTTCAGCAGTCGATTCGCTTTCAGTGAATGAGGGACAAACGACAGTTGCTCGCCTCAGTGCAAGCAAAGCGGTCAGCTGGTCGATCATCAGCGGCAATGATCGCGGTAAGTTTCAAATTGCGGCTGACGGCACAATTACTTTTGTGACGGCTCCCGACTTTGAAAGCCCAACGGACACTGACACGAACAACACTTATGTGCTGACTGTGATGGCTACCGATGCTGCTGGCAACATCAGCACGCAGACCATCACGGTGGCTGTGCTCAACATCGACGATACGGCTCCGGCGATCACAGGTCCAAGCGGTGGTCCGGGTGCGGCGGCTTCGGCCCTCACAATCACGGAAGGCCTGACGGCTGTAACCCGCTTTACGGCAAACGAGGCGGTGACTTGGTCCATCGACAGTGGGGCGGACGCGGCAAAGTTCAGAATTGACGCTGCAACTGGAACAATCGTTTTTGTTGCAGCCCCAGATTTCGAGAACCCGACCGACAGTGACCGAAACAACACCTATGTTGTTCGGATCAAGGCAGTTGATGCCGCTGGTAATATCAGCTTTCAAACATTGACTGTGACGATCACTAACGTTGACGAGATCGCACGCAAGTTGGGTCAAATTGGCGACAAGCTGCGCGGTAGCCTGCGGAATTATGCCGCACATGGCCTCAGCGACATGTTGGCGTTCAATGAGACCTTGATGGCGAGCAATGACAATTTCTGTGCCGATCCGAAGACGCAAAAAGGCATTTCGGGTTCTGCGCGGGCGAATGAAAACGGTGCAAATCTCGACGTCAAATATGCCCAGAGGCTTTCCGATTGTAGCCGACCACATCAGCTGTTTGCGGATGCGGGCCTTAGCTCATCGCGCATGGACGGAAAGTGGAGCTCGCGTGTTTTTGGTGCCCTACGCTTTGAAACGAAGTTCAATGACGACATCACTCTTGGCCTGGCGGCTCTGGTTTCTCGTTCAAGTGATAAGCTGACGGGCTTCGACACCAGCGCAATTTCAGACAAGAGCCTGCAGGTAAATGCCTATGGACGTTACAAGCTCAGTGACACCCTGAGAACCGGTGCATTTATCGGCTATGGTAATACATGGTATGACTTCGCTCTGACCGAAACCGATGGGTTTGATCTTGACGGTTCGATGACCGGCAAACGCAAGGTCTATGGCTGGATGCTCAGTGGTGATTTCAACCTCGGCGACACGATTGTCACAACAGATGCGATTATCTCGCATGCTCGTGAGATGATCGGATCGGCGACCTTGGCTGCGCGATATCTTGGCGAGGACCGCTCTGGTATCGCGTTTGCAGTAGGCGCGGTGGATGTTACGCGGATCAGCGTTCCCGTCACTGCCCCAATTACACTCAGCGGATCAGCTGATTATGGTGCTTGGTCACGTTTGCTGCTGAGCCCTGGTCTGCTCTGCGAAGATCATGACGTGCAAAGTTCCGGCTTGCGCTGTGGTTATCAACTCGGCGCAAAATTGGTCGCCAACGATGGTGATCGGGCGCGGTTCTACGCTGACTATAACTGGGAAAGCGTAGCCGGAATGCGCCGTTCGCTTATTGCCGTAGGATATGCCTATCGCCTGGGTAACAAGAACAACCTGGAGCTTGCTGTTGAAGCAAATCGTGGCCTCAGTGCCATGACAAGGCAAGACAACCGCGCGATGCTCTCAATAAGACTGGCGCAATAAGCTAGTAAATCGGGATTGCTGGTGGCAGTTAATGTCATCGCCACCAGCTGCGCCGGTCGGCGTGTTTACTCCCCAAATCTATCTGTCGTCGCCGTGTTGCGCTTCAGTCGGCGCAATAGATGTCGCTATGGCGACAAGGAAGATCGTGGCGGGGTAGCTGAAATATAGTGCGCCATCGTAAAGCGCGTAGACAAGCAGCCCCACGACAGCGCCGAGGCCCGCTGCGCTTTCCCCTCTGGTGTAGGGCCAACGCCACCGCAGCAAAATCGGGATGACGACCAACAATGTCAGTAGCACCGAAACTATGCCGCCGGAGAACATGAGCTGTAGTGGAAAGTTGTGCGGGTGAAAGAAATTGGCGGGTTTGGAAGGGCCGGAATTGAAAAATTGGTTGATGCCCCAGCCCAATATCGGGCGCTCGCTAATCTTCTCTATTGTGCCGGACCACAGAAGGGTCCGGCCCGAGCTGGCATCGTGGTCGGCGTTCGCTGTCACGTCCGCCATGCCATAAATGGGGTGCGGCAGAGGCAATGTCGCTACCACCGCGGTGGACAGCAGCGCGGATGCAGCAAAGAACTTCGCGATCGTTTTGCGATGGCCTGCGGCCACGCAAAGCGTTGCTGCCACCACGACCAAAGAAGCCAGCAACGGACCGCGAGACCCGGTCCATAACGACAGTCCAAAACTGACGGCGCCGAACGATATGGGCAACACCCACCGCAGCCACATATTCGTGCGGTCGCGAAATGCGATCACGCAAACGAGACCTGCGGTCACCCCTGCAACGGCAAATTGCCCCATATGCCGGACATTATTCACGCCCGGTATACGAGTCACCCATTCCTCGCCCTGAGGGGAGTAGAGGAAAATATGGGTTACCCACAAAAGCGTCCATATCAATGTGCCTGCGCCAATGGATAACCATAACAGCTGCGTCAGTCGATCACCCGCCACGCGTAAAGTGTGGATGAGCGCCAGAAAAAACAAACCGGCCACCATCAGTTTGGAAATGCCGATACTCGCGAAAAAATGTTCTTTGCCGGGTTGGAACGACACAGCGCTCCCGATTACAAACCAAAGTGCCAAGGCAAACTGGGATATGACCGGCAGCTCGCGCACCGCGCGGATCGGAGAAAAGGTCCCCCCCATCGCCAACAGTATAAAAACCAGTTGAACCAGCGGCACCGCGAATGCGTTGACGCGGACGAACACTTGCCAGACTTCGGGTGCCCTCGTTATGTCGAGCGGCGCCAGCACCATCCATGCCGGCAAAAGGCCCACGAGGATCGCAGCGACGCCCATCCGCGTGGAAAAACCATCATTGTGCATATATTCCCCCGAGAGTGATCCGCCAATCGTTAGCCGGATTATTCACCGGCATACTTCCCGAAGATGGTTAACATTTGGTGCATGATTGCCGCCTTGGCCGACGCAGGCTGAAGGAGGAGCGAAGCAGAAACGGAGGACGGCACTGGACACGGAGCGGCCTTTGGCTTCGGCGAGGCTAACGATGATTTCGCGATCAAGCAGCGCATTGCGCTAGCTTTCAATATGTCTGGAAGACCAAGCCTGCACCGCTCATACCGTGCAAAAAGTTGGTGACCCCTACGGGAATCGAACCCGTGTTTCAGCCGTGAAAGGGCCGCGTCCTAACCGCTAGACGAAGGGGCCAATCGCTTGGCGAGCCGCGCCTTTACGGATTCGTTATGCACTCGTCAAGGCCAAGTTCACGCTATTTCAGTCGGCGAATGCGATGTCGTCGACGTGGAGCTCCGCTTTTGGCGTTGCGCCCCAATCGTCGATCTTCGCGCGGCCCGCAAACCAGTAGCGTCGCCCGCGATCTGCGTGCAGCATTGTCTGGCCCAAAACGGTCTCGCCTTGACGGAAGGCCATGGCTTTGAACGACTGCCCGTCGTCGCCCGCCACAATAGCGCGGACATGGTCTTTGCCGACGATATCGCACTTGATAATGCGCAGCGGCCCCGTGACCACGCGCGGCCCTGGCCAGCCCATGCCATAGGGGCCAGCGGATTCCA
The DNA here is from genome assembly GCA_041175505.1 of Pseudomonadota bacterium. Taxonomy (GTDB): domain Bacteria; phylum Pseudomonadota; class Alphaproteobacteria; order Sphingomonadales; family Sphingomonadaceae; genus Sphingorhabdus_B. Next base: position 8,375 of record JBEDET010000004.1, read on the forward strand.
TCGCGTCGACAAAAATCGGGTTTAGGCCGCGCGGCGCGACGATGGCGTCGATTAAAAGGGCCTTTGATCCTGATGCGTTGCTGACGTCGACGGACAACCGGGCGTCCAACCAATCGGCCAGCGCATCGATTTTGTCATGCGATACGGTCAGCCCCGCCGCCATGGCATGGCCGCCGCCGGCCTCAAGCAAGCCAGCCTCGCGCGCAGATATGATCGCGGCGCCCAAATCGACGCCCGCAATTGATCGGCCCGATCCTTTGCCGACACCATGTTCGTCCACGGCAATGACGATAGAGGGCTTTCCGGTTTTTTCCTTAATCCGGCCTGCGACAATGCCAATGACGCCGGGGTGCCAGCCTTCGCCCGACAGCAACGCCACCGCGCGGTTGTGCTGCCCCGCCAACATAGCCTCGGCCTGTTCTTGCACTACTGATTCAATCGCGCGCCGTTCTTCGTTGAGCCGATCGAGCTCAAGCGCAATCTCTTGCGCCTCCGCCGCGTCCTCGGTGGTGAGTAGGCGCACGCCAAGGTCTGACTTGCCCACACGGCCGCCTGCGTTGATGCGTGGGCCCAAGGCAAAGCCGAGGTCGGAGCAAATAGGTGCGCGGGTGAGGCGGCTCGCCTGAATGAGCGCCGACAGGCCAATATTGCGGCGCGCGGCCATCACCTTTAACCCTTGTGCGACAAACGCGCGGTTTAGCCCCCTGAGCTGCGCCACGTCCGCCACGGTGCCCAGCGCGACCAAATCGAGCAAGTCCATGATCTTGGGTTCTGCGCGGGTTGCAAAATGGCCACGCGTGCGCAGCGTGCGGATGAGCGCCGCGCCCAACAGGAATGCCACGCCAACCGCCGCCAGATGCCCGTGGGCGGCCGCGTCATCGGTTTCGTCCAATCGGTTGGGGTTTACGAGCGCAAAGGCCTGAGGAAGCTCTGAGGCGCATTTGTGATGGTCGACGACAATGACCTCAAGTCCGGCCGCCTTGGCTTGCGCAAGCGCGTCATATGCCATCGCGCCGCAATCGACGGTTACGATCAGGCGGCTGCCGCTTTCGCCAATGCGCACAAGAGCTTCGCCAGACGGGCCATAGCCCTCCATCAACCGGTCGGGGATATAATAACCGGCATCAAGCCCCAGCATACGCAACAGGCGGATGAGCAACGCCGCGCTGGTCGCGCCATCGACGTCATAGTCCCCATAGACCGTAATCTGTTCGCCCGCCTCGACTGCTTGCGCCAAGCGCATTGCTGCATGCTCCATGTCCTGGAATATCGATGGGTCAGGCATGAAATTGCGAATGGTCGGGTTGCGGTGCCGTTCGATATCGTCGCGGTCAACGCCGCGCGCCATCAGCAACTGGGTCACCAGATCGTCAGGCTGAAAATCGGGATCGCGCCCATCGGTGCCACCGCCGCGCCAATGCCAAGCTTGCTCAAGAACGGAACTGTTAATGTCGAGTACGGGCTTCATACTGCTTCCCTATGGCGCGCCCGCGGTGCTAGCAAGCATCGATGCGGCAATTGTTGATAATCTGGCACAGTATGACGGGCGGGTCCGAGGCGTTGGCCCGCGCTGCCTATGACGGTGCGCGCCGTGCGCAGGGCGTCGATGTCCAACTGGTCAACGCAGCAGATGCAGGCGCCACGCAGGTCATGGCTGCGGACGGATATCTGTTCGCGTTCCCCGAAAATCTCGCGGCCATAAGTGGCGGTATGAAAAGCTTTTTTGACCGTTGTTATTATCCATGCCTTGGCGCGCTGAACGGGCGGCCTTATGCGATGATCGTGTGCGCCGGATCGGACGGCCGCAATGCTGTGGCGCAGGCGGAGCGCATAGCGACAGGGTGGCGCTTGCGGCAGATTGCGGAGAGCCGGATCGTTTGCACCCATGCACAGACGTTGGAAGCGATTTTGGCACCAAAGACCATAAATGAGGCCGATCAACAGGCGGCGGCGGACCTCGGCGAACAAATCGCAACGGGACTGCTGATGGGTATTTACTGATCACCCTTTGCGAACTTGGCTGACCGATCAGTCAGTTGATTCAGCCGAGATGGCCAGCCTTGCGATGCTCGCTCTTGACCCAGCGCACTGTCCCGGATGATGCGCGCATCACGACGGTTTCTGTGGTGACCCGGCCATCGCGTAACGTTTTGACGCCAGCGAGCAACGAACCGTCGGTGACACCAGTCGCTGCAAAGATACAGTCGCCCTTTGCCAGCTCTTCCAGATCGTAAATCTTGTCGAGATCTTCGATGCCCCATTTGCGCGCGCGCGACCGTTCATCGTCGTTGCGGAACAGCAGGCGGCCTTTGAACTGACCGCCAACACAGCGCAGGGCCGCTGCCGCCAGCACACCTTCTGGCGCACCGCCGCTGCCCATATAGATGTCGACCGTGGTATCGGGATTGGTTGTTGCGATGACACCCGCAACGTCGCCATCGGGGATCAGCATCACGCCACAACCAAGCGCCCGCAGCTCGGCGATCAGCTTTTCATGGCGCGGGCGGTCGAGCACGCAAACGATGAGTTCGCCTGGCGCTACGCCCTTTTCCTTGGCAACTGCATGGACATTTTCAGCAACCGTTTTGTCGAGGTTGACGATATTGGGCGAGTAACCCGGGCCGACGGCAATCTTGTCCATGTAGACGTCTGGTGCGTTGAGCAGATTGCCTTCTTCCGCCACGGCCAGAACCGCCAGTGCGTTTGGTCCGGCCTTCGCCGTAATTGTTGTGCCCTCAAGCGGATCGAGCGCGATGTCGATGCGTGGGCCAGTGCCGATGGCGGAGCCAACCTTTTCGCCAATAAACAGCATGGGCGCTTCGTCGCGTTCGCCTTCGCCGATGACAACGGTGCCATCCATATATAATTCGTTGAGCGCCGCGCGCATGGCTTCGACGGCTGCGGCATCTGCTGCCTTTTCATCGCCACGTCCGATGAGCTTGGCTGCGGCAATCGCCGCGGCTTCGGTCACGCGGACCATTTCCAAGACAAGCACGCGGTCGAGGATTTGGCTTGCTGCAGTCATCGTATTTTCCTAGCTATTTGAAAGTCAGGGTGCGAATTCCACACCCCAAATGGAACGGCATTTTGGGAGTTGGTTTTCGATAGGGAAGGTCGCGCCAAATGTCGAGATTAGTTGTCGCCGTTTTGTTGCGGACTTCGTAATGACTTCCGCTGCGGCGCAACCCTCCACGACTGAAGATGGCGTTGCGGCAAGCATTGAACGCGCGCCACCCCCATAAGCTTATGCGCCCAAAATGTGCATGACCATTGGCTCGCCAAGCAGACTGTCGGAATGCTTGAGTGCCTGAAGCGTATCATTGACCGCTTGCTCTGGGCCAGCATGGGTGACCATCGCTACTAAGGCCGTTCCATCGTCACCTGCTTCGGTCTGGATCAGGCTTTCAATCGAAAGCCCCGCATCGCGCATCGCCGCTGTAATTTCCGCAAGCACGCCGACGCGGTCCGCGACCACCATACGCAAATAAGATTTGCTGACCCGGTGTGCCGATGCGGCACGTGGCAGCTTTTCAAGTTCAGCAGACGGCATCGAGAAGGCGGGACCAGTTTCCTTGCGCGCAATGTCGACGAGGTCGGCAACAACCGCGGATGCCGTTGGCTTGTCCCCTGCGCCCGCGCCTTGGAATAAAAGCCGTCCGGAGAAGTTACCTTCAGCCACGACAGCGTTGGTCGCGCCGATGACATGCGCCAGCGGATGGCTGAGCGGCACAAGGCATGGTTCAACGCGCTGAAAAATATTCGCCGCGCCATTGTCGCCGTCGATTTCTGCAAGCCCGATGAGGCGGATGCGGTAACCCAGCGTCTTTGCTTGGGCGATGTCGGCCGCCAGTATTTTGCGAACACCGCGCGCTTCGACGCCGCCAAAATCAATGACAGAACCAAAACTGAGCGAGGCCAGAATGGAAAGCTTATGCGCAGCGTCAATGCCGTCAATATCGAACGAGGGGTCAGATTCGGCAAAGCCCTTTGCCTGTGCGTCGGAAAGCACCTGCGCAAAGTCGAGGCCATCACGCTCCATCGTCGACAAGATGAAATTACAGGTCCCGTTCAATATGCCATATACGCGATCAATCCGGTTGGCGGCGGCACCGTCGCGCAAGCCTTGGATCACGGGTATACCGCCGGCGACCGCAGCTTCAAATTTGAGCGCGGCCTGCTTGCTTTCGGCCAGAGCCGCAAGCTCAGCGCCGTGATGGGCGACCATGGCTTTGTTGGCGGTCACCAAAGCACGTCCGTTTGTCAGCGTTTCGCGCGCCAATGTAAGCGCTGGGCCATCAGCCCCGCCGACAAGTTCAACAACCACATCCACATCATCTGCGGTGGCCAGCTCGCCCATATCGTCGACCCAGCGATAGCGTGACAGGTCAACGCCCCGGTCTTTGGTCCGGTCGCGCGCGGTGATGGCAACAATCTGGATCTCGCGGCCCGCCCTGCGCGCGATCAAGGCGCTATTTTCTTGCAGAAGGCGGATGACGCCGGTTCCTACTGTCCCAAGACCAGCCAGACCCACCTTAAGCGGGGCGATACGAGAGGGGGTGGACATAGGTTCTAATTTCCTGCCGAAAAATGCGTATTTGCGCCGCGCTTAAGCGGATTTGCGTTGAATTGCCAGCCCCGGCTTGCTGCAAAGTGACGGCTGGACAAACTGCGCAGAGCCTATCGCCCCTGCGAAAACAGCACAGCGACGCGCGCCAACGTCTTTTTGGTGGGAGTAAGCTAGCTCTGTGACCCATCATTCGCTAGGGGCCATAGATTGGTTTTACAGGGAGCGACAAATGCGTGCAGTCGGCGTTATCGGAGCAGGTCAAATGGGTGCGGGCATCGCACAGGTCAGTGCTGGTGCTGGCTATCATGTCTATTTGTCCGACCTTGATCTGGCGAAGGCCGAAGAAGGCAAAGCTGGCATCGCCAAGGCACTCAGCCGTCTTGTCGCCAAAGAGAAAATGGCGGCTGCCGATGCAGAGGCGCTGTTGTCACGCATAGAACCGGTTGCGAGCTATGAACCGATGGCCGATGCCGGGCTGATCATTGAAGCCGCGACCGAGCGGGAAGACATCAAGCGCAAGATATTTGAATCGGTGGGCGCAGTCCTTGGCGGTCAGGCTGTATTGGCGTCCAACACGTCGTCCATCCCTATCACCCGGTTGGCGCAATCATCACCCGACCCACAGCGTTTCATTGGCGTCCATTTCTTCAATCCCGTTCCTGTCATGGGCCTGATTGAAATCATCCGCGGATTGGCGACGACCGATGCGACTGTCGACGTCGTCCGCCAATATGGCGAAGCATTGGGTAAGCAATTGGTGTTTGCAAATGATGCACCCGGCTTCATCGTTAATCGCGTGCTGATGCCGATGATCAACGAAGCATGTTTCGCGCTGGGTGAAGGCGTTGCCACTATGCGCGACATCGACACCGCGTGCCAATTGGGTCTTAACCACCCGATGGGGCCACTAACATTGGCGGATTTCATTGGCCTCGACACCTGCCTTGAAATCACAAATGTGCTGTTTCAATCGACTGGCGATCCGAAATTCCGGCCAGCACCATTGCTGCAAAAATATGTTGAGGCCGGCTGGTTCGGACGCAAAACGAAGCGTGGCTTTTACGATTATTCGGGCGAAGTGCCGCAGCCAACACGCTAATATCTAGCGTCCGGTTCGGGCTACTTCAAATGCTTGGCTAAGGTCGGCGATAAGGTCATCTGTGTCCTCAAGCCCGATTTGCAGGCGGATAAGCGTGCCGGGCTTATCCCACGCCACGACTGACCGGTATTTCTCGGGCTGTACGGGCAAGGCAAGGCTTTCAAACCCGCCCCAGCTATAGCCAATGCCAAACAGTTCCAGCGCATCGACAAAGGCTGCTGCTGTTGCCGTGTCGCCGGTGTGGATGAATGAAAACAATCCCGATGACCCAGTGAAGTCGCGTTTCCAAATGTCGTGTCCGGGGCAATCGGGTAAAGCGGGATGGAAAATGGCGGCGACATCCGCCTGCGCCTGCAGCCATCGCGCAATATGGAGCGCAGACGTCTCATGTGCCTTCATCCGCACCGACAATGTCCGCAGGCCCCGGCTTGCCAGATAGGCATCGTCGGGTGAAACGGTCTGGCCAAGTTGCTGCGCGGTTTGGCGCAATTTGGTCCATAACTTATCGTGTGTGGTCACACTGCCCATCATCACGTCGCTATGGCCGACAATATATTTGGTGCAGGACAAGATCGCCATATCGATGCCCTTGTCGAGCGCGGTATGGAAATAGGATGTGGCCCATGTGTTATCGAGAAGGGTGACGACATTGCGTTTCTTGGCAGCGGCGCAGATTGCAGGAATGTCCTGCATTTCAAATGTCAGGCTGCCGGGTGATTCCAGCAATATGGCCCGCGTGCGATCACAAAATAGCGCGTCATAATCGGCGGTGCGTGGGTCAAAATATCGGGTCTCTACCCCGAAACGCTTCAGAAACCCGTCGGCCAAAGACCGGCTAGGGTCATAAACATTGTCGGTCATCAGCAAGATGTCACCCGCCTTGAGCACCGACAGCAGGGCACAGGCAATCGCGGCAACGCCGGACGGATACAGCATGGTCCCATGCGCACCTGGCTCCATTTCGGTCAGCGCGTCGGCGAGGGACCATTGTGTTGGCGAACCACGGCGACCGTAGAAAAATCGGCCATCTTCGTTGCGCCCTTTGCCGGCCTCCAGCTCCGCCACATTTTCATATAAATGTGTGCTGGCGCGCCAAACAGGCACATTCACGACGGGGCCCGTGAGCGAAGCCTTGCGCCCTGCAGTGACTGTATTGGTGGCTGGCTTTTGAGGCTTTTTGGAACTCAAGCCGCACCCTGCGCCTTGGGGGTGTCCTTGTCCAAGCCCCATTCGGACCAGCTGCCATCATATAAGGCAACGTCGGATTTGCCGGTGAGGCGCGCGCCGAACAGAACAACAGCTGCGGTCATTCCAGAGCCGCAGGTTGTGATCATGGGTTTGTTCAAATCAACGCCGGCATCGGTAAAGGCTTGGGTCAAAGCATCGCCCCGCTTCCAAGTGCCGTCTGCGTTCAAAAGATTGCCAAAGGGCAAGTTGCGGCTGCCGGGGATGTGGCCGGAAGCCATGTCAGGCCGCGGTTCGGCTTCTTCACCGGTAAACCGTCCTGCGCCACGGGCATCCACGACATCGGCTTCCTTGCTGTGCAGATTGGCGAGCATGTCTGCTTTGTTGCGCACGGCCTTTTCGTCTTTCCAGACGGTGAAGTGGCGGTGGCGCAGCGTTGGCTTGCCGGTTTCGAGCGCGCGGCCTTCGGCCTTCCATTTTGCAATGCCACCATCGAGGATCGCGACATCATGCGCGCCAAACAAGGTCAGCATCCAATATGCGCGCGTTGCCGATTTGAACGGGCTGTCGTCATAGACAACGATACGGCTGCCGTCGCCCAGGCCAAGCGATTGCATGCGGCTGGCAAATTTCTCCGGCGGCGGCAATGTGTTGGGCAGGCTGCTGTTTGCGTCGGCGAGCTCTTGCAAGTCCATGAACACAGCGCCAGGAATATGGCCACCTTCATATTCGGCCTGCGCATTGCGGCCAGCATCGGGCATGAACCAGGTGGCATCGACCACGCGCAAATCAGACGCGCCGATTTCGTTCGCCAACCATTCGGTGCTTACTACCAATTCCATGTTTTTGTCCTTGCCCGCTACTTTTTGATTCTTGTGCGCTGCAAGATAGGCAGCTTTTCCAAACTAGCCAAGCGTTTCGAGAAATTGCTGTGCCTGACGACGCAGCGCAACTTTATCGGTTTCCGCCATCCGGTCCCAGTTTTTATACGGCATCGCCATGCGCGGGTTCTTGCGCAGCTTGTCTTCGTTACGCGCCATAAATTCCCAATAGAGCGCATTGAACGGACATGCCTTGGGCCCGGTTTTTTGTTTCACATCATAACGACAGCTGGAGCAATAATCCGACATGCGGTTGATATAGGCGCCACTGGCCGCATAAGGTTTTGACGCGAGCATGCCGCCGTCTGCAAACTGGCTCATGCCAAGGCTGTTCGGCAATTCGACCCATTCATACGCGTCGGCATAAACGGCGAGATACCATATATGCACTTCGACCGGGTTGATGCCCGCCAGCAGGGCGAAATTGCCGGTAATCATCAGCCGCTGGATATGATGGGCGTAGGAATATGCGATTGTCTGATCGACGGTTTGCGACAGGCAATGCATGTCGGTTTTGCCCGTCCAATAAAATTCCGGCAGCGGCCGTTCAGCGGCAAGGGCATTGCTCTCCACATATTCAGGTCCAGCATGCCAATAAATGCCGCGCACATATTCGCGCCAACCAATGACCTGACGAATGAAGCCTTCGGCAGCGTTTATGGGTACTTTGCCGGCCTGATATTGTTCTTCGACCGCACGGCACAATTCCAGCGGATCAAGCAACCCAGCGTTGATGTACGGCGACAAAATCGAATGCCATAAAAATGGCTCGCCGGTGAGCATTGCGTCCTGATAATCCCCAAAGGACGGCAAAGCATGTTTCAGGAAATGTGCTTGCTGTTTCAGAGCGTCGGCGCGCGTGACCGCAAAGCCGAATTGCGCGGTCTGGCCCATATTGGTCGCAAATTTTGCTTCGACCATTTCAATCACATTCTGCGTGATACCGTCCGGCGCGAAATGCAGTGGTTGCGGCATTGCGAGATCGCGCTTGGCCGGTTTGCGGTTTTCTACGTCAAAATTCCACTGCCCGCCGACGGGGGCATCGCCATCCATCAGCAATTTCGATTTACGCCGCATGTCGCGATAGAAATATTCCATGCGAAGTTGCTTGCGGTCCTTGGCCCAGCTTTCGAATTCGGCATGGTCACACAAAAAGCGGTCGTCGGCACGTATCTCTACCGGAACATCGAACCGGTCGGCCCAGCTATCCAGCATGGCCTTTACCCGCCACTCGCCAGCTTCCGTGACACAAATGGCGGATGCGCTATGCCGTTCCATCGCGCGGGCGAGTTCGCCGGTAAAACTGCCGCTGTTTTCAGGATCGGTCAGCTTCACATAGTCGACGGTCCATCCGGCTGAACGCAGGTCGTCGGCATGGTGGCGCATCGCCGATAATATGAACGCCATTTTGGATTTGTGGTGCGGCACATAGGCCGTTTCCTCATCGAGTTCGGCCATCAAAATGACGCAGGCGTCTTTGTCTTGGCCCGCCAATGATGAGAGCGCATGGCTAAGTTGGTCACCGAGCACTGGAATCAATGTCGTCATGATCGGAGCGTTAGCGAGGCCATGTCCGGGGCACGATACAGGTTTTCAGGAAAAAGCCCGCGTTGACCCATCCGCATGCGTTTTGGCATGCGCGCGAAGTGCATATCTTGCGCAATCGCGATGACCCGTTTGCTTCCCGTGGTGAAACCGCTAAATGCGCAGCTATGACTGACGAACTAAAGCCGATGTATCTGGGTGCGCAAAGCGCACTTCCCCAAACGCCTGAAGAGGCTGAGCTGGATTATGTCCCCAATCCGCGCCCCGATACGCTGTATCTCGCCCGCTTTGCCGTGCCTGAGTTTACGTCTTTATGCCCCGTCACCGCGCAACCCGATTTTGCGCATCTCGTCATCGATTATGCGCCAGACAAAAGCATTGTTGAATCAAAGTCGCTGAAGCTTTTCTTGGGTTCGTTCCGCAACCATGCCGCCTTCCATGAAGATTGCACCGTTGGTATTGGACAACGACTTTTTACCGAAATGAAGCCGCATTGGCTCCGTATCGGCGGATATTGGTATCCGCGCGGCGGGATCCCCATCGATGTGTTCTGGCAATCGGGGGAGCCGCCCATGGGCCTGTGGCTTCCGGATCAGGGCGTTGCCCCGTACCGGGGTCGTGGTTGATTCTATCGAAACAGTCTGCCCAAGATTCCCCGCACGACGGACTTGCCGAACGATCCTGCCTGTTGATCAGGACTCTTCTCGTCGACGCCATCGAATCATTGGTCGCAAAAATTGCCTTTGTCGGTGACAGAACGACCGCGAGGCCTCTATTGCAGCTGTATGGCTCAAATGTTTTCGAAGACCACCAAGCGCGCGCATAAGGCTGGCCAAGCAGGCCTTGCCGCTTTGGCGCTGTTGTCCGTTTTATCAGGCTGCGTGTCCGCGCCAGTGCCTCGGGGACCTGCTCCACCAGCAGCAATAGCCCCAGCGCCAGTTGTTGTAGCGCCCGTACGTCCCGCAATTGGGCGGCCGCCTGCCGGTCTTGAAAATCTGATCCAAGATCAATGGCGCTTGTTCCCGGGACGGACGGGTGTTGCCATTATGCGCCTTGATGGCGGCGAATGGGTTTTTGGCCACAGGATGGATGAATTGTTTCCCCAACAGAGCGTATCCAAAACCTGGGTTGCGCTCACCGTGTTGGATATGGTTGATCAAGGCAAGCTTCGCTTGGACCAGAAAGTAAAGATCACGCGGGATGATCTGGCGGTTTTTCATCAGCCAATCCGTGATCAGGTGATCGCCAATGGCAGCATTGAGGTTTCGATTCTTAATCTGCTGGAGACGTCCATTCGCGCCAGTGACAATACCGCCAATGACTCGCTGCTGCGCACCGTAGGCGGCCCGCAAGCGGTAACCAATTTTATCGCACGTAAGAATTTGGGCGCGATCCGCTTTGGGCCGGGCGAGCGCGCTTTGCAAAGCGGCATTGCCGGTCTCGACTGGAAACAGGAATATGCAATTGGTCGGCGTTTTTATGCTGCGCGTGATGCTGTGCCGTTGGCGACCCGCAAGGCGGCGCTTGACCGCTATCTGAATGACCCCATCGACGGGGCAAGCCCGCAAGCCATTGTCCGCGCCTTGGCAAAGCTTGCCAAGGGCGAGCTGCTGTCGGCGTCTTCTACGCGTCTCATGCTCGATATCATGTCGCGGACGTCAAGCGGCCCTAACCGGTTAAAGGCTGGCGTTCCTGCGGGTTGGAGCTTTTTGCACAAGACAGGAACCGGACAGATTTTGCCGCCGGTTTCCACGGGATATAATGATATTGGGATTATGACAGCGCCAGATGGCACACGTTACGCGGTCGCTGTGATGATGGGCAGTACGACGGCGTCTATTCCGCAACGGATGACGTTCATGCAATTTGTATCGCGATCTGTGGCTTTATACCACCAGAACTGACACCTTATTGCGATGTTTGGGGTTGAGCGCCGCGCGCGGCATGCAATTTTTCTGCGGGGGACAAAGAAAAGGGCCGTCCTGCAAGCAGAACAGCCCTTATCAAAAGCTTTCGCTAAAAAGCGCGAATATTACTTCGCAGCTTCTTTCGCAGCGTCTGCAGCAGGTGCAGCAGCAGCAGCGTCTGCAGCAGGAGCAGCAGCAGCGTCAGCAGCAGGAGCAGCTTCAGTTGCAGCAGCTTCAGCGCCTTCTACAGCTGCGTCAGCAGCTTCAGCAGGAGCTTCTGTGGTTGCTTCAGTTGCTTCTGTGGTTGCTTCTTCAGCACCTGAGCAAGCAGCCAAACCGAGCGAAGCGGCAAGAACGAGAGATACAGCAATTTTCTTCATATGGGAAACCCCCTAGCAAAACTTATGAAAACCTGACAGGCACACCACAACGAATGCAGTAATGTCTGCGGACAGCCCTCTAGCCCGTTCACAATTCGGTGGCAATGCGCTTTTTTATTCCGGCAAGCTGATCGGCCTCAAAATTGCACCTAACTCTACTAGAACGGTAGAAAATGCGGGAGATTTGAGCGGATTGACTTGATATAAAGATTTCTTTATATGATGCCGAGATGATCAATTTGCTCAACATCATGCGCGCTTTGGCCGACCCGACCCGGCTTCGAATCGTATTTCTCGTGCTTCGACTTGAACTGTCGGTGGGCGAGTTAGTGCAGATATTGGACCAAAGCCAGCCCCGCGTTTCCCGGCATATCCGCATATTGGATGAAGCTGGATTATTGGAGCGACGCAAAGAAGGAAGTTGGGTTTTCCTGCGGCCTGGCGCTGTTTTGGAGGACGGACGCCTCACGTCATTACTGACAGAAGCCGATGTTACGCAGGCGAAGGCATTTCAAAAGGATTTGGCGCGGCTGGACGAGGTCCGCAACGCACGCACCAATATGGCCGCATCCTATTTTGCGGCACATGCCGAAGAATGGGATTTCCTGAGATCGCTGCATGTTGCTGATTCAGAAGTTGAGGCGAAGATTGCGCAGATTTTGCATAGCGCACCGCTCGGCAGTGTATTGGACGTCGGCACAGGGACTGGCCGCATTGTGGAATTGTTCGCGGAGAGCGCAAGCCGCTTTGTCGCTTTGGACAATAGCCCAGAAATGTTGCGGCTTGCCCGCGCAAAGATAGCGAATTTTAGCGCCGATATCGCGAACAAGGTCGAAATCAAATTAGGCGACTTCAACATGCTCCCCGTGGGTGATGGTGAGTTTGACACCGTCATTTTCCACCAAGTGCTGCATTACGCCCAAGACCCTGAGGCAGTCATTGCCGAAGCCATCCGGACAATCGCGCAAGATGGACGGCTCGTGATCGTCGACTTCGCGGCGCATGACCATGAAGAACTCCGCACGGTTCATGCCCATGCCCGGCTTGGCTTTACGGACGAATTTATGCGCAATGCGTTCGCGGCGCATGGCCTGCAGATGGTGCATCAGGTCGCACTTGAGTCCGGTGAACTCATTGTAAAAGTGTGGATGGGGCAAAAGCTGTCGTTCGCGACGCCGCGTCCAAAGAACAACTTAAGGATTGTTGCATGATTCTCCCCCTCGCCCAAATGCAGGAAGCCAGCCGGGCGTTGGCCGCGCCCCTTTTCGCCGGTCTTGCCGGTGATTGCGAAATCAGCTTTGAATTCTTCCCGCCTAAAACCGAAAAGATGGAAGAGCAGCTTTGGGATTCGGTTGTCACGCTCGCGCCGCTTGCCCCGCGCTTTGTATCGGTCACTTATGGTGCCGGCGGAACAACGCGTGAGCGGACACACAACACCGTCGCTCGCATTGCGCGCGAAACCAATATTCCAGCGGCGGCGCATCTGACGTGCGTTGAAGCATCAAAGGGCGAAATTGCCGACGTTGCCCATGCCTATTGGGAGGCGGGAGTCCGGCACATCGTTGCACTGCGTGGAGATCCGCCAAGCTCGGACGGTAAATTTGTCCCGCATCCCGACGGCTATGCCAGCGCCGCTGAGTTGGTCGAAGGACTGCGTAAGCTCCATCCATTCGAGATATCGGTCAGTGCCTATCCCGAAACCCATCCAGAAGCATTGTCCGCTGCAAGCGATATCGACTTTCTGAAGCGCAAGCTGGATTCCGGCGCGAGCCGGGCAATCACACAATTTTTCTTTGAACCTGAAACATTCTTCCGTTTTCGTGATGCTGTGGCCGCCGCGGGTGTCGACGCCGAAATCGTGCCGGGTATCATGCCGGTGTCAAATTTTGCGGCAATCACACGCATGTCCGCCATGACTGGCACCGCAATTCCCGTGTGGATGGGGCATCTGTTTGAAGGGCTGGATGACCACCCGTCTGCGCGGCAACTTGTCGCAGCGACCGTTTCTGCGGAAATGTGCCGCAAATTATATGCGGGCGGTGTGCGCGATTTCCATTTCTACACGCTCAACCGGGCCGAGCTATCTTATGCAATTTGCCATTTGCTTGGAAAACGGCCCTCCGGCGCTGCGCAGGAGCAAGCGGCATGACCCCGCGTGAGGCATTTGTTGCAAGAGCGGCCAAGCAGATATTGGTCTTCGACGGCGGCTATGGAACCGCTATTCAGGGGTATAAATTATCCGAGGCGGACTATCGCGGGTCATTGGAACTGACCCACGATCAAAAGGGCAATAACGACCTATTGTCCATCACACGGCCTGACGTGGTTGGCGCCATCCACAGCGCATATCTGCGCGCGGGCGCGGACATGATTGAAACCAACACCTTTAGCGCCACGAAGATCAGCATGGCTGATTATGGCTGCGAACATTTGGTCCAGCAATTGAACATTGATTCGGCAAAGCTCGCGCGCGCCTGTTGTGACGCCGCAGAAGCCGAAGATGGCAAGCGGCGTTTTGTTGCCGGCTCAATTGGGCCGACGAACAAGACATTGTCATTGTCGCCAGACGTCAACGACCCCGGCTATCGCGAAATCGACTTTGATTATCTCAAAGGCGTCTATCGCGAACAATGCGACGCGCTCATCGAAGGCGGCGTGGATTTCCTGCTGATTGAAACGATTTTCGACACGCTAAACGCCAAATGCGCAGCCATGGCGGCGCAGGAAGCGGCGCAAGCATCGGGCCGGGATGTGCCCCTGATGATATCGATGACAATCACCGATATGGCGGGGCGCAATCTGTCGGGCCATACCGTTGAAGCATTTTGGGCCGCGATCCGGCACGTCAAACCACTGACCATCGGGTTGAATTGCTCGTTCGGCGCTGACCTGTTGCGTCCGCATTTGGCCGCTTTGTCAAAGCAAGCCGATGCGCTTGTCATGGCCTATCCCAATGCGGGCTTGCCCAATGACCTTGCCGAATATGACGAACTGCCCGAAACGACGGCGCAGCTGATTGGCCAATGGTTGGATGATGGGCTGGTCAACATCGTCGGCGGTTGTTGCGGCACCACGCCCGCACATATCGCCGCGATTGCCAAGGCCGTTGAGGGCCGCGCCCCGCGCAGCATCCCGCAGCCACAAGTGGTCACGCGGCTTGCTGGCCTCGAACCCTTCATCATGGCCGCCTGAACTCCTTAAAGCTGAACATCAATATGACATCCTCCTCCTCCCGTTTCGTCAACATCGGTGAACGTACGAACGTCACCGGCAGTGCCAAGTTCAAGAAGCTCATTCTGTCCGGCGACTATGAAGCCGCTGTCGAAGTCGCGCGCGACCAAGTCGAAAATGGCGCGCAGATTATCGACATCAATATGGATGAAGGTCTGCTCGACGCGCATGAGGCGATGACCACATTCATCAAGCGGATCGCTGCCGAACCAGACATTGCGCGGGTGCCGTTGATGATCGACAGTTCCAAATGGAGCGTCATTGAGGCGGGACTGAAATGCGTTTCGGGCAAACCCATCGTGAATTCGATTTCGATGAAAGAAGGCGAAGAAGCCTTTTTGCATCATGCGCGGTTGTGCATGGCCTATGGCGCGGCAGTCGTGGTGATGGCGTTCGACGAAACTGGGCAGGCGGACACGAAAGAGCGCAAGGTCGAAATCTGCAAGCGCGCTTATGACTTGCTGGTCGGCATTGGGTTTCCGCCCGAAGACATCATTTTCGATCCCAATATTTTTGCGGTGGCAACGGGGATTGAAGAGCATAATAATTATGGCGTCGATTTTATCGAAGCGCTGAAGGAATTGCGCGTTCTGTGCCCGCACGCCCATTATTCGGGCGGCCTTTCCAACCTGTCCTTTTCCTTCCGCGGTAACGAGCCTGTCCGCCGCGCGATGCACTCGATCTTCTTATATCATGCGATCCCTGCTGGCTTGGACATGGCGATCGTTAACGCAGGGCAGTTGGATATCTATGACGATATTGATCCCGAACTGCGCGTGGCGTGCGAAGATGTAATCCTCAACCGTGACCCCGACGCGACAGAGCGCCTCATTACCTTGGCTGAGAAATATCGTGGTACGGATGTGGCGCAGGAAAAGGCGGAGGCTGAATGGCGCGGCTGGGAAGTTAAAAAGCGGCTTGAGCATGCCTTGGTCAAAGGCATTGATGCGCATATTGTCGACGACACCGAAGAAGCGCGGCTGGCGATCAAGGCGGCTGGTGGCAGGCCTATCGAGGTTATCGAAGGCCCGTTGATGGACGGCATGAATGTCGTTGGCGACCTGTTCGGGTCGGGCAAAATGTTCCTGCCGCAGGTCGTGAAATCGGCGCGCGTCATGAAAAAAGCGGTCGCGCATCTGTTCCCTTATATCGAGGCCGAGAAAGAAGTCGGCGCGAAGGGCAAGGGCAAGATCATCATGGCGACCGTCAAGGGCGACGTGCATGACATCGGCAAGAATATCGTTGGCGTTGTGCTGCAGTGTAATGGATTTGAGATTGTCGATCTGGGCGTGATGGTCCCGTGGCAAGACATATTGAAGGCGGCGGTCGAACATGATGCCGACATGATCGGGCTATCGGGCCTGATCACGCCTTCGCTGGACGAGATGGTCACCGTCGCTGAAGAAATGCAGAAAGCGGGCATGACAATGCCGTTGATGATCGGCGGCGCGACCACGTCCAAAACGCATACGGCGTTACGGATCGAGCCTGTCTATTCGGGCCCCGTTATTCATGTGCTCGATGCCTCGCGCGCTGTCGGTGTTGCGGGCACATTGGTCAGCGACACCATGGCCGAAAAGTTCGTTGCTGACACCCGCGCCGAATATAGCCACATCCGCGATGCCCGTGCGGGCAAGACCGCAAAGCCACTGGCTTCGTTGGATGAAGCTCGCGCCAATGCGTTCGAGATTGACGAGACGCTAAAGCCTGCCCCGCCATTACAGCCTGGCGTGCATGTCTATGATGACTGGGACCTTGCCGATCTGCGCAATTATATCGATTGGACGCCGTTTTTCCGCGCATGGGAATTGCATGGCAATTACCCCGATATTTTGACGGACGAAGTCGTTGGCGAAAGCGCCACCAGCCTGTTTGCCGATGCCAATGCGATGCTCGATAAAATCATCAGTGAAAAATGGCTCCGCGCAAAGGGCGTTGCTGGCCTTTGGCCATGCCGGCGCGATGGTGATGATGTTGTGGTCTATTGCGAAAAGACCGAGTCCCATGTCCGCCTGCCGTTCCTGCGGCAGCAAATCGCCAAGCGTGAAGGCAGGGCGAACATGTGTCTGGCCGATTTCATCAGCCGCGACGGCGACTGGATCGGCGGCTTTGCTGTCACCACTGGCCATGGCATCGGCACGCATTTGGCGCAGTTCAAAGCCAATATCGATGATTATTCCGACATCATGTTGAAAGCGCTTGCCGACCGTCTGGCCGAAGCTTTTGCCGAGCGGATGCACCAGCATGTCCGCACAACATTATGGGGTTATGCGCCCGACGAGCAATTCACGATTGAGGCGCTGAACCGTGAGGAATATCGCGGCATCCGGCCCGCGCCGGGCTACCCCGCATGTCCGGACCACAGCCTGAAGCCGATATTATTCGACCTGTTGGATGCCACCCATAAAACGGGTATCACCTTGACCGAAAGCTTTGCCATGTTGCCGACCGCAGCGGTCAGCGGATTTTATTTCGGGCACCCCCAGGCCGAATATTTTGGCGTTGCGCGGATTGGCGAAGATCAGGTTGCGGACTATGCCGCACGGCGCGCACTCGATTTGGATCGGGCGCGGCAGTATCTCAGGCCCAACCTCAACGAATGATCTGCAGTTCAGGGCAATATTAGATTTTACGGACGGATGCCCATGAAGAAAAGCGCGCTCTTTGTCCCGACCCTAAGGCGACAAAAGCAACGTCGGACAGCGTTTTTACTGTCTGCTTTGTCGCTTTAACGGTGAACGTGGCTCTGACTTATTTCAGGTGGTCTCAACATTGAGAAAGAACCGTGCGCGCGCTTTCGCGTGCGCGTCGCGATATTCTCAAAGCCAATCCTACATTGCAAGCTTGGAGATGCCTCCAACCCTTGCCGCAGCAATCACCGCCCCTGCGCACGCCACCTGCGCACGACGCGGTCCAGTATTTCGGCTTCGCCGCCGGTTTCACGCCAAAGTTCGCTGAACAGCGGATCTTCCGAGGCGGGGCGTTTATCCGCTTCCAAATGGTCGAGCGACACACGGATGGGAATGCTGACACCTTCGCCGCAGATGATGCATTCGCGGTTGCGTAAGGCGGGGACGGCATCCAGGAAACCGCGCGCACCTTCGGGCATGGCGGCGCGGACAAATGCCTGATCGCGTTCATTGTTCAATCGCATCGAAATGATCGTGCCGCATTGCGACAACACACCTTCGGCCAAATCGGACGGACGCTGCGTAATCAGGCCAAGCGACACACCATATTTACGGCCCTCCTTGGCAATGCGTTCAAGGATGGAGCGCACCGCGCTGTTTTTGAAAACGCGATCCGACGGAATGTAGCGATGGGCCTCTTCGCAGATGAGCAGGATGGGGCGCTGCGCTTCGTTGCGCGACCAGATGGCATAGTCAAACACCAGACGCGACAGCACCGCGACAACGGTCGACGTGATGTCGGAAGGCACGCCGGACACATCGATAATCGAAATCGGTTTGCCATGTGATGGCAGACGGAAAATCTTGCCGACAAATTCGGCCATGGTGTCGCCAACCAGCAGCCCTGAAAACATGAAATTGTAGCGCGGGTCGGCTTTCAGCTCGTCAATTTTGCTCTTCAATCGCATGAACGGCGCAGACGACGTTGCCTTGTCGAGCTTACCCATTTCATTTTGGAGGATGTTGGTCAGGTCAGACAATAAATAGGGGATTGGCGCATCAACCGTCAGCTTGCCAATCGTTTCGGCAATCCGGTTCTTGGCCCGCGCCTGCAATAGGCAGCGGGCAAGAATGTCTGAGTCAATTTGCCGGTCGTCGCCGGTGGAGGTGACGAACACTTCGCAATGTTCGGCAAAGTTCATCATCCAATAAGGCATGGCCAGATTGTTCACATCGAACAACGCGCCATTTTGTTTGAACGCCGCACTATATTCGCCATGGGGGTCAATCATGACGATATGGCCGTCAGGGGCGATATCGCACATTTTATGTACGATGAGAGCGGCGCAGGTTGATTTGCCGGTGCCCGTTGAACCCACGAGCGCGAAATGCTTGCCGAGCAGCGCATCGACATATAGCGCGCCGCGAATATCCTTGGTTGGGACAACGGTGCCAATTTCAACATGTGCGCGGGCGTCGGTTGCATAGACTTGCGTCATGTCCGCGCTCGACACCGCATAGACTTCGCTTCCCGGGATCGGATAACGCGTGACCCCGCGACGGAAATTGGAAATCTTGCCGGTCAGGCGCTCCTCGTCGCCTTCGCCCAGAAAGTCGACCTGCGCCATAATGACCCCATGGTCGCGGTCATGCATGCGCTGTGTGCGGATACTGGCGAGCAGCCAATTATGGCCAATGCGAATCTTGATTTGGCTGCCCACTTGTCCGGCCATCGCAATGCTGGGATCGCCATGCGACATCAGCTGGGTCAATATGCTGGCATCAAGGGTAATTTGGGAACTTGATCCGGCAATGTCCATAACAAAGCCGATATGGTGCAGCGCGACTGTTGCTTCGGCTTGCCCCACTTCGCTTGGCTCTGCCTGTGTAAACTGCCGATACCCTGTCTCATCCATTGCCGAACCGCCTTTGATTTAAGGAAGCGGCCAGCGATAGGTACAGAAGGTAAAGATATATTTACCATGGAAGCCGTTATGGCCCCCGCCAACCCCGGCTATAAGCGCTGGAAAACATATCCGGCGAACCAGCCAAGCAGCAAGGATACAAGCACCGCCATCGCGCCATAAAACAAGGCATAGTCCTGCGCCATGACGGTCACCAGTTGCTCAAACCCGGTTTTGCGTATCCGCACTTGGACATTATCGTCCGCCACAATGACGCGGCCATTGCGGATCAGCAATGTTTCGGCGGTATATGTGCCAACCGGCACGCTCGATGGAATATTTAGGCGCGCGCGGTACAATACCTGATCGGTGATTTCGACGGTGCCTGCCTCTTGCCGGAAAAGACCGTTGCGGCGGTTCAGATCGACCAAGCCATCGACAAAGCGTTTTTGCTCTGCGGCATCGACTTCTCCGCTGGGCGACAATTGCAATCTTTCGAGGCCAAGTTCGTAAATGGCCGCGGTCTTGCTGTCGACGATTTCACGGAGCGGGCGGGATGAGGCGATTGCGTAATAAGCGGGAACGGACCGGAAATCGGTGCTGTCGGCATTAATCCAGATGCCTGCAATATTCTGCTTTTCGCGCAGCGTCACCGCGCGCGTTGGCCCGCGTAGAACCACGGCAACGTCAACTTGGCCCTCTGGCGCAACGCCGCGCGGGTAAATGATCGCACCAAACAGCAGCATTTCGGCGCCTGTGAAACCCGACTGAATATTGATTTCGCGCTGCGACACATCGGGCACCAGCTTGGGCACATTTTGCGCGCCCGCCGCGACCGGCAGCAAAAACAACAAAAAGGCGATCAAGCGCATCACAGGGCTTGCAACGTGTAGATTTCGTCTGGACGCCAGCCAAGGCCAAGCGCCATCCGGATGGCAACGAGCAGGACAATGATTGCCAAAAACAGGCGGAGATATTCAGGGCGCATCCGCTGCGCCAGTCGTGCGCCAATTTGCGCGCCTGTGACACTGCCTATCAGCAAGAATACCGCGAGCACAATGTCGACCGCTTTGGTGGTCAGGCTGTGCATCATGGTGGATGCCATGGTGACGAACAATATCTGGAACAAAGATGTGCCCACCACAACCTGCGCGCCCATGCCAAGCAAATAGAGCATGGCGGGTACCATGATGAAACCGCCGCCCACGCCCAACAGCATGGTCATAATGCCCGTGATGAAACCCAATATCAGCGGTGCGAGTGGCGAAATATACAGACCCGACCGGTAGAAACGCCAACGCATCGGCAAATTGGCGACCAAGGGATGGTGCCGCCGTTTCGCCGCTGGCACCGGTTTACCGGCACGGGTCGCGCGCACGCTGGTCAGGCTTTCTTTCGCCATCAGCCCGCCGATGCTGCCCAACATGATGACGTACAGGATGTTGATGACGGTATCGATCTGGCCAAGCGCTTCCAATATTTCAAAGATCGCCGCGCCCGCAGCTGTGCCGAAAATGCCGCCGAACACGAGAACAGCGCCCATTTGGAAATCCACACCGCCGCGTTTCATATGCGCAAAAACGCCCGATACGCTTGCGCCGGTTACCTGTGTCGATGCCGACGCTGCGGCAACGGCTGGCGGGATGCCGTAGAAAATAAGCAATGGCGTGGTCAGGAACCCGCCGCCCACGCCAAACATTCCAGACAACACACCAACGCCGCCACCCAGCAGGATGATGACCAGCGCATTGACCGACAAATTGGCTATAGGAAGATAGATATCCATGTTTGACCAACGGACCCTAACGGCATTTAGCGGCAGGATAAAGGCTGGTGCTTAGAAACTGGTGGACAATGTTACCGCTGGCCCATTGCGCGGCTGTGCGTGGCCCGCAACACGCACACGCCAGCTTGCGTCAAACTGGAAAACCGCGCCGCCCGCGCTGACATTTGCGCGGATATTTGGGCCGATATCCATGCGCATGACATTGTCTTGCCCGCCGCCCCAAATCCCAGCGCCAATCGCAAAAGATGCCCGTTGCGATTGTGCGATGGACCGATGTGCTTGCGCCGCCACATCGGCAAAGGGGCCACCGCCTTGGCCTGAAACAAAGCCTGCCTGACCATAGCCATCCAACCGAAAACCAAGTGGCAATTTTACGCCAGACTGCCCGCCAGCGACCAAGGCCGCAAATGCGCCGGGTCGGTCTTCGCGAAATCTACGCTCGGCAATGACCTGCACCGGAATGCGTGCAACGGGTCGCCAACGCATTCCTGCTGCCAATTCTTTTTCACGCACGCTGCCATGTGCAACCGATACCCGGCCAACCATGGACAGGCGCGAGTGGCCAGGGTTGCCGGAGAAGCGCAGGACGGGGATTGCGGCAATCACGGCGCTTTGGCTTCCGCCATATTGCCCGTTGCCAAGCATTCCAGCGGGGGAACTGCCCTGCCGCCAAAAGCTATAGGCATAGACCTCAAATCCTTGCGGAGTGGTCGCGGATGGAGGCGGCGCTGCGATAGGGATGACGACATCGGCGTCAGTCGGAAGGAATGCGGCGGGAGACATCCGCTCAGGCGTGCCTGCGCTGAAGAACAATGGGGCTGTGCCCTCCGGCGGGAGGGCGATCTTGGCTTGGCTATTTTGGGCGTGCAGCACCGCGGGGGCCGCAACGCCGTGCTGCGAACTGTAATGGGTGAATGTTGGGGTGCTCGCCAGCTTCGGGGCGGGCCCCATGCGGACTGGATTTGGATATGTTCCATGATCGGTCTGGCGTACGGCCCTGATATCCATCGTTGTGACGGCGATACGGGCCGTGACCCACGTTCCACAGAGCAAAGCTATGGATGCCAATGCGCGCCCGCGCATCAGTCGGGCCGGACCAATGGCGCGGGGACAATATGGTGGGCGGTTTTGTCCCAGCGCAGCGGTACCCCGAAACAATGCCGTGCATAGACCATGCAGGCCCGCCGCGCGGCCATGATCGCGATAATGTTCGTCATGACGCTGCGCGGGATCGACAGCAGTGCTTCTTTTGGACCGTACAGCGCGGCAACAAAGCCCGCCCGAACAAACAGCCGCCAGAAAAGGAACGCCGCGTTGCACCACAAAAGGATAATCAGTGTCGGCGCCAACGGTTTCGGTTGGTGCGCGCACTGTGCTTCGGCCACCGTCAAAATCGCCGTGAGCAAGATGCAGGCATAGGCCGCGCTCACCACGATCGCGGCGAGTATCGACCGGCGATCCTGAAGCAACATCCATTTCTGCGCGAGATTGCCGTTCCACCCCAGCCTGTCCCAACCGGCAAGGGCAATGCCCGTCAGCCAACGCGTTTTTTGGCGGACCGAGCTTGTGAGCGTATCGGGAAAATAGGATCTGGTCCCTATCAGCCTACCGTTTTTGTCCGAAATCCGCGCCATGATGGTGCGTCCGCCGGCAGCCCCAATACGCATGCCCAGTTCATAATCCTCGGTCAGGCTGTTCGGATCGAACGGATCGCCGCCGTTCATAATGGCCAAGCGGCCCATCAGATTGCGCTCAATCGCGCAGGCGACGCCAGCCAGCGGCAGCGACGCGCCAATCGCCTCGCGCACGACCATATTCTTGCCATGGGCTTCGGCAAATTCGTCGCAATAATGTCCGCTGATCCATCGCGAACTTTTTGTCCGCACAGGAATGACCGGCAATTGCACCGCGCCGCCTATGGCGAGCAGCCGATCGAACACCCGAAGCTCATCGGCGTGGACGGCGTCCTCGGCGTCATGCAGAACAATGGCCTTTGCTTTGTAACCGCCCGCGATTTCATCGGCGAGCAACGCCTTCCAAAGCCGGTTGAGGCAATCGGCTTTGGTGGTTGGGCCCATATGGTTGACCAGCACGAGCCTGATAACTGGGTTGCGCTTTGCAGCCCGAATGACTGCGGCCGATGTGTGCGGGTCATTTGGGTAGCAGCCAACATATATTCGGTGCTCGCATCCGCTGTCGGCCCAGCTGCGTGTGCAGTTGGCCAGCATCGCGCCGATAACGGCTGCCTCGCCCCATGCGGGTATCAAAACCGCCATCAGCCCGGGCCCCGACTTGGCCGGCAGTTCATCCACCGTCATCGGAGGCCTGTGCCAATAAAATGCAATCTTTCGGTACAGCCGCCTTACTGCCCAGATGGCATCGACGCACAGATCGTCAATGGCGCCAATCAACAGCCAAATTGCACTGAACATGAACAGTTCACGCTGTGCCGTTTCGACGATTGGGAAAATCCAGTTAGGCACAAGTGCGACCCCTCACCGGCTGCTACTGATGGCGCGCCGTTTCGATATACAGTGTTCCGGAAAGACGTTGTCTCAGGCGAGCTGGACTTTGCTCCGTTCATATTGGCGGTCTTTGCGGGTGCCCATTACCATCACCCAAAGGATCGGTATCGCCCAAAAGGATAATAAGGCCTGATAGGATTTCGGGACGAAGTCCGGTATCCAAAGCGTTGCCATGTGCGTTGCGACGGCCACGGTTTGAAACCCCATCGCCCATATCGGCCAATAACGGTTACTGTTCAGCGCGAGAACAATGAGTGCAAGCAAGCAGCCCCCATCCACGGCGAACAGTCCATAAGATGTCGTTGCCCAACTTGGGTTCATCTCTGCGGCAGCGGCGCTCAATATTGTCGCAACGATGAAAATGGCAGCGCCAGCCTTGCCAGTACGTCCGCCATTGATGGCCGCATAAAGCGCGCACAGCACAAGGGCGAAAATAAAAGCTGACTGGAGAATATCCATCCCTTGCCCGTCCTCAGAATATCGCCCGCGTCCGGGCAAGGGGGCCCAGCATCAGCTGTTTACGACCCGAAGGCCGGATGGTTGGGTAAGCGGACCGGGGCCAACGCAGCCGAAGTTGATTTCCTGAAGATTGCTGTCGCGTTGGGCGACGGCGATTTTGCGGTGCGCGTTGACAAAGCCCTTGCGGGCATCGACCATCATGGTCAGTCCGTTCGCGACGCCTTCAATGGCAGCCTGTGTATGCGCTGGCGGTGCGTCGGAATTTCGGCACACATCAATGACCGAAAAAGTAAGGCTGGCCAGGTCTGCAAGCGCATTATCTATCGATTGGTGGGTCGACCGGATGTCAGATGCCAATTGGCGGGCGGTCTCATGTTCGAAATTCACCATAAACTGTCTCCCTCTTGATCTGAATTCAGCTTCAGCCAGCGAAGGACGTTTATTGAAACAGTCGAAACGTACCCGTCAAAACAGCAACAACAAATGCAAACGCCACTGTGCTGAAAAATGCAATATTCAGCGATTGAACCACGATATCCTTTGGGGATAAATCATGTCTTTCGCCACCGATGGGCGGAATGGAAACGCGTGCAGCAATTTTCGCAACAACCTGTCCCATCCGTTTCGGTAGCCCGTTCTGGCTAGCGGTATATTCCCCCCGCTCAAGGTCTTGCGTTTCGTATACGAATGGCTCGGATATGGTGCGTTGTTCAATAGCCGCAAAAATTTTGGCGGCATCCTTGCGCGTTGCGGCATTCAATTTGCGCCGCGCGGCGTCCAACCTTTGATCGACAGTGAAGTGTGAAATTCCCAGAGAACGGCCGATTTCTTTGGACGTCATGTGGTCGTCGACCAGTCTAAGGCACGCCTTTTGACCTTCGGTCAACTCAACCGATTCATCCGCCATCGGATCAGTATCTGTGTCCTCAATAGTCCGATTCAATCCCGCCATATTGGCCATATTTAATGCCCTTTTGGAAGTTTCTAGACCAACCGAAACCGCTAAGGCAAGGGATTTGCTCAATGTTTTGTGCTGCGCTTGCTATCAATTATGCGGGCGGGCATATAGCTGGACGATGACTGAAACGCCCCAAAAGCGACCCAACCAATCCGCATTGCGTGCGTTTCTCGGCAGCGAGGCAGTCGGCGGCATCTTGCTGATGGCGGCAGCGGCTTTGGCGCTGCTTGTCGCCAATTCACCTTTTGCCGATAGCTATGCCCATTTCGTGCACGCGGTGATTGGGCCGGAATTAACGCCAAAACTTGGTCCGATGACCGTCCATCTCTGGATAAATGATGGGCTGATGGCGATATTTTTCCTGTTGGTCGGGCTGGAGATTAAGCGCGAATTTGTCGACGGACATCTTTCAACGTGGAACGATAGGCGGCTGCCCATCATTGCGGCTGCGGCGGGCATGGTCGTTCCGGCGCTGATCTATCTGGGCGTGGCGGGCGGCGATCCAGATCTGCATCGCGGCTGGGCGATACCCGCTGCCACCGATATTGCATTTGCCATAGGCGTGCTGGCTTTATTGGGCAGCCGCGCACCTGCATCTTTGAAACTGTTTTTAACCACGGTTGCAATTGTCGATGATATGGGCGCGGTCGCCATCATTGCGTTGTTCTACACCGCGGAACTGAACATCATGGCCTTGGCCGCAGCAGGTGCCATCTGGCTGTCGATGATGGCGCTCAATCGTTTTCGGGTGCATGTGCTTTGGCCGTACCTCATCCTTGCGGCCTTGCTGTGGTATGCGACATTGCTGTCTGGCGTTCATGCCACGATTGCCGGAGTCATGGCCGCATTTGCCATTCCGTTTCACCGGACAAGCGCCGCGCCCGATGCCGAAGATTCGGCGCTGCACCGTCTTGAACATGCGTTGGTAAAACCCGTCGCGTTTTTCATTGTGCCTATATTTGGCTTTGCCAACGCGGGCGTTTCGCTGGCCGGCACAAGCTTTGCTGCATTGGCTGCGCCGCTTCCGCTGGGCATTGCCATGGGGCTGTTTCTGGGTAAGCAAATCGGCATTTTCGCAAGCGTCTGGCTTTCCGTGAAGCTTGGAATTGCCGTCCGTCCAAAGGATGCCAGCTGGGTGCACGTCTATGGCGTCGCTTTGCTGTGCGGGATTGGTTTCACCATGAGCCTGTTTATCGGCGGCCTTGCTTTTGTCGGGCCTGAACAATCCGACGCCGTCAAAATTGGCGTTTTAATGGGCTCGTTGGTGTCCGCAATTTCGGGCTATCTCATTTTGCGCTTTGCGGCGCGCCAAAAGCACATATCGGGAGACGCAAAATGAAGCTTTTCTATCCCATTCTTACGGCCGCGTTGCTGGCGTCGGCATGTAGCGCGGTTCCCGTGGCGGCACGTTCTGCGACGACGGCCCCGGCGCGTTCTTTAACTAGCATTTCGCAAGATTATGTCCGCCTCACGCTTGAGGCGGGAACGCATGAAGCCGAATATGTCGATGCATATTATGGACCAGAATCGTTGCAGGCAGCGGCGAAAGCTAGTCCACGTTCGCTGACCGATCTCATTGCGGAAGCCCGCAAGCTGACGGCTGCCATTGATGCAAGCTTGCCGACGATAAAGGATGATGCTGACCGCCGCCGGGCTTTGGCCTTGCGGGGCATGCTCGTGGCCGCAGATACTAGACTGCACATGCTTCAGGGCCGCAAATTCGCGTTTAATGATGAAGCGAACGGGCAGTTTGCGACCGTCCCTGTGCTTATGACGCTTGAACATTATGACGCTTTATTAAGCCGGCTTGAAACGCTCATTCCCGGTTCGGGCCCACTGGCAGCGCGGGTTGATGCGTTTAACGAGCGGTACACCATTCCCAAAGAGCGCCTGCAACCTGTCTTCGCCGCCGCAATCGCCGAATGCAAACGCCGCACCGCGCAGCACATCGCGCTCCCCGTGGGCGAAAGCTTTGATATGGAGTTTGTGACGGGGAAAACCTGGTCCGGTTACAATTATTATAAGGGCAATTACAAAAGCCTGATCCAGATTAACACCGACCTGCCGATCCGCGTCAGCCGCGCGGTCGATTTGGGCTGTCATGAAGGCTATCCCGGCCACCATGTTTTGAACCTGATGGTCGAACAGCGGCTTGCGCGTGCAAAAGGGTGGAGCGAATATGAGGTCAACCCGCTCTACAGCCCGACCAGCGTCCTTTCCGAAGGCAGCGCAAATTATGGCATAGATCTGGCCTTTCCGGCGCAGGAGCGCTTGGCGTTCGAACGGGATATTCTATATCCGCTCGCTGGCCTCGATCCGAAGTCTGCCGATGCCTATTGGAAAATGCAGCAAATGACCGAGATGCTGTCCGGCGCGCGGCTGACCATTGCGAAAATGTATCTCGACGGCGAAATATCCCGCGCGCAGGCACTTGAGCTCACGCAGAAATATCTATTGCTGTCGCCCGCGCGCGCCGAACAATCGCTGGCGTTTACCGACCATTATCGCAGCTATGTCATCAATTATGGTTGGGGCAAAGACCTTGTCCGTGGCTATATCGAGCGCGGCAATCCCGACCAAGCCGAACGCTGGCGCCGAATGGAAAAGATACTCAGCGAGCCCACGCAGCCAGCGGATTTATTGCCCTAGGCAAGGTGATCGCGGAACCAAGTGGTGAGTTCGTCTTCGGACAATTCACCCGCGGCGAGGGCGACGAAGGTTATAACCAGTTCGGCATCTGTCGCGGTCAGAACATGTCCGTTCAGAACCAAAAAAGTTTCGCTTACGACGGCTGCAGTTCTTTTGTTTCCATCCACAAACGGATGGTTGCGGGCGATTCCAAACGCATAACTTGCCGCCAATTCGCTCACGTCTGGATCACCATAAAGTGCCAAATTTTGTGGACGCGCCATGGCACTGTCGAGCAATCCAGCCTCACGGATCCCTTCGCCACCACCATGTTCGGCAATCTGTTCAGCGTGCGCGGCTATAGCGACATCAAGCGCAACCCAAATCCATTGTTGCTTCATGCGCGTGTCTTATTTGGCAAGTTCGCGGAGCGCCCGCTTCCGCTGCGCCATAACTTCACGGGCAACTTGCATTTGGGCGTCAAAGTCAGCGTCATATGGTTTTAACTCGAGTCCGCGATCGGTATCGAGCTTCGTCAACACATCTCCAACCTTTGCCTGCAAACGGTCAAGGTCGCGTTTGGGCAGAATGATGGCGGCGCTGTTTCCGACTTTTATAATTTTGACAGTTTTGTTCATACGTCCGTTATAACACAAATACGGCTACAGCTGCAAGTCCAGCACATTGACGTTCACCGATTGCGCAATCATGTTGGCCGTGCCGAAGGTCGTCATGAAGCTGATGTCGGTGGCATCGGGCATTTGCCAGAGTCGCGCAAGCTCTCGCAACGTGCATATTGTCGGGCTATGCGGCCGACTATTTGGGCGAAAATCTCGGCAGCTTTTTAAGCGGGTTTTAGATCGCTAAGGTATCTGAAACCGGACGGTATTGCGATAATAAGATGTAATAGCCTTTCCGGTTGCGTCCAGTCCTGGTTCAAAACGCGCACGGCGCATCACAGATTTGCATACCGCGTTGTCAAATTCTTTCGGCCGGGTAGTCTCTTGAATGTGGCATGCCAATGGCACCCCATCTGGACCAATACTAAGGCGAAACTCGACAATTGCGGGTTGCCCGACCCTAAGCATTTTGACGGGATAGTCCGACGAAACAATCCACCGCGATGGTGGTTTTTGCGGTGTTGGCATGCGCAGCATTGTTCTGTGTTTTTCGACATCAATGCCCCAGGTGGTCATCAAATTATCGATGCATGCGTTCGACACCTTAAATGCTCCCCGCATTGATCCTGTTTCCAAAACGACGGGACGCCTCAGGGGCTTGCCAATAGTGAGATTGGAAATAGCTTTTAAACGTGCGTCACTCACGGGGGCCAGCTCGATCCATTCGTCGTCGGGGGAACGCCGTGCGATTGCTGCGAGCTCTTCGTCTGAAGGCGGAGCCACGCGCGTACGGCTGGTGAAAATGAGCGCGGGCAATTTGTCTAATGTGCCTGCGAGGAAATCGATCTGCTGTTCTTTTTCAGCAGGCCCGAATTGAACCGTGGCATCGCCTTTGTCATGCCAGGTTTGCATTGGTTTACCTGCGACGGTCAGCCTAAAATATTCGCCGGGTCCGTAACGATCAAGGAACATGAACACCCGCTCTTTATCAGCGCCAAAAACACGAGCAATGCGGCATCTGCCCTCAGCAAAGTCGACATTCCAAGGCATGCTTGGTTTCAATCTAAGTGGCTCTTTTGGTGCTGCGACTAACGCGTGGGGCATTACGAGAAGTGCTGCCGCAATAAAGATTCGTGTCATCATGCCGATAAGTTAGCGCCAGCTTTTCTTCGCACAATTAAAAAGGGCGGCCATTTCTGACCGCCCTGAAATTTTTACGCAATGTTACTAGAAGTTACAGCTTGCCGACCAATTCAGGGACAACCGTAAACAGGTCACCGACGAGGCCGATGTCTGCGACTTGGAAGATCGGTGCGTCTTCATCTTTGTTGATGGCGACGATGACCTTGGAATCCTTCATGCCCGCAAGATGCTGGATCGCGCCAGAGATGCCGACCGCGATATAGACTTCAGGGGCGACGATCTTGCCAGTTTGACCGACCTGATAGTCATTGGGGACATAGCCCGCATCCACAGCAGCGCGGCTTGCGCCAACGCCTGCGCCAAGCTTGTCGGCGAGTGGCAAGATGACTTCGCTGAACGTCGCTGAGTCCTTGAGCGCGCGGCCGCCGGATACGATGATCTTGGCCGATGTCAGTTCAGGGCGCTCCTGCTTGGCGATTTCCGCCGAGATGAACGTCGATGTTCCCGCATCGCCGCTGCCCGAGACAGCTCCGATGGCAGCAGAACCGCCGGTTTCTTCAGCCTTGGCAAAGGCTGTGCCGCGAACGGTGATGACCTTCTTGGCGTCGGACGACTGGACAGTCGCAATCGCGTTACCGGCGTAGATCGGACGCGTGAACGTGTCCGCGCTTTCAACGCTTAGGATGTCCGAAATCTGCATGACATCAAGCAAAGCAGCAACGCGCGGTGCGATGTTCTTGCCGTTCGATGTGGCTGGCGCCAAAAACGCGTCATGCGTGGCCATCAATGATGCCACCAAAGGCGCGACATTTTCAGCCAACTGCTGCGCATAAGCTGCGTCATCAGCAACATGCACTGTGGTCACGCCAGCGATCTTTGCGGCCTGCTCGGCAACTGCGCCGCAGCCTGATCCCGCGACGAGGACATGCACTTCGCCAATCTGCGATGCAGCGGTGACGACCGCAAGCGTTGCATCCTTCAGCGATGCATTGTCATGTTCGGCATAAACGAGGGTCTTCATGCGGCCACTCCTATTTCCTTGAGCTTTGCAACCAGCGCATCGACGTCGGCAACCTTGATACCGGCGCTGCGCACTGGCGGTTCAACAACCTTCAACGTCTTCAGGCGCGGGCTAACGTCCACACCATAATCGGCAGGTGTTTTCTGCGCGAGTGGCTTGGACTTTGCTTTCATGATGTTGGGCAGCGACGCATAACGTGGCTCGTTCAAGCGCAGGTCGGTCGTGATGATGGCGGGCATCTTCAACGCTACCGTCTGCAAACCGCCATCGACTTCGCGCGCAACATGCACTTCATCGCCGGACACGTTGACCGTGTTGGCAAAGGTACCCTGCGGACGACCGGTCAAGGCAGCGAGCATTTGGCCAGTCTGGTTCGAGTCATCGTCAATGGCTTGCTTGCCAAGAATGACAAGGCCGGGCTGTTCTTCGCCCATGACCTTTGCAAGGATCTTGGCAACCGCGAGCGGCTCGACATCTTCCGCAACGACGAGGATCGCGCGGTCCGCACCCATGGCGAGCGCAGTCCGCAATGTTTCTTGCGCCTTGTCTGGTCCGATCGACACCGCGATGACTTCGGTCGCAACGCCCTTTTCACGCAAACGCAGCGCTTCTTCCACCGCGATTTCGTCAAACGGGTTCATGCTCATTTTGACGTTCGCCAAATCAACACCCGAACCATCGGGCTTAACCCGCGGCTTAACATTATAATCGATGACCCGCTTAACGGGGACGATGATCTTCATCTGCTCATCCTTCCATACCGACTCAAACGGCGAGTGAATGCCCGCCTAAACTGGTGCGCCTATGCTTAACGTTGACGTGAACGTCAAGCGTTCGATACACTAAGCTGCTTTGCGCACTTCCGCGACAATCTTCGCGGCTGCATCGCCAAGGTCGTTGGCCGATACGATAGGCAGGCCGCTATTGGCGAGGATGTCCTTGCCCTGCTGCACATTGGTGCCTTCAAGGCGGACAACGAGCGGCACCGACAGGTTCACTTCCTTTGCCGCAGCAACAATACCGTCCGCGATGATGTCGCACTTCATGATGCCGCCGAAGATGTTGACCAAAATGCCCTTTACGGCAGGGTCCTTCAGAATGATCTTGAATGCCGCGGTCACCTTTTCCTTCGAAGCGCCGCCACCGACGTCCAAGAAGTTGGCTGGGAATTCGCCGTTCAGCTTGATGATATCCATCGTCGCCATCGCAAGACCAGCGCCATTGACCATGCAGCCGATGTTGCCGTCGAGCTTGATATACGCAAGGTCATATTCGGATGCTTCGACTTCAGCGGGGTCTTCTTCGGTCAGGTCGCGCAGCTCGGCGAGATCCTTGTGGCGGAACATCGCATTGCCATCAAACGCAACCTTGGCATCCAGCACCAACAGCTCGTCGCCATTCTTGCCTTCGCACACAGCGAGCGGGTTGATTTCAATCTGCTCGGCATCGGTGCCCAAAAACGCGGCATAAAGGCCGGCAACCACAGTCTGTGCTTGCTTGGCCAAATCACCCGTCAGGCCAAGCGCCTTTGCAACGCTGCGGCCATGGTGCGGCTGAAGTCCGGTTGCCGGATCAACAACGATGGTGTGAATTTTCTCGGGGCTGTCATGCGCCACGTCTTCAATGTTCATGCCGCCTTCGGTTGAGGCAACGATAGCAATCCGGCTGGTCGCGCGGTCCACCAACAAGGCGAGGTAGAATTCTTGCTTAATGTCGGCGCCATCGGTGATGTACAGACGGTTGACTTGCTTGCCTTCGGCTCCGGTCTGGATCGTTACCAGCGTGTTACCCAGCATTTCTTTTGCATGTGATTCAACTTCGTCGAGGTTGAAGGCCAAGCGAACACCGCCCTTTGCATCAGGACCCAATTCCTTGAACTTGCCCTTGCCGCGTCCGCCTGCGTGGATTTGCGACTTCACGACATAAAGCGGACCAGGCAATTGCTTCGCAGCAGCAACCGCTTCTTCAACGCTGAGCGCCGCGATACCAGCGGGACACGCCACACCAAATTTCGCCAGCAGTTCTTTGGCCTGATATTCATGGATATTCATGGGAGATTACATCCTCGACAATAAAGAGTTTCGCCGGTCGCTTAAGCACAGACGGGCGCTGAATGGAAGGCCTTGCGCTGATGTTTTTTGGTTGATGTCGAGGCGCCAAGGACGCCGAGAATATGTCCTAATCTCCCCGCCGCTTCGTGCGAAAACATTAAACCAGCAAATCAAGCGCCACCAATTCGCGGCGCAGCTTTTCTGCATCGGTAAAATGATGCGCAGCAAAGCCATTGGCGCGGGCGCTGACGACATTGTCATGATTGTCATCGATGAATATCGCCTCGCCGGGCTTCAGCCCAAAGCGGCGCAGCGCCAGCGCATAGATATCGGGGTCTGGCTTGACCATTTTCTCGACGCCCGACACCACGATATCTCCGAAATGGTCGAATATGGGCTGGGTCGGGCGGAACATCTCCCAAAACTCCGCGCCAAAATTGGTAATGGCAAACAGCGGGATGGCGCGCGCGGCCAGTTCGTGCACGATTTCGAGCGAGCCCGTAACGGGGCCCGGAATCGTCTCGTTAAAACGCGTCCGGTATGCGTCGATCTCGTTTTTATATTTTGGATATAGCGCGGTTCGTTCCGCGGTCATTTCTGCCAACGGCCGGCCGGCATCATGCTGAAAATGCCATTCGGGCGTGACGACATGCGTGACGAAATATTCCAGCTCCGCCTTGTCGGCGATCAGCTTCGCAAAAAGATGCCGCAAATCCCATTCGAACAGCACTTTGCCGACATCAAACACGACGGTGGTGATCTTTGTCATGGGA
This sequence comes from Pseudomonadota bacterium, assembly GCA_041175505.1. Lineage (GTDB taxonomy): Bacteria > Pseudomonadota > Alphaproteobacteria > Sphingomonadales > Sphingomonadaceae > Sphingorhabdus_B. The sequence goes on from JBEDET010000004.1 coordinate 41,668, forward strand.
AATATCTCACATGAAGACGCAAAAAAAACCGCCCGCGAATCAGATTCGGAGCGGTCTTTTGATAGAACCATCTGCCCGCGTTGCGCAGGCAGCGGCCAATTAACCCTGGCGCGCCTTAAAGCGTGGCTGGGTCTTGTTGATGACATAGGTCCGGCCACGACGACGAATCACGCGGTTGTCACGATGGCGGCCTTTGAGCGACTTGAGAGAATTAACGACTTTCATCGGATTTACCCGTCTTTTTGATGCATAAAGCTTGAATTGAAGGCGCGCTCCTATGGGTGGGGCGGCGTAAAGTCAAGCGCGTTCGGCGCTATTATGCGATTCAGCCCCCATACATCGCTTGCCATGATATATGACGCGCTTAAGGATAGGACCATGATGAAAACTCCCCGAATATTGCCACTTCTCGCGCTTTCACTGCTGTCGGCCTGTGTCGTTCCTACTGGCCCTGTTGAGGTTACGCGTTTTAACCGCGCATCCGAAGGCGTGCCTTATGGCAATGGCAGTTTCGTGGTTGAGGTTGCCGGCGAATCGGCGACGGACCGGTCTTTATCGGCTTCGCCTTATGTTGCGGCGGTGACGCGTGAAATGCAGCGGGTCGGCTATCGCAATCCAGCGGGCACAAGCGATGTTGTTGCCGAGATACGCTTTGGCGCGAGTATGATACGCCCAGAGCGCCGGTCACCGGTTTCCGTTGGCGTCGGCGGGTCCACCGGCAGCTATGGGTCGGGCATTGGCTTGGGTGTTGGCATTAATCTTGGTGGCGGTTCGGCAGCATTATTGCAGACCAGTTTGGCGGTGCGCATCATCCGGCGCAGTGACCGGCTGGTGATATGGGAAGGGACGGCGGTGCAATCTGCCAAAGCGGGCTCGCCTGCCGCGCAGCCCGCTATTGCTGCCTCTAAATTGGCCGAAGCTTTGTTTAAGGACTTCCCCGGCGTGTCTGGCGAGACTATCCGCGTTCCATAAACTTCATTGCGAGAGCGAACCAAAAATGCCGATCACCGATATCAATGCTGCATTCGACAGCGGTAACATCATAGTGCACGCCATCGATGGCAACATTGCCACCCTTGGCATTCGCAAGGACAAGGATTCGGAGTTTGCGCAATGGTTCCACTTCCGCGTTGCGTGCGCAGCGGGTGAAGAAATTGAACTGCGCATAACGGGCTTGGAAGGCAGCGCTTATCCCGGCGGTTGGCCAGAATATCGCGCCTGTGTTTCCGAAGACCGCGACTATTGGGGCCGCGCCGATACGAGCTATGACAAAGCCGCAGACGGCGGCACCCTGACCATTCGCTACACGCCCGCCAGCGACATTGTCTGGTTCGCCTATTTCGCGCCCTTTAGCATGGAACGTCACCATGATTTGGTCGCCGACGCCGCAACATGCGAAGGCGTTAGCTATCGTTGCTTGGGCCACAGCCTGGAAGGGCAGCCCATTGATTGCCTGTCGATGGGCGATGGCGAAACGCAAGTCTGGCTATACGCGCGCCAGCATCCGGGCGAAACGCAGGCCGAATATTGGATGGAAGGTGCGCTGGATATGCTCACCGACCTGAGCGATCCGCACACGCGCGTATTGCTGGAAAAATGCCGGTTGCATATCGTGCCCAATTGCAATCCCGACGGCAGTTGCCGGGGACATTTGCGTACCAACTTTGCGGGCGTAAACCTGAACCGCGAATGGGCCGAGCCAAGCTTGGACCGCAGTCCAGAGGTTCTGGGAATCCGCAACGCCATGGATGAAACTGGCGTGCATTGGGCGATAGATGTTCATGGGGATGAGGCTATTCCCGCTGCATTTATGGCTGGGTTTGAAGGCATCCCGTCATGGACCGACGATCAAGGCGCGCGATATAACAATTTCATCAACCGCCTCGCCGCGCGCACACCCGATTTCCAGACGGAGCTGGGTTACACCAAAGCGGGGCCGGGCAAAGCCAACCTGACCATGTCGACAAACCAGCTCGCCGAGCGTTTTGGCCCGTCGCATCAATGCGTGTCGATGACGCTTGAAATGCCCTACAAAGACACGGTGCACGGCAATGACCCCTATCAGGGATGGTCGCCCGAACGGTGCCGCCTGCTGGCCCGCGAATGCCTCGCGACGCTGGCGGAGATGGTGTAAGCAGTCCCCATGCGCATCATCGTGGATGATCTTTCCGGCAACGAAATCCGCGCCTTGCTGGAAACGCATTTCGCCGGGATGCTGGCAAGTTCGCCACCAGAAAGCTGTCATTTTCTCGATTTCGACGGGCTGAATGCGCCCGATGTGACGTTCTGGTCGATCTGGGACGGGGACGCGCTTGCGGGGTGCGGGGCGTTGAAAGAGCTGACGCCCGAACATGGCGAGGTCAAATCAATGCGGACGCACGCGGACCATTTGCGCAAAGGTGTCGGCGCCAAGATGCTGACGCATATCATTTCGCAAGCACGCGACCGTGGTTATCACCGCCTGAGCCTTGAGACAGGATCGTCGGCGGACTTCGCACCGGCGTTGGCGCTGTATGCAGCGCACGGGTTTCAATATTGCCCACCCTTTGGCAATTATGTCGAAGACCCGTTTAGCCGTTTCATGACCTTGGCGATTTGACCAACTTGCGTTAGGGCGCGGGCAAACAACGAAGGAACTCCCATGCCCAAGCTTATCCTCATTCGCCACGGACAATCCCAATGGAACCTTGAAAACCGGTTCACCGGTTGGTGGGATGTTGATGTGACCGAAAAAGGCGCAGCCGAAGCGTGGGCCGCGGGCGAGCTGATGAAGGCCAAGGGCATTGCCCCCGATGTCGCCTTCACCAGCGTGCAGACGCGGGCAATCAAGACGTTGAACCTTGCGCTTGAGGCGATGGGCCGGCTTTGGGTTCCGGTGACCAAGAACTGGCAATTGAACGAGCGGCATTATGGCGGCCTGACGGGCCTTGATAAGGCAGAGACAGCGGCCAAGCATGGCGACGATCAGGTCAAAATCTGGCGCCGCAGTTTTGATATCCCGCCGCCGCCATTGGAGGCTGGATCGCCTTATGATCTGTCGTCCGATCCGCGTTATGCGGGCATCAAAATTCCCGCGTCCGAAAGCCTGAAGGACACGATACTGCGCGTTCTGCCCTATTGGGAGAGTGCCATTGTCCCTGAGCTAAAGGCCGGAAAAACCGTTCTAATCTCTGCGCATGGCAACAGCTTGCGCGCACTGGTGAAGCATATTTCGGGCATTTCGGATGCGGATATCAATGGCTTGGAAATCCCGACCGGCCAGCCGATTGTCTATGAACTCGACGACAATTTGAATGGTGCATATCACTATCTATCCGCGCGGTAACAAAGTCGTGCCGCGCGCGTGCGCGGCTCGGCGATTATCGCATTGTTGCTGGATTGCGCCTTTTGCACCACGCGGCTAAGGCCATGCCATTAAAGTTGTCAGGGGAGTGACACATGACTGACTCAGCGCCGCTTATTGGCATCATCATGGGCAGCCGTTCGGACTGGGACACGATGCGCGAAGCGTCAGCCACGCTGACCGCGCTCGACATTCCCCATGAATGCAAAGTGGTGTCCGCGCACCGTACGCCTGAGCGTCTGTATGATTATGCAAAAAGCGCGGCTGATCGGGGCCTGCAATGCATTATCGCGGGCGCGGGTGGCGCGGCGCATTTGCCGGGTATGGCGGCATCGATGACACGGCTTCCGGTGCTTGGCGTGCCGGTGCAGTCAAAGGCGCTGGATGGCATGGACAGCCTGTTGTCCATCGTCCAAATGCCCGCAGGCATTCCCGTCGGCACGCTCGCGATTGGCAAGGCGGGCGCAACGAACGCCGCGCTTTTGGCAGCGGCAATGCTCGCCAATAATGATGCAGCGCTCGCTTCACGGCTGGATGCATGGCGCGCGGCCCAGACCGCGTCGGTCGCCGAAACGCCGGAGTGAGAATAAGCCGATGACTGCGTTGCCTCCTGGTTCGACCATTGGGATTTTGGGTGGCGGCCAGCTTGGCCGGATGCTGGCGGTTGCGGCGGCTCAGCTTGGCTATCGCTGCCATATTTACGCGCCCGCAGGGGACAATGTGGCGTTTGACGTCGCCGCGCACAGCAGCATCGGCGCGTATGACGACCATGCCGCGTTGAAAGATTTTGCGCAGCAATGCGATGTCGTCACCTTCGAATTTGAAAATGTGCCGGTTGCACCGCTTGAAACGATTGCCGGGCTTGCCCCCATTTATCCGCCAGCCAAGGCGTTGGAAGTTGCGCAGGACCGCGATGCCGAAAAGCGCTTTGTGCGCAGCCTTGGCGGACAGACAGCGAACTTTGCCATCGCAAATGTGCAAGACGACGTGCAGGCGGCGGTTGATGCGGTAGGTATCCCGTGCATCCTGAAGACGATCCGCATGGGATATGACGGCAAGGGGCAGCTTCGCGTCACGTCGCAGGACGATCTGGCCGATGCATGGGCGCAGACGGGTGCACAGCCGCTGATCGCAGAAGCCATGGTGCAGTTCGATGCCGAATTTTCGGTGATATTGGTGCGCGGCCAAGATGGCGAGATCCGCTTTTGGGACAGTTCGCACAATGTGCATGTCGGCGGCATTTTGGCAACGTCGACGCTACCGGCTGGTGCACTTGTGGAAAACCAGCAGCAAGCGGCACGCGATATGGCGGCGGCGGTTGCGACCAAGCTTGACTATGTCGGCGTATTTACCGCCGAATTTTTTGCCAGCAGCGCCGGTCCCTTGTTCAATGAAATCGCGCCGCGTGTGCACAATAGCGGCCACTGGACGATTGAAGGCGCGGCCACCAGCCAGTTTGAAAACCACATCCGCGCGATTTGCGGACTGCCGCTGGGCAGCACCGAAACGGTGGCGGCCCGTGTCGAAATGCAGAACCTGATCGGGGATGACGGCGATGCGTTTGAACAGATTTTGGCCGACCCTGCGGCGCATCTGCATCTCTATGGAAAGGCACAAGCGCGCCCGGGCCGAAAAATAGGCCACGTCACCCGCTTGTATCGCTAAGTTTTTCAAGGCAAAGCGGGGTTATGAATCATCCCGAAATTATCCTTGTCCTCGCCCGCGCCGCCAATGGAGTCATCGGGAAAGATGGCGGCATGCCGTGGCATCTCCCCGCAGATCTGCGGCATTTCAAACAGATAACCAAGGGCCGGCCCATGATTATGGGGCGCAAGACCTTTGACAGCCTGCCCGGCCTGCTGGATGGCCGACGCCACATTGTTTTGACGCGCGATACCGCATGGGAAGAAGAGGGCGCCGAAATCGCGCATTCGGTGGCCGACGCGCTGAAGCGCGCCAATGGCCCACATGTGTGCGTGATTGGCGGCGCGGAAATCTATAATCTGTTTCTGCCGCTCGCAGACCGCATTGAACTGACGGAGATTGCCGCGCGGCCCGAAGGCGACACGTCGGTCCCGGATTTTGATGTGGCGGAGTGGGAAGAACTGTCCCGCGAAAGCCATGCTGCGTTGAACGACGCACCGGCATTTGATTTTGTCACGCTTGTGCGGCGGGCAAAGAGCTAAGCACGCGGTATATTGGGGGAAATGATGCGTAAGAAATTCTGGATTCCACTGACGCTGATTGGCGCGGCTGCGATTGGCTTTTTCGGCTTTTTACCCGGCTATGTCGAAGGTTCGATGAACGCGGTTGACGGTCAGCCGCTGATTAAGGTCAGCGATGAGGCCAAGGCGTTGCACAAGACATTGAACATCGTCGACCTGCACAGCGACACGTTGATGTGGAACCGCGATTTGGGCGACCGGGCGGACCGTGGCCATATGGATTTGCCGCGCTTGCAAGAGGGCAATGTCGCGCTTCAGCTTTTCTCGTCGGTCACCAAAACGCCCAAAGGCCAGAATTATGATGGCAATGGTGCGGACACCGACAATATCACTTTGCTGACCTTCGCGCAGCTGCAGCCGGTGAAAACATGGCGCTCATTGGTTGAGCGGTCGCTATATCACGCATCGAAGCGCGATCATGCGGTCACCGGATCGGACGGGAAATTGCAAGCGGTGGACAAGGCGCAGCAGCTTGATGCCTTGCTTGCCGCACGTCAAAAGGACCGGAGCACTGTCGGCGCCATGCTGACCATTGAAGGCCTCCATAATCTTGAAGGCAAAATCGAGAATCTCGACCGATTGTACGACGCCGGGTTCCGCATGGCGGGGTTCACGCATTTCTTTGACAATGAATTGGGCGGGTCGATGCACGGCCTCAAAAAAGGCGGACTGACACCGTTCGGTCGCGACATATTGCGCCGGATGGAGGCGAAGGGCATGATCGTCGACATCGCGCATCTCAGCCATGCTGGCGTTGCCGAGGTTTTGGCCATGGCGAAACGCCCCGTGGTCTCCAGCCATGGCGGCGTGCAAGCGACGTGCAAGGTCAACCGCAACCTGACCGATGACGAAGTGCGCGGCGTCGCCAAAACCGGTGGCATCATTGGCATCGGCTATTGGGAGGGCGCAATATGCTCCACCGATCCGCGGGCCGCGGCCAAGGCGATGAAGCATGTGCGCGATCTCGTTGGCATTCAACATGTTGCCTTGGGATCGGACTATGATGGCGCGACCACCGTGCGTTTCGATACGTCGCAACTCGCGCAAGTCACCCAAGCGTTGATGGACGAAGGTTTCACGCCAGACGAAATTCGCGCCGTCATGGGTGAAAACGCGTTGCGCGTCATCCGCGCTGGCTTGGTACCGATGGAAAAGGCTGCCGCCGCGCAATGACCATTCCCCGCCTTTCTGCCAAAGACCGAACGCCTGACGCATTGCGCGGCGGTGTTGTTGCCTTGGGCAATTTTGATGGCTTTCATTTGGGGCATCAGGCCGTTGCTGGCGAAGCGATAAAACAGGCAAAGGCGGCAGGAAAGCCAGCGATTATCGCGACATTTGATCCACATCCCGTGCGCTTTTTTGCGCCGGAATCGCCATGGTTTCGGCTGACGACGCTTGATCAACGCCAGCGGCTTTTTGCTGAAGCCGGTGCCGACGCGATGCTGGTGTTTGATTTCGATGCAGAGCTTGCCGCGACCAGCGCCGAAGATTTCATCGTCACATTGCTGATGGAACGTCTGGGCATTTCGGCTGTGGTCACGGGCGAGGACTTTACCTTTGGGCATAAGCGCGGCGGCAATATTGACGTGTTGCGCGACCTGGGCGGTGCGCATGGCCTAACGTCCACCGCCATGGGTCCCGTGATGGATGATGGCGGCGTGATATCGTCGAGCCGTATCCGCAATGCGCTGAAGGATGGCGACTGCGCCGCGGCAACCGCCTTGCTCACCCGGCCGTTCACGGTTGAGGGCATCGTGCAGCATGGCGATAAAAACGGGCGGCTATTGGGTTTCCCGACCGCCAATATCGACATGGGCCATTATTTGCGCCCGCGGTACGGCATTTATGCGGTGAAGGGGCGCTTGCCCGATGGCCGCGTGCTGAATGGTGCCGCGAACCTTGGTATTCGCCCAACGTTCGATCCGCCCAAGGAATTGCTTGAGCCGCATTTCTTCGACTTTGCCGAAGATCTGTATGGGCAGAATATCGAAATCGAATTCCACGCCTTCATTCGCGGAGAGGCGAAGTTTGACAGTCTGGACGCACTGATGGCGCAAATGGCGCAGGATTGCGACGAAGCCCGCCGGATATTAGGGGCAGTGTAATCCCTCTGCGCGCAGGGCGATAATTGATAGCTATACCATTTGTCACCCCCGACTTGATCGGGGGTCCATGGTCTGTCTGCGCAGTTTACGCTGACATGTCATGCCATGGATTCCCGCATTCGCGGGAATGACACACGCGTGGAGTGACAAGGAGGTTTCAATTCTCCTCATCTTTGCGCTAAGGGCGCTTTTAACATGACTGACCCTATCGACTATCGCGACACCGTTTTCCTGCCGAAAACAGATTTCCCTATGAAGGCCGGCCTTCCGCAGAAGGAGCCGGGCATTCTGGCGCGTTGGCAGGCGCAGGATTTTTATGCGGAGCTGCGCAATCGCCGTCGTGGGCGTGAGAAGTTCATTCTGCATGATGGCCCGCCTTATGCGAATGGCGACATGCATATCGGCCATGCGCTGAACCATATTCTGAAGGACATGGTTGTCCGCACGCAGACATTGTTGGGCAAAGACGCGCCTTATGTGCCCGGTTGGGATTGCCATGGTCTGCCCATCGAGTGGAAAGTCGAAGAGCAATATCGCAAGAAAAAGCTCAACAAGGACGAAGTTCCGGCGCAAGAATTCCGCGCCGAATGTCGCGCTTATGCGCAGCATTGGGTCGACACGCAGCGCGAACAATTGAAGCGGCTGGGCATCAATGCCGATTGGGACAATCCCTATCTGACGATGGATTTCCAAGCCGAGGCGACAATTGTTTCGGAGCTGTTGAAGTTCGCCGAAAGCGGCCAGCTCTATCGCGGTGCAAAGCCCGTCATGTGGTCGCCGGTGGAAAAGACCGCCTTGGCCGAAGCTGAAGTCGAATATGAGGACATCGTTTCGACGCAGATCGATGTGGCGTTTGAGATCATGGAATCGCCGATTGATGAATTGGTTGGCGCGCATGCGGTGATCTGGACCACGACGCCTTGGACGATTCCGGTCAATCAGGCGATCGCTTATGGGCCGGATGTTGAATACATTCTAAACGATTTTGAACGTGAAGACGGTTCAATCGTGTCGGTATTGGTTGCAGCCCAACTCCTCGCGCAGTTCGAAGCGCGGGCTGGTTCACCCTTCCTCAAGAACCTGTATCTTCGTAAACGCATCAAAGGCTCTGACCTCGCCGGAACCATGGTCCGCCACCCGATGCACGAACTGGGCGGTTTCTTTGCCAAGCCGCGTCCGATGCTCGCGGGCGATTTCGTCACCACGGACAGCGGTACCGGCCTTGTCCATATGGCCCCTGACCATGGCGAGGATGACTTTGACCTATGCAAGGCGAACGGCATCGAGCCTGTTTTTGCTGTCGAAGGCGATGGCAAATATCGCGCCGATTGGCTCTGGCTTGGCGGTGAAGGCAGCGTCATCAACCCCAAATTCAACGCACCTGATGGCCCCATCTGCACCGCGTTGCACGCGGCTGGCGGGTTGCTCGCGGCGTCGGCGGATTACAAGCACAGCTATCCGCACAGCTGGCGGTCAAAGGCGAAAGTCATCTATCGCTGCACCCCGCAATGGTTCGTGCCGATGGATAAGCCGCTCGACCTAAACCGTAGTGCTGAGCTTGTCGAAGCACGCGTATCGGACGAGAGCCGCCCTTCGACAGGCTCAGGGCTTCGGTCTTTGAGGGAAACCGCAATGACCGCGATTTCGGACACCCGCTGGGTTCCGGAAAAGGGCCAGAATCGCATTACCGCGATGGTCGAAGGCCGCCCCGACTGGGTGCTGTCCCGCCAGCGCGCATGGGGCGTGCCGATCACGCTGTTTGTGGACCGTAAGTCCGGCCAATATCTCTGCGACGCGGGCGTGAACGCACGCATCATCGCGGGCATTCGCGAAAATGGCGTCGATGGCTGGAGCGACGAGCGCGCACAGGAATATCTGGGCAGCGACTATGCGCTCGCCGATTATGAACGCGTCACCGACATTTTGGACGTCTGGTTCGATTCGGGCTGCACGCATGCTTTCGTCCTTGAAAGCGGACGTTGGCCCGACCTGCAATGGCCCGCGGACCTTTACCTCGAAGGCAGCGACCAACATCGTGGCTGGTTCCAGTCGAGCCTGTTGCAAAGCTGTGGAACGCGGGGCCGTGCGCCCTATAATGCCGTGCTGACCCACGGCTTTACGATGGATCAAAAGGGCATGAAAATGTCCAAGTCGCTGGGCAATACGATCAACCCCCTCGACCTGATGCGCGACAGCGGCGCGGATATTTTGCGGCTGTGGGCGTTGACCGTGGACTTCACCGAAGACCACCGGATCGGCAAGGAAATCCTGCAGGGCGTTTCCGACCAATATCGCAAATTGCGCAACACCTTCCGCTATCTGCTCGGCGCGCTCGACGGCTTTTCGGACGCGGAAAAGGTCGCGGTCGCCGATATGCCCGAGCTGGAGCGTTATATGCTCCATCTGCTCGCGGATATGGACGCGAAGCTGAAGACGGCGGTCAATGATTTTGACTTTAACACTTATGTCCGTTTGCTGACCGAATTTTGCAACGAAGACCTGTCGGCATTCTTCTTCGATATCCGCAAAGATTGCCTCTATTGCGACGCACCGACCGATCCAAAGCGGATGGCGTATCGCACGGTGCTCGACACCTTGTTCCACGCACTGGTGCGCTATGCCGCGCCGGTGCTGGTCTTCACCAGCGAAGAGGTGTGGCAGACGCGATTCCCCGATGAAGACAGCGTGCATTTTTCGGATTGGCCGGAAGCTCCCGCCGCCCTTGACGGGGCCTTGGCTGAAAAATGGTCGAGCATTCGTGCGGCGCGTATGGTCGCAACCGAACAAATCGAACCCATGCGCCGTGAGAAGATTGTCGGTTCCAGCCTTGAAGTTGAATACACCCACAGCGGAGCATTCGGCGATGTAGATCTCGCCGAAATATTCATCGTCTCGGCGGTCCATCATGGCGATAGCGCTGGCGCAGTCAAAACCACCAACCACAAATGCGGTCGTTGCTGGCGGCATCTTCCCGAGGTTGTGGACGATGGCGCATTGTGCGACAGATGCGATACTGTTGTGAACGGAAACGCATGAACCCCAATCCTAAATTCCGCCTTCAGGGCATCATGCTGGCAAGCCTTGTGTTCATCGCGGACCAGATTGTGAAATATGCGATGCTTGGCCCGCTTCAGTTGAAAAGCCGCGGTGTCATTCACATCATTTCGTTCTTCGACCTGCGCTATGCCGAAAATCGCGGCGTTTCGATGAGCTTTCTGACGGCGGATAGCGATGGCGAACGCTGGGCGCTGGTGGCGCTGACGGCGGTTATTGCCGCGGGTGTTGCCGTTTGGATGTGGCGCGAGAAACTGCGCGGTGATGTGCTGGCCTTGTCGCTCGTCTTGGGCGGCGCGCTTGGCAATATCGTGGACCGCGTGCGCTATGGCTATGTCGTCGATTATGCCGATTTGCACATTGGCGCATTCCGGCCCTTTTACATATTCAACCTTGCCGATGCCTGCATCAGCATTGGCGTGCTGATATTGCTTGCCCGCGCCTTCCTGATAAGCGACAAGCAAAGCGGTGACGGGTCTGACGTTCAGCAACCCGAAAGCAGCGCTGACATAGTGGAGAAATCATGAAGCGGATCAATATGTTTGCGGCGGCGTCAGTTGCTTTGCTCGCGCTTTCGGGCTGCGGCACCACCAGCGTGTTTGACCGCGACCGGCCAGATGAATTTGCCGTAAGCCGTTCGAAGCCGCTTCAGGTTCCAACCGAATTTGCTTTGCCCGCGCCGACACCCGATGCGCCGCGCCCGCAAGATGGCGATACGAAAGAACAGGTTTTGGACGCCATGTTCGGTGGCGCTGCATCTGCGCCCCGTCCGCAGTCTGCCCAGTAAATGGATACGCACATGAAAACGAAATCGGCCCTAATCGCTATGGCGATCGCGACCCTGCCAACATTGTCGGGCTGTTCCTCGGTAGGCAATTTGCTTGGTGGCAATGAAGTGGCGGCGCCAACGGCTGGCCGCGCTGCGCCTTTGGTGGTTCCACCGGATTTCGCGTTGGAGCCAACCGCAGCAACGGCAATCCGTCCGGCCGATGGTGGTCAGGAACAGGTTTTGGACGCTTTGTTTGGCGGCATCGCGCCGCGCTCTGCTGCTGAACGCGCAATCTCAACCACGTCGGGCAATGCCGAAATGGGTATTCGTTCTTCGGTCGGTGACCCGCAGACCAACACGGTCAACAAAGGCAGCATCACCCGCGACATCATCGCCGCGCCCGAAGGCGACGGCCAAACCGCGCAGGCTGTTATTCCGGGTTAAGTTTTGAGAGCGCAGCGCGGGTTAAGCGCTGGCGCTCGCTTCCTCCACGCCGGCGCTGTTGTGGCGCAGCGCCTTTAGCACTGTTTCGACGATTTGCGGGGCATTCAGGCCGGCTTCGTCATATTGCTTTTGCGGGCTGTCATGTTCCTGGAACATGTCGGGCAGGCGCATCGTGCGGATTTTCAAGCCAGCGTCCATCAGGCCAGCATCGCTAGCGAGCGTCAGCACATGCGCGCCAAGGCCGCCCACGGATGCCTCTTCGACCGTCACGACAACCTCATGCGTGGCGATCAGATGGCGGATCATTTTTTCGTCAAGCGGCTTTGCAAAGCGCAAGTCGGCAACGGTGGTGCTCAGGCCCTTGGCATCCAGCGTCTCTGCCGCCTTCATCGCTTCGGCCAAACGGGTGCCGAGTGAGAGAATCGCGACCTTTTTACCTTCACGCATGATCCGGCCTTTGCCGATTTCCAACTGCTGCGGCACGTCAGGCATCGCAACGCCGGTGCCATTGCCGCGTGGATAGCGGAACGCGATTGGGCCGCTGTCGTGCAGGACGGCGGTGTAGGTCATGTGGACCAGTTCCGCTTCGTCTGCTGGCGACATGACGACCATATTGGGCAAGGTCGCCAAATAGGTAATGTCGAACGATCCTGCATGCGTGCTGCCGTCGGCGCCGACGAGGCCAGCGCGGTCAATGGCGAAACGCACAGGCAAATTCTGGATCGCGACGTCGTGCACGACCTGGTCATAGGCGCGTTGCAGGAAGGTAGAATAAATCGCGCAGAAGGGACGCATCCCCTGTGCCGCAAGGCCAGCCGCAAAGGTGACGGCATGTTGTTCAGCGATGCCGACATCGAACGAGCGTTCGGGATGCGCGGCCGAGAATTTGTCGACGCCGGTGCCGCCGGGCATCGCGGCGGTTATCGCGCAAATCTTAGGATCGGTTTCGGCCAGCCTGGCCAGCGTTTCACCAAAGACATTCTGATAGGCTGGCGGACCGCCACCGGGGCCCTTGTCCTGCTTACCTGTGACCACGTCGAATTTGACGACGCCATGATATTTGTCCGCCGACGCTTCGGCAGGGGCGTAACCTTTGCCCTTTTGCGTGACGACATGGATCAGCACAGGGCCCTCGGCATTGTCGCGGACATTTTCGAGGACGGGGATCAGTTGGTCGAGATTATGGCCGTCGATGGGGCCGACATAATAAAAGCCGAGTTCTTCGAACAAGGTCCCGCCCATTGCCATGCCGCGCGCGAACTCTTCCGCCTTTGATGCGGCTGAATAGATGCGGCGCGATAGCTTTTTGGCGACTTTGCTCGCAAGGCTGCGCAGGCCGAGATATTCGCTGGAGGACACCAGACGCGACAAATAAGCCGACAGACCGCCAACGGGCGGCGCGATCGACATGTCATTGTCATTCAGGATGACGACCAGACGGTTACCCGCAGCTTGGGCGTTGTTCATCGCCTCATAGGCCATGCCGGCCGACATCGAACCGTCGCCGATGACGGCTATCGCTTTACCGGGTTTGCCCGCAATCTTGTTGGCGACCGCAAAGCCCAAAGCGGCTGAAATAGAGGTTGAGCTATGTGCCGCGCCGAACGGATCATATTCGCTTTCGCTGCGCTTGGTGAAGCCCGAAAGCCCACCACCTGTGCGCAAGGTGCGAATGCGGTCGCGGCGACCCGTCAGGATCTTGTGCGGATAGCATTGGTGGCCAACGTCCCAGACCAGACGGTCATCGGGCGTGTTGAAGACATAATGGATGGCAGTGGTCAGTTCGACGACGCCCAAGCCAGCGCCCAAATGGCCGCCGGTTACCGAAACTGCAGATATGGTTTCAGCGCGCAATTCATCCGCGAGCTGGCGAAGCTGCGACGCGGCAAGTTTGCGAAGGTCCGAGGGCACTTTAACCGTGTCGAGTAACGGCGTGTCTGGGGAATGTGTCATGACGTCAGCTTAGCCACCTTTTATCAGGCTGTCGAACGGGTAATTGCGCCTGCGTTATCCGCAATCGGCGCATTTTCCGCGGACTTCGATCACGGGGCGAACCTCGGCAAAACCGGCATGTTCAGCCGCTGCGCGAACGTTCATGGTCAGCGTATCGTCATCAATATGCGTGGCGGTGCCACAGCTGTCGCAGATCAGGAAAATGCAGTCGTGCAGACAGCCGGGGTGCGAGTTGGCGAGATAGGCGTTCGCGCTTTCGACGCGGCGCGCAAGGTTGGTGGTCACGAACAGATCGAGTATCCGGTACACGCTGTTGGGTGCAACGCGCTTGCCGCGTTTTTGCGAAACGAGATCGGCAATATCATAAGCCGATGCGGGTTTTTCAAATGTGGCGAGCACGGCGAAAATGTCCGCACGCATATCGGTCCACTGCTCGCCGGCTTCGACCAACGCCGATTCGGCGGCATGGGCAAGCGACGCGCCTGCATGCTCGTGATGATGATGAACTGCCATGTTGATGATGTAGGCTTTGACAGCCAGCCGGTCAATTGCCCGTCAGGCAGATGCGCGGTGGTTCAGGAAATGTCCTAGTGCGAGGCAGATGACGCCCATGACGGTCCAAACGATCTCCATCAGGCCATGTGGTAATGTTAGAGCGCCTGCCATCATGCCGATGCCTGCTGCGCCAACGATCGCTGGCGTAAACAGCCCATGATCCCAAAAGCCCTTACCAAGCGCCAGCACGCCGAAGAGAATGGCCAGAAACAGGCCGGTTTCATGAATGACCGAGTTGAGCAAAAAACCGCTCGCCGATGCCAGAAAGGCCAGCAAAAGCGTGGTGACAAGGCAATGCACAAGGCACAGGCCAGCAATGCTTAAGCCAAGCCCGTCCCACCGCCATTTTTTCCATGCCTGCGTCATTGGGGTAGCATTACACCGATTCGTCAGACGTTACAACATTACATCGCATAAATTGCAGCCATCATGACCATTTTTGCAACCTCTGTTCGCTTGCAGCTTGCTGAAATCAGGGGCATATCGCGCCTTATGACTAAAGCTCTTCATTCTGGCACCGCAGCCAGCGCGCGCGCGTCACACCCTCAGGCACTGATTACCTGGCTTATGGGCGTCGCGGTTCTCGTCTTTGCGATGGTGGTTGTCGGCGGCATCACGCGTCTGACCGAATCGGGCCTGTCGATTACCGAATGGAAACCGATCACGGGCACCTTGCCCCCGCTGAACGAGGCCAGCTGGCTCTCCGAATTCGAAAAGTACAAACAGATCCCGGAATATACCGAGATTAACGGTCCGGCGGGCATGACGCTCGCGGAGTTCAAATTCATCTATTTCTGGGAATGGGTCCACCGCTTGCTTGGACGGGTCATCGGATTGGCATTTGCGTTGCCGCTGGCGTGGTTTTGGATCAAGCAGGCGATCCCGAGCGGCTATAAGCCTCGGTTGCTCGCTTTGCTTGCGCTGGGCGGTCTGCAAGGGACCATTGGGTGGTGGATGGTGTCATCGGGCCTGTCTGCGCGCACCGATGTCAGCCATTACCGGCTTGCGGTCCATCTTTTGACAGCGCTGATTATTTTGGGCGGCCTTGTTTGGACCGCGCTTGATTTGCACGCGCTGACGAAAAATCCATCGGCAAAGCCCGCGCGCATCACGGGCTTTACGGGCGGTATCTTGGCGATATTATTTATCCAGCTGCTCTTTGGTGCATGGGTTGCTGGATTAAATGCCGGATATGTCGCCAACACATGGCCATTGATGAACGACCGCTTCTATCCCGATGGCGTGGATACCGCCAAGGGTGCATTTTATGCTTTGGTCAATGACCCCTATCTCACCCATTTCGTCCATCGCTGGTGGGCGTGGGTCGCGGTGATTGCGCTGATCCTGATGGCGCGCCGGGTCAAGAAAGCAGGCGTTCGTGCGGCATCGGTCGCTATTCATAGCGCGTTCGGCGTCCAGATGCTGCTGGGCATTGCCACCGTGATGACGGGGGTCAACATCGTCCTTGCCGTTTCGCATCAGGCGGTCGGTGCCCTTTTGGTCGCGGCAACGGTCTGGGGTGCGCATGTCTTGGGACGGGACACAGCCTAAACATCTACGGGTATTATTATACCCGTCGTAAAACCCTTGCTTTTGCTTGACTATTGGCCGGTTCATCGCCATTGGCACCGCTTCGCGTGCAGGATCCTTTGCGATTCTGTGCAACACTAAAATTTCGAAAGGTGCGATTAGCGATGAAAACGCTATCCAGAGTTACGAAATCGATCCGTCCACAGGACGTCGAGAAATCGTGGATCCTCATTGACGCAGAAGGTTTGGTTGTTGGCCGTGTTGCCAGCCTTATCGCCAACATCCTGCGTGGTAAGACCAAGCCAAGCTACACCCCACACGTTGATTGTGGCGACCATGTTGTCGTCATCAATGCCGACAAGGTGAAGTTCACCGGCAAGAAGTTGACCGACAAGGTTTACTATCGCCACACCGGTTACATCGGTGGGATCAAGGGCATCACTGCTGGTAAGGTACTTGATAGCAAGTTCCCTGAGCGCGTCCTTGAAAAGGCCGTTGAGCGCATGGTTCCACGCGGTCCTTTGGGTCGTGCCCAAATGCGCGCGCTGCATCTGTATAATGGTACCGAGCATCCGCATGCCGGCCAACAGCCAACGACGCTCGACGTCGCTTCCATGAACCGCAAGAACAAGGTGGGTGCATAATGTCTGAAACTGCAAATTCGCTCGCTGATCTCGAAACCTTGGGCGCCGACGTTCAGGCACCAGCACAGATTGCTGCTGTCGTTCGCGAACAGGAAATTGATGCGCAAGGTCGCGCTTATGCAACTGGCCGTCGTAAGGACGCGGTTGCACGCGTTTGGTTGAAGCCAGGCACCGGCAAGATTGTCGTCAATGGCCGTGATCAGGAAGTTTACTTCGCACGTCCTTCGCTGCGTCTCGTCATCAACCAGCCGTTCGGTGTAACCGAGCGTACCGGTCAATATGACGTCATCGCAACCGTCAAGGGCGGTGGCCTTTCGGGTCAGGCTGGCGCAGTCAAGCATGGCATCGCGCAGGCACTGTCGAAGTATGAGCCCCTGCTGCGCAGCGCTGTGAAGTCGGAAGGCTTCCTGACCCGCGATAGCCGCGTTGTCGAGCGTAAGAAATACGGCAAGGCCAAGGCGCGTAAGAGCTTCCAGTTCTCGAAACGCTAAGCCGAAAAATCAGTTTTTCCGAACAAAATCAAGGGCTTGCGAGAAATTGCGAGCCCTTTTTTGTTGTCTTTCTAACGCATCATTCGTTGTGCCTTTTATGAACCGCAACCCTATTAAGTTGATTGCGGTTCCACTACGCGCACGAAAACGAGAGAATGGGTTTTCGAACGTTCAGTGCCAGTCCAGAACAGATTTAAACGCATTCACGATCTTCGCGATCAGCGGGCGTTTCATTTGTTGCGCAATCGTTAGTTCGAATTCCGTCATTGGGTCAGGATACATCGCTGACTTGATTGCCTGAACGATCTCTTCGGCATCTAATGCTAATTCTCGACAAATGGATCGTGTGAAACCCAGCACATGCGATCGTCCGGGGAGCTTGCTGAATTCACCGGCCTCGATATACTCAATAAATCGTGTTGAAATGGCGGTCTTTGCGGACAACTTTGCCACTGTCATTCTGCTTTTTTTTCTTGCAGTTTGTATGCATTGCCCAATTGCCAGCAAGGCATCGGTTGCGTCTTTTTGTTCCGTATCTGCCACTAGGTCCGCCCCACATCCCCGAGTCGTGGAGGGTAAATATTAATCAGAAAGCTTTTCAACAACACGGTTTGCCTAATTTGGGCATCGGCACTCAGTTGCTCCCAATCCGCCCCTGGCGCAATTATACCGGTATTTTTTCTATATACGTCCGCAGATTAGAGATTTTTGCTACCAAGAAGTCGCGCAACTCCTGCGTATAATCAGCGGCATTTGTTTGTGCTGGCAGGGCATATCCGCCCTTAATTTTATTTAGAAAACCTCTACTTGCTAAGTCTTCGAGTTTTCGTCGCGTCGTTTCTCGCCGCATGCCCAACCGTCGACAAACGAACTGAACGCTGACCGGAAATCTGAACTCATCAGGGATAGCCTGACCCTCGGCTCCATAGTTTTTGAGCAAATATCCGTCATGCCGGATTTCCCGAGTGCTTTCCGTTGCAACCACACAAATAATGCTAATTTCTTCAGTAGAAAATCCATATTTTTCAACGCAGAAGTGCATGAAATCACTTATGAACTCGACGACAAATGATGATATAAATCTCGTTGGTAATTCGTCCACAAAACCTCCACCCCCCAGGAATTCTGTTCGTGAATCAGAATGCGGTTAACCAAGGCATTAGGCAAGCGGCGATATTGACCTGACTTCTCTTTGGATCCGTTTTAGCGGACCCAGAGCGTCGAGAACGCAGTGCGGGTGTTACCTATATGAAATATGTGATTAGCGTTCTGCTGCATCCAATGGGCCGCACTAACGACCACCGCATAGTGCCATGGAACTTTACGCGAATATGAGTTTGTAGAGGTTGACGAAATAATCTTTTCGGTCGGCAGTGCCGCCATATTGCCAATACACGGCCTCAAAATTCCCATCGCCGTCGAAATCATCGAAACCGATCAGTTTCCCGCTACCTTCAGACGGCGGCAGGGATACGTTGAAGCTACGGAATAATGCACCATTCTCATTTATGAAAATCCTGAGAGTGCCGTCCTGCCGGGCAAAGACGATATCGTCTTTGCCGTCTTTGCTGACGTCTTTGACATATAGCGCTGGAGACCATTGTAAGAACCCTGCGTAAACATCAGAATTGTCCTGCCGGATGGCTGTACTGGAAATATCGACGAATTTACCGGCGTCGTTTCTGATGATCTGGAGATAGTCCCCGCCATAATAAGGGGAATATCTTGAGTGGGAGATTATGAGGTCGAGATCCCCGTCCTTATCCATATCCGTGGTTCGCGTCTCCATATGGAGAGTGTTTTCTGTACCATAAACCGTTGCGGGAAGCGGCGTCTTGTCATCGAAACTGAAATTACCCTTATTGTTCCAGAATACATAACTGTACGCCGAACCGTGCCCAAACCCGGCAACAATATCGTCGTACTTGTCGCCGTTGAAATCGGCGAGATGTACATCCAACCACAAATTATTCTGCCCGTTGGGGATTTGGGTTGGGTTCAGCAGCGGAATCGAGTTCAGTTGATCCAGAAAGCTGCTCGACCTTGAAGTGAATGAACCTTCGGCGTTTTGAAACAAGAACAAGGGTTCAAACCCTTCCCTGTGGCGCCAGTTGGCAATCAGGATATCATGCTTTCCGTCACCATTAATGTCCCCTGTCGCCATTGCGTGGGCATCGGTTCCATTCGCCGCAAGACCCGATTGCGTAGTCAGGCGGGGAATAAGGTCTGCCCGTACCCGCGTCCCACTTGCACCGCCTAAGGCCAATATGGCCGTGCCATATGCCGTGGGATCATTATATACCCCAGACACGTTGTGCGCGACGAAGAATGCTGCGGGCGTTCCGTTGACGGTTAAAGACGCAGATCGACGTGCGCCAAAAACGGACGGAAATTGCTCGTTAACGGCCTGCCGAAACTCTAATCTACCGTTATCATTGGAAAGGTAGATATATGGTAAGCGCGCAAAAACCGGCGTGCCATATGCCTTGTTCAGCGGAATGATCAGTTCGGGGAACCGATCCTTCTGGAAATCTGCAGATATGCTCCCTTGAGGGAAAATGTCCGCAATACCTCTGGGGTTCGTCACACCACCGTAAACATATTCGGGGACCACGTCGGATGAGGATGCTGTGTGGATTTGGTAGGATTTGCTGAGGGTCGCGCTCGTGTAAGCAATCGGCGTTGGCGGTGTCGGTGTTGTGGGGTTCGAGGGTATCGTGATGATCGGAGAACTGGGCGATGTGCTGCCACCGCCTCCACAAGCGGAAAGCAGTACGCATGCCACCAGCGCCCTAAGACGACGTAGTTTCAATCAACTTCCCCCAAGAATAAATGCGTGCATCACTTCCCAGCAAATACGCTGGAAATTTGGCGACCCTTATGATCGTAAACGTAGATTTGGCTGCCTCTACGCACGCTGACCGTGCTGGATGTATATCCCTTCAGTCCGTCATTCGGTCCAGTGCCGGCAAATACGGAGCATAGCTGACGCTGTCCGGCGCCATAGACATAAACCTGACTGCCTCTTTGGACAGCTGTGACTATCTCGGACACATTCCACCCCCATTATCTGCCCTCGAATTACAATGCGTTGAACCAAGACGTTAGGCAAGCGGCGATGTTGGCGGAAGGCTTATTCAATGCTGTGGGTAACAGGGGCATCGCAACGCGCGTTTGTCATTGTATTTCCAATGGTTCAACGGCACATACCGCGCATGATCAAATATATCCTCATTGCTCTGCTCCTTGCGCTTGTTGGTTCCGGCCTTTGGCTTTGGAACAAGAGTGATCCGCAAAAGCTCGATTTTGCGGATCGGTGGGCGCCGGGCGCGGCCGAGTTTGATGGAACGCCTGAGACGGCGATCGCTTATGGAACCGACGCGCGGCAGAAGCTGGATATCTACGTGCCTGAAGGCAATGCGTCCGCGCCTTACCCCGTCCTTATCTTCTTTCATGGTGGTGCGTGGCGCGATGGCGAGCGGGAAGGTTATGGCTTTTTGGGTCGTGCGTTCGCATCACGCGGTTTTGTGACCGTCATTGCCGATTATCGCAAATCGCCTGCGGTTCGCTTCCCGGCATTTGTGGACGATACAGCGGCGGCCATCGCGTGGGTGCACGCAAATATCGCCAAGCATCAGGGCAACAAAGACAACATTTTCCTGATGGGACACAGCGCCGGCGCGCATATCGCGATGATGACGGCGCTTGATCCGCGCTATTTGAAGGCGCAGGGCCTTGGGACGGACGTTATTAAAGGCGTGATCGGTTTGGCTGGTCCCTATGATTTCTTGCCGCTCACGACCGATTCATCGAAAATTGCCTTTGGCCAATGGCCCGACTTAACCGAGACCCAGCCGATCACCTTTGCGCGCGCCGATGCGCCGCCTTTGTTGTTGCTGACGGGTGACAAGGATACCGTAGTCAAGCCACGCAACAGCAAGGTCCTGTCGGAACGGATCGCGGCGCTGGGTGGGAAACAGCAGCTGAAAATCTATCCCGACGTTGGCCATTCCGACATCATCATGGCGGTCGCCCGTCCCTT
>JBEDET010000005.1:0-55875 GCA_041175505.1 Pseudomonadota bacterium
AAGCGCTGGTGCGTGCTTCCGGCTGATGGTGTTGGTTGATTAAGGCCCGCTTGTTCCATCAGGCTATTGCCCCCGGGCCGCCTTTGCTGGCTGGCATGCTGTCCATCGGGGGAAAGGTTCGTAAACCCCCAAAGGCTGTCCGCAAAAGACAGGACGGTTTCCCGCCACATCCAACCATGTTTGCGCTGTTCAGAGCTTGATGCAACAGGCCCTTTTTTGGGCTGAAGCACGCACCCTATCGCGCCGACCGTGCCAACGGGTTTCCCCGCCAGCGTTCCCATCATCCCGACAAACGTTCTAGACCGCCGCCTGACTGACGCGACTCGAATAACCGATATGGTTATTTGTAGGAAAGCGGTTTTTTGTGCCTGCGCCTCAACCCCGCGTCGTCATGCTGAACTTGTTTCAGCATAACGGGCCACCGCCGCTTGTTATCCTAAAACAACCTGTCGTCATGCTGAACTTGTTTCAGCATAACGGGCAACCGCCGCCTGTTATCCTGAAACAAGTTCAGGATGACGAAGGGTGTGGACGATGACGAGGGAGGACGAAGACGAGGGAGGATGGGGACGAGGGAGGATGGGGACGAGGAGGAGGTTTGTAGGAAAGTGGTTTTTGTCAGCGCACAAAAAAGGCCCGAACCATCGCGGGTTCGGGCCATGAGTTGGATGTTCGCGGGAGGAACATCGGGAGGAGGCGGAGCGTATTAGGAAAGGAGAGAACGCCCCGCCGCCAAGCTGTAAAACTTTAGGTTGGTCGTGCGGACGAAGCCGCACTCCCGATTAATAATTATACGCACGCTCACCATGTTCGGTGATGTCCAGGCCTTCGCGTTCTGCATCTTCTGCGGGACGCAGGCCTGTGGTGAATTTCAGTCCGTAGAACAGGATTGCCGAGACAACCGCCGTCCACAAGACTGTCGTGCCCACGGCCCAGACCTGAGTCATCACCTGACCGGCCATGTCATATTCGCCGGGGATGGCAGGGAAGACGGTGTAATTGATCCAGCCCTGACCGCCCAATGCGGGGTCAGCGACCACGCCGGTGGCAATCGCGCCGACAATACCGCCAACGCCATGGACGCCGAAGACGTCCAGCGTATCGTCATAGCCAAGCTTGTTCTTCACATAAGCCACGAAGACATAGCACAGACCCGATGCCGCAAAGCCGAGGAGGATTGAGGTCATGGGCGCTGCAAATCCGCTGGCTGGCGTAATCGCAACCAGACCCGCAACCGCGCCGGTCACCGCACCCAACAAGGAAGGCTTACCATGGTGGAACTGTTCAATCAGGCACCATGCAACCGCAGCGGCAGCCGTGGCGACAAAGGTGTTGATGAAGGCAAGTGCCGCAAGGCCATTGGCTTCCAAGTTGGAGCCAGCGTTAAAGCCGAACCAGCCCACCCACAGAAGCGACGCACCAATCATGGTCATGGTCATGGAGTGTGGCGGGGTTGCTTCTTTGCCATGGCCGACGCGCTTGCCAACGATGAGGCAGCCGACAAGACCCGCAATACCGGCATTGATGTGCACGACAGTGCCGCCAGCGAAATCAAGTGCGCCCCAGCCCCACAGCAGACCCATGTCGGTCGGTGCATCAACCAGAAAATCTGGTCCAGCCCAGTACCACACCATATGTGCGATCGGGAAATAAGCGAACGTCAGCCACAATACCGTGAAGATCATCAAGGGTGTGAACTTGATACGCTCTGCAAATGCGCCGACGATCAACGCTGGCGTGATGCAGGCAAAGGTCATCTGGAATACGACAAAGGCATATTCCGGAATGTAGACATTGTTGCTGAACGTTGCCGCATAGGTTGTGGCACTGACACCCTGAAGGAATATTTTTGAAAAGCCACCGATGAACGCGTTGCCGCTGGTGAAGGCCAGGCTGTAGCCATAAGTGACCCAGACAAGCGCCGCGACCGACACAATCATGAACACCTGCATCAACAGGCTGAGCATATTCTTGGTGCGGACAAGGCCGCCGTAAAACAGCGCAAGCGCCGGAATCGACATCAGCAATACCAATGCAGAGCTAATCAGCATCCACGTCGTATCGCCCTTGTCGACCATGCCGGCCATCTGTTCAACGGTCGGTGCCTTGATCGGGCCGTCGGCGACGGCAACCGCCACCGCTGCCGCGCCATCAGCAGCTTTTTCGGCTGCCTCCTGTGCGAAGGCGGGCAAAGCGGCGAACAATGTCGCCCCCGCCGCGCCTAGAAACTTGAGTGTCTTGGACATTTTCTGGTTCCCCTAGCTTGCTATTATCGCGTCAAAGCGCGGTTTCGTTAGTGTCGCCCGTGCGGATGCGCAGGGCACCGGCAAGTTCGAATTCAAATATCTTTCCGTCACCAATGGCGCCTGTTTCGGCGGCCTGCTGAATGGCCTCGACCACGGCAGGGGCCTGATCGGACGCGCATGCGACCTCGATTTTCACCTTGGGCACCATGTTGGTTGCATATTCGGCACCGCGATAAATTTCGGTCTGCCCTTTTTGTCGGCCAAAGCCTTTGACCTCAGTCACGGTCATACCCGACACGCCCAACGCGGTGAGCGCTTCGCGCACCGGGTCCAGCTTGTGCGGCTTAATAATGGCAATAATATATTTCATGCACGCCCCCAATTTTGGTTGTGCAGTGCAATAAGCAAACACCGTGCCAGAAACGGGAAATGCACGTAAAAACGCCGATTATAGACGATAGAGGCAGCACATATCCGCGCCGCCATGTTTCATACTGCCTAAAATTTAATCAGCAGAGTATCACTGCCTAAATATTAGGCATTCAACCAATGCGGATCGATGCCCATAAGGGCAGATGGTCCGACGCCTGTTTGGACAGCGGCGAAATATGGCTGTCGGCGGCGGTGACTTTCACATCATGGCTGACGATGATCCGGTCCAATCGCGCAACGGGGCGCGATGTGTGAAAGCTTTTGGGGGTTTGCACCAGCCGGTGATGGTGGAACGCAAGTTCGTTCAATGCGCCGCTGTCCGACCATTGGTTGAAATCACCCATCAGAACCGTGGGCATATGCCGCGGGCTGGTATCAATCGCCGCCAGCAACGCGCGGATTTGCTTGCGCCGCCACAGCCCCGATAAATCGAGATGCACGCCAATGATGCGCAATGCATGGCCAGCAACCGACAGCTCCGCCATCACCGCGCCGCGTGGTTCCAGCGTGGGCATATCAATCGGCTGGCAATGGCGCACCTCCATGCCCTTGCGCACCAAAATCGCATTGCCGTGCCAACCAATGGCGGCAGGACGGAAAGCCAGCGGCACGGGCATCCAACTTGTCTCGGCCTCAAGCATCGCCAGCGGCAATACACTGACGCGCGCGCCGAACCGGCGATCGACTTCCTGCAGCGCGATGATATCGGCGTCGATTTCTTTGAGCACCGCCAATATGCGTTCGGGGTTGCGCCGCTGGTCAAGGCCAATGGCCTTGCGAATATTATAGGTCGCAACCTTGAGTGCGTGGCTCATATCGGGGTCATGCGGTTAATTCGGCCATATCGCAATGCTGACCGAAATATGCACCCATCAACCCGCCGTGCCGCCTACCGTAAGCGCGCTGACCAAAGTTGTGGGTTGCCCGACGCCCGCTGGAACGCTTTGGCCGCCTTTACCGCATACGCCGATGCCATCATCCAATGCCATGTCGTTGCCAAGGCCAATGACCTTGTTCAGCGCGGTTGGGCCATCGCCAATCAAGGTCGCACCTTTGATGGGATCGCCAAGCTTGCCGTCCTTGACCAAATAAGCCTCGGTACAGCTGAACACGAATTTGCCCGACACGATGTCGACTTGCCCGCCGCCAAAGCTTTTGGCGAAGATGCCGTTTTTGACGCGGCTCAACAGTTCGGCAGGGTCGTCATTGCCGCTGCGCATGAATGTATTGGTCATGCGCGGCATCGGTGCATGGGCGTAGCTTTCGCGGCGACCATTGCCCGTCGGCGCAACGCCCATCAGGCGGGCGTTCATGCGGTCCTGCATATAGGCGCGCAATATGCCGTCTTCGATCAGGACATTTTCCTGCGTCGGCGTGCCTTCATCATCAATCGACAGCGAACCGCGGCGGTTCATCATGGTGCCATCGTCGACAACGGTGACGCCGGGCGCGGCCACGCGCTGGCCAATCTTGCCGGAAAAGGCACTGCTGCCCTTGCGGTTGAAATCGCCTTCAAGACCATGGCCGACGGCTTCATGCAGCAATACGCCGGGCCAGCCGGGCCCAAGCAACACGGTCATTTCGCCAGCGGGTGCCGCGACCGAACGCAAGTTGGTCAGCGCCTGCGCCAATGCTTCATCAATGGCATGTTCCCATTCATGATCTTCAAACAATTTGTCGTACAGATAACGCCCGCCAAAACCATAAGTGCCGGTTTCGCGGCGGTCACCGTCTTGCGCGACGATGGAGACATTGAGGCGCACCAAGGGGCGCACGTCCGTGGCGACAAAGCCATCGGCACGCACGATTTCGACGACACTCCAGCTGCCCGAAAGGCTGACGCTCACTTGCGCGACGCGGGGGTCACGGGCGCGGGCGGCGGCGTCGATTTGTTGGCACAAAGCGACCTTTTGCGCGAATGGCACGAGCTCAAGCGGGTTGCCGTCCGTATATAAATGCCGGTTGTTCTGGCGGGGCGGCGGGGCGGGTTGTTCCTTCGCGGGATCGAGCAGCTTCAGCGTTTCCCCTGCCCGGCGAATCGCGGCCTCGCTCATGTCATTGGCGTGGCTAAAGCCGGTCATTTCACCCGACACACCGCGCAGGCCAAAGCCCGAACCCGTCGAATAATCCGCCATTTTCAGCCGGCCATCATCAAAACCAAAGCTCTCGGTCGCGCTATATTGCAGATAGAGCTCGCCATCATCGCACGCCTTCAACGCATCACGCGTAATACGCTGCGCGGCGTCAGGGTCGAGAAGGCCGGGTTGGTAAAGATATGAGCGGGGATCGGTGTAAGTCATTTTGCGTATATGGGACGGTGTGGCGGCGGTTGAAAGGGTAATTTGCATATTCCCCCCGCACTGATGGGTCGAGGGGCCTACATCATCACCGCAGCCCTGAGCCTGTCGAAGGGCGCCCATCGGCACAGCGCCTTCACTTTGGACACCCTTCGACGGTCGCAGGCGCTGCGCACCTGCTGCTCAGGGCTTCGGTTTAGGAAGAGACTCCACCTTCCCCATCGGCTTTCCAACGCCACAGTTTCGTCATCCTGAACTTGTTTCAGGATAACAAACCAATGTTGCCTGTTATCCTGAAACAAGTTCAGGATGACGATGGGTTTGGCGAAGGCAGCAATGACAAATCAATTATCAGCCTCTAAAGCCGCGCAATGACCACGCGATTCCAGTTTTCGATTTCCGCCACGGATGGCAAGGCGCGCACCGGCAGCATTCAGATGATGCGCGGCGAAATTCGCACGCCTGCCTTCATGCCCGTCGGCACCGCCGCCACGGTAAAGGCGATGCGCCCTGCCGAAGTGCGCGCAACGGGCGCGGATATTATCTTGGGCAACACCTACCATCTGATGCTGCGGCCTGGCGCGGAACGTGTCGCGCGGCTGGGTGGGTTGCACCAATTTTCGGGCTGGGACCGGCCGATATTGACCGACAGCGGCGGGTATCAGGTGATGAGCCTGTCGGCGTTGCGCAAAATCACCGAAGAGGGCGTGGCGTTCCAAAGCCATCTCGACGGGTCGAAACATATGCTGTCGCCCGAACGCTCAATGGAAATCCAGCGGCTTTTGGGGTCCGACATTGTCATGGCGTTTGACGAATGCCCCGCCAATGGCGTGAGCCGCGACGAAGCGATCAAGTCGATGGAATTGTCGATGCGTTGGGCCAAGCGCTCACGCGACGGGTTCGACAGCGGCGGCGAACATGCCGAGCGCGCGGCCTTATTTGGCATTCAGCAAGGATCATTGGACGAAGAATTGCGCAAGCGGTCGGCCGATGCGCTGATCGACATTGGTTTTGATGGCTATGCCGTGGGCGGCCTTGCGGTGGGTGAAGGGCAAGAGGCGATGTTTGGTTGCCTCGATTATGCGCCCGACCAATTGCCCGCCGACCGGCCACGTTATCTGATGGGTGTGGGCAAGCCCGACGATTTGGTGGGCGCGGTTGAGCGCGGCATCGACATGTTCGACTGCGTCCTGCCCACCCGCTCTGGCCGCAATGGGCAAGCCTTTACCCATCACGGCCCCATCAACATCCGCAATGCGAAATTTGCCGAAGACCAAGGGCCGATTGACGACCAATGCACCTGTCCGGTGTGCGCGACATGGACCCGCGCTTATGTCCATCACCTGATCCGGTCGGGCGAAATACTGGGCGCGATGCTGATGACGCAGCATAATTTGCATTATTACCAAATGCTGATGGCCGGCATGCGCGCGGCGATATCGCAAGGGCGCTTTGCGGCATTCGCGTCCGATTTCCGACGGGATTATGTCCGCGGAAAAGATCAGGGTTGAAACCATGACGCGCGTCGCAGAAGCCATCACACGCGCACAGGCCAACAGTCCGTTTCTTGCCGGATTGATGGACCGCAACCCCGACCTGATAGCGATGGTCGAAGCGGGCGAATTTGACGCGGCGCTGGCGCAATCCCTTGCCCGAACGGCGGACAATGTCGGCACCGCCTTGCGCCAACAGCGGCAGGGCGTCGCGCTGGTCACCGCGATTGCGGACCTCGCAGGGGTTTGGGATCTCAGCCGCGTCACAGGCATCCTCTCCGACTTTGCCGACCATGCGCTCGACCAAGCCATATCCGCCGCCATCGCAGAACGCGTGCCCGGTGCGCCCAACCAAGGCTTTGCCGTCATTGCGCTGGGCAAACATGGCGGGCGTGAGCTGAATTATTCGTCGGACATTGACCCGATTTTCCTGTTCGATCCCAAAACCCTGCCCCACCGCGAACGCGACGATGTGGCAGAGGCCGCCGTGCGCTATGGCCGCCGCGTCATCGAACTTTTGTCCGCATTGGACGGCGACGGATATGTCTTTCGCGTCGACATGCGGCTGCGGCCATCGCCTGAGGTCAGCCCGATCGCTTTGCCCGTCGAAGCGGCCATCGGCTATTATGAATCGAGCGCCTTGGCGTGGGAGCAAGCGGCATTCATCCGCTCGCGGGTCAGTGCGGGCGACCGCGCGCTGGGCGCATATTTCCTGAACGCCATTCAGCCCTTCATCTGGCGCAAATCGCTTGATTTCGGGCAGTTGAAGAACATCACCGCAATGACTGCGCAAATCCGTGACCATTATGCCAAGGGTCAGAAAATGGGCCTTGGGTTCGACCTGAAACGTGGCCATGGCGGGATTCGCGAATGTGAATTTTTCGCGCAGGCGCATCAGCTGATCCATGGTGGACGCGATCCCGTGCTGCGTGTACCCGATACCCGCGAGGCGCTGACGCGGCTGGCGGCGGCTGGCCCGATCAGCCCGCAAGAGGCGGAGACCTTATCATCGGCCTATGAACAGTTGCGGACATTTGAACATCGTCTGCAAATGCACAGCGACCGGCAAACGCACGAGATACCGCAGAACCGGGAAACCGCCGATGCCGTCGCGCGCTTGCATGGGCTGGCGGACGCCGACGCGTTGATTGACGCGATCCGCCCGATCACTGAACAAGTCGCGGCGATTTACGACCGGATGGTGGACGCGGGCGGCAGCGAAGGGCCGCGCATGGCCGACGAAGGCCTGCCGCTCGAAGAACAATTGACCGATTTGGGCTATACCGACCCCGCCGCAATCATGCAGCGCATGGCCCGGTGGCGCAGCGGCAAGATTCGCGCGATCCGCAGCGCATCAGCGCGTGACGCATTTGAAGCTGTCCTGCCCGCGATCATGAAAGCATTGGCGCTGGCCCCCGATTCCGACCGTGCCATCGCGCGGTTCGAAAATATGATCGAGGCGATCCCCAGTGCCATCAACGTCTTCCGCTTGCTGGAGGCGCGGCCCGGGCTGTTGCAATTGGTCGCCAACATATTAAGCTATGCGCCGACGTTGGCCGACGATCTTGCCCGGCAGAGCCGCTATCTGGACGCGTTGATTGACACGAGCGCGATGCATTTGCCCGGCGATATGGCCGCGCTGCACGACGCGATGGCGCGCCGGATTGGCGATGCCGATTATCAATCCATGCTCGACATTGTCCGCGATTATGTCGGCGAGAAACGCTTTGCACTGGGCGTGCAGTTGATTGAGGGCCGAAGCGATGCAAGCGACATCGCGCGCAGCTACGCCCATTTGGCGGAGGCCGCGTTGCAGACGCTCACCGCCGCGACGGTCGCCGAATTTGAAAAAGCGCATGGCCGCATTGACGGCAGCGAGCTGGTCATTTTGGCATTGGGCCGATTAGGCGGCGAAGCGCTGACGCATGCGTCGGACCTCGATCTGATCTTATTGTTCACGGGCAATCATCTCGCCGAATCCGATGGGCCGCGTCCGCTGGGCGCGACGCAATATTTCAACCGGCTGGCGCAGCGCGTGATTGCCGCAATGTCGGTGCCCACCGCATCGGGCGCTTTATATGAGGTCGACACGCGGCTTCGGCCATCGGGCGCCGACGGGTTGCTCTGCGCGTCGGTGAAAAGCTTTGACCAATATCAGCGCGAAAATGCGTGGACGTGGGAGCATATGGCACTGACGCGGGCGCGCGTGCTGTTTGGTTCCGCCGACGCCCGTGCGCAGGTGGATGCGATTGTCGCGGATGTGTTGCATGGCCAACGTGACCCCGAAAAGCTGCGGACCGATATCGCCAGCATGCGCAAGGACATGGCCGCGCATAAGCCGCCAAAGGGCGAATTGGATGTGAAGCTGTTGCCCGGCGGCTTGGTCGACATGGAATTCATCATCCACCGGCTACAGTTGGAAACACATGCCGGTTTGGTGCCGCAGCTTGACCCCGCAATTGATGCGCTGGTGACAGCAGGACATCTGCCCGCAGACTTTGCCAACGCTTATGCCTTGTTCGCGCGCCTGTTGGTCATGGTGCGCCTCATCGCGCCCGATTGCGCCACCCCGCCCGTGGCCGCGCAGGCGTTGATTGCCGGCAGCCTTGGCTTTGCCGATTGGGATGGCTTGATGGCGGCGATTAGGGATTATCGCGGGGTTGTCATGACCGAATGGCACCGGCTATTTGGACCACGCGATTTTTAAAAGGAACCAGTGATGACCGATATTAACGACACCCTGCCCAACGTCACGGTTGCGGATAGCGCGGGCAATGCGGTCAATCTGGCGGCGCTCAATGGCCCGCTGGTGCTCTATTTCTACCCCAAGGCCGACACGCCGGGTTGCACGAACGAGGCGAAGGATTTCACTGCATTGTCGGCTGATTTCGCCGCGCTCAATTGCCCCGTCTACGGCATGTCCAAGGACAAGCCCGCCAAGCTTGCGAAATTTGCGGCGAAATATGAGCTTAACGTCATATTGCTGTCCGACGAAGCCAGCGATGCGACCGAGCAAATGGGCGCGTGGGTCGAAAAATCGATGTACGGCAAAAGCTATATGGGCATTGACCGGTCAACCTATTTGGTCGGCAAAGACGGCAAGGTTGCGCAGGTCTGGCGCAAGGTAAAGGTCAAGGACCACGCCGCCGAAGTTTTGGCCGCGGCGAAAGCGCTCGGCTGAACCGCGCGAATCCTATTACAAAACCGAAGCCCTGAGCCTGTCGAAGGGCGGTTACCGTTCGCACGCCGCTTTCGCCTGCCGCCCTTCGACGGTCGCAGCCGCTGCGCGTCTGCTGCTCAGGGCTGCGGTCAGTTGAGCCGTGCAGCTTGCGACCAACGGACGAATCGAGGCGGCAGGCGATTCGGTGACCGCTCGGACGCTCAACCACCGCCAGAATAACGAAATTTTGCGGGTCTTGGCTGGAACAAACGGCTTTGCGACGCGTTGTTCACAGCGCCAGATATTGCCCCAGCCACGTTGGAAATATCTGGAAAACCGCCATTTTAATGCCCCGTTGAACGCTCCATTCAACGACTCAACGCATTTGAGCGGCGGTTTGTCCCGCGATTATGACAGGCATGTTGCATTCGTTTGAACCATCGGACACCACCATTTTCGTAATGAGTGGGCAGATCCTCTGTCTTGGTCAAACTTCTGAACTGCGTAAAAGCGCGGGTCGCATTTTAAGGTAGTACACAATATGGCATCCAGCGCTTTGGCACATTGCCAATCACTGATCCTTAAAGCTGTATCTGCTTTGGTAATGGTCGCCGCTTTCACAGCAGCAACGCCATCATTCGCCAACTCAGCCGCCGCCTCATCAGACACTTTCCGTATTTCACCAGAAGATTTGCGCGCGAACCAGAGCGCACTTGGCGTGGCGGACGCTGAATTCCGTGCGTTGAATGACAGCTGGGGCAGCATCAACGGCACCGCAACCAAGGTTGCAGTTGCCGTTCCATCGATCAACCCCGTAGACATCATGAAATTCTCCAGCGGCTATGGATATCGCAGCGCACCGACGCGTGGCGCCAGCCGCAACCACAAGGGCATCGATATTCCCGGCGCAATCGGCACACCTATCTTTGCAACAGCAGATGGCATTGTCGGCCGCGCGGAATGGGTTGGCGGTTATGGCAAGTTCGTAGAAATCAACCACGGCAGCGCGGTGCAGACACGTTACGGCCATTTGTCAGCGATGAATGTTGCGCCAGGTCAGCGCATCCGCAAGGGCGACATTTTGGGCTATATGGGCTCAACTGGCCGCTCGACCGGAAGCCACCTGCATTATGAAGTGCGCATTGCCGGTGAAGCCATCAACCCAACCGCATTTCTGTCGCCCATGAAATCGGACCCAAGCGGCGCAAAAATCTTGCTTACTGCAAAAACTCTTGATAGCACGGCTATCGGTGGCCCTGCTGACGGCGAGTAAGCAGACAGGCCAAAACGCATCACCTTTGGGAGAGGGTGTAATCTTGGGGGCTGGCGCGGGATACTGCGCCGCCCCTTTTCTTTAACTGCTGCATGGCCTACATATCCCCTATGAGCGAAACTGAAGTCATCTCCATGACCGCCAACGCCGCGCGCCGCGTGGCCGAGATTGCAACCAAGCTTGGAAAAGATCCGGTGCTGCGGTTGTCGGTTGAAGGTGGCGGCTGTTCGGGCTTTCAATATCGTTTCGGCCTTGCCGACAGCGTTGAGGCGGATGACATCACCGCGCAAGGCGAAGGCGCGTCTTTGGTCGTCGATCCCATCAGCCTCGATCTGGTACGTGGCTCTGCGGTGGATTTCGTCGAATCGCTTGGCGGCAAAAGCTTCAAGGTGACCAATCCGCAAGCGCAGGCCGGTTGTGGCTGCGGCTCCAGCTTTTCGGTTTGATGCAATAGCCATGCGCGGCTAGGGTCGCACGCATGCGTATCGCGACTTACAACATCAACGGCGTCAAAGCGCGCCTTCCCCGGCTGCTCGAGTGGCTGGAAGAAACCCAACCCGACATTGCCTGCCTGCAAGAGGTCAAGTCGCAGGACGAAGGCTTTCCCGTCGAAGAATTTGAACGCGCTGGCTATGGCGCCATTTGGCACGGGCAGAAATCCTTCAACGGCGTGGCCATCCTCGCCAAAGGCACACAGCCTGTCGAAGCGCAGCGCACCTTGCCCGGCGATCCCGAAGACGAACATGCCCGTTATCTGGAGGCGGATGTTTTCGGCATACGCGTGGCCAGCATTTACCTGCCCAATGGCAATCCGCTGCCCGGGCCGAAATTCGACTATAAGCTTGCGTGGATGAAACGCTTGTACGACCGCGCCGCCGAATTATTGGCGGCGGAAATCCCTGCCGTGCTGGCGGGGGATTATAATGTCATTCCGCACACGCATGATATTTGGGCGCCCGGCGCAATGTTGGACGATGCCTTGCGCCAGCCGGAAAGCATTGCCGCGTACCGCGCTTTATTGGGCCAAGGCTGGACCGACGCGCTGGCCACGCATTATCCGCAAGGCGGCATTTGGACATTTTGGGATTTTCAGGCCGGCGCATGGCAACGCGACCATGGCTTTCGCATCGACCATCTGTTGCTGAGCCCCGTTGTCGCCGACCGCCTGTCCTCATGCGGCGTGGATAAAGAGCATCGCGGCCGTGAAAAGGCCAGCGACCACGCGCCGACTTGGGTGGAGCTGACCGACTAAAATAGATATTGTAGCAGTCGCTACAATTTGGTATCAGGTTCCCATAATTTATGGGGAGTTTGTCATGACCTTGTTTCGCCTTTTCCTCGCTGCCGTCATTGCCACAGTCGGCGCCTATACCAGCGTCACCATCGCCAACCATGGCATGGGGCTGTATCCAATATTTTTCGGTGACATTGCGGAGATGGCGTGGCCGGGGCAGTTCAATCTCGACTTTTTATTCTTTCTGATATTTTCCGGATTCTGGGTCGCATGGCGTCACGAATTTACCGTGGCGGGGCTCGCTTTGGGATTTGCGGCCTTTAATCTTGGTGCGCCGTTTTTGGCAGGCTATCTGCTGATCCACAGCTATCGCACCAAAGGCGATGTTGCCGCCATGTTGCTCGGACCAAAGCGGGCAGCACGCGCGCGCTAAAGTGCCTTGGCGTTTATATCGTCAAGGCCAATGCTTTTCAGGAACAGCATCCCTTCGATGCTGACCAGCAGGCGCGCGGCATCAATGTCGCGCTGCGCTTCGCTGTCCGATTGCAGCTGCGCCTTGCCCCATTCCAGAAATCCGCGGCCAATTTGTTCACCCACCGCGCGGTAAAACGGGTCGCCCATCGCCGCGCGGGCAGCAACATCAAGCCAGATCCGCATATAGGGCCACAACGCGTCTTCAAAGACAATGCCCGCCAATTTGTGGCGCAGCGCGTCCACCGGCAATGGTTCGGCGGCCGCGTGCGTGCTGATCATCTCCACCAGCTGCGCCGAAATCTGTTCCAACACCGCGGTGATAATCTCGGATTTGTCCTTGAAATAATATAGCAGCATCCGGTCGCTGGTGCCCGCAGCCTTCGCCAACGGACGCAGGCTCGACGCCGAAAGCCCTTGCGCAAGGACATAGGCGGTCAATCGCTGGATGATATCTGCGCGTTTGGTGTCTGGTTTGGTCACGCCGACACTATAGCGCACCGAAACACATCAGGGCAAAGGGCAAAGTCCAAAGGGCAAAGTCCAAAGGGCAAAGTCATCGGGGTAACTGGACAGCGGCGGCGGCAATCACTATCGGCTGGCCATGCCTGAATCCAAAACACACGCCCACCCTTCCGATTCCATCCTGATCATCGATTTCGGGTCACAAGTGACTCAATTGATTGCGCGCCGTGTGCGCGAGGCCGGGGTCTATTCGGAAATCGCGCCATTCAATTCCGCCGAAGCCGCATTTGCACGTATGAAGCCAAAGGGCATCATATTGTCGGGCGGCCCCGCATCCACGACCAAAGCCGATTCGCCGCGCGCGCCGCAATGTGTTTTCGACAGCGGCCTGCCCATATTGGGCATCTGTTATGGCCAACAAACCATGATGATGCAGCTGGGCGGCCATGTCAGCGAAGGCGAGGGCGGCGAATTTGGCCGTGCCTTTATTGAGGTCGAAAAACCCTGCGCTCTGTTTGACGGATTATGGGCGACCGGCGACAAGCATCAGGTGTGGATGAGCCATGGCGACAAGGTCACCAGCCTTGCCCCCGGCTTTGAAGTTGTCGCCACCAGCGATGGCGCGCCTTTTGCTTTCATCGCCGACGAAGCGCGGCAATATTATGGCATCCAATTCCACCCCGAAGTCGTGCACACCCCCGATGGCGCGAAATTGATCTCCAACTTCGTGCACAAAATCTGCGGCCTTGCGGGCGATTGGACAATGGCGGAATTCCGTGCAACGAAGATTGCAGAAATCCGTGCGCAGGTCGGTTCGGGCCGCGTCATTTGCGGCCTTTCGGGCGGTGTCGACAGCTCGGTTGCGGCGATCCTCATTCACGAAGCAATCGGCGCGCAGCTTACCTGCGTCTTTGTCGACCACGGCCTGCTGCGCATGAATGAACGTGAACAGGTCGAAACCTTGTTCCGCGACCATTATAATATCCCGCTCGTCGTGGTGGACGCCGAAGAACGCTTCATGGCTGGCCTCGCGGGCGTCACTGACCCCGAAAAGAAACGCAAATTCATCGGCGGCGAATTCATCAACGTGTTTGAGGAAGAAGCGAAGAAAATCGGCGGCGCTGATTTCTTGGCGCAAGGCACGCTCTACCCCGACGTGATCGAAAGCGTCAGCTTCACCGGCGGGCCATCGGTTACGATCAAAAGCCACCATAATGTCGGCGGCCTGCCCGCGCGGATGAACATGCAACTGGTCGAACCCTTGCGCGAATTGTTCAAGGATGAAGTGCGCGCCTTGGGCCGCGAGCTTGGCCTGAATGACCAGTTCGTCGGCCGCCACCCCTTCCCTGGCCCCGGCCTTGCCATCCGCATTCCGGGCGAAGTGACCAAAGAACGGTGCGACGTGTTGCGCAAGGCGGACGCGGTCTATCTCGAAGAAATCCGCAATGCAGGCCTATATGACGCGATTTGGCAGGCCTTTGCCGTGCTCTTGCCCGTCCGCACCGTCGGCGTGATGGGCGATGGCCGTACCTATGACAATGTCTGCGCCTTGCGCGCGGTGACGTCGACCGACGGCATGACCGCCGACATCTACCCGTTCGAAAGCGCCTTCCTCAGCCGTGTGTCGACGCGCATCATCAACGAAGTCAAAGGCATCAACCGCGTGGTTTATGATTATACGTCAAAGCCACCCGGAACCATTGAGTGGGAATAAGGCTTACACAGCCATGACCATCGCCTACGAACCCGAACGCAACCGGTTCAACATGCCGACGGAGGCGGGCGATGCCTATGTTACCATCCGCTGGGACAATGACGTCATGATATTGCCGCATGCCGAAGTGCCATCCGCCTTGCGCGGGACGGGCGCGGGGGGACGGCTGGCCACGGGTGTGTTTGAACAGATCGAGGCAATGGGCGTCAAAGCGCGGCCGACCTGCCCGTTTCTGGTGAAGGTCGCAAAGTCGGAGCCGCGCTGGCAGAATCTGTTCGGGCTCTGAACGTATGGCGGCAGAATTATCCCCCGCGCAGCTCAGCGAAATCGTCGAAATGGCGCTGTCCGATCATATCAGTTTCACACAGATTTCAGCGCAGCATGGCGTTACCCCGGACGAGATAAAGGCAATCATGCGCACGCAGCTGAAACCCGGCAGCTACCGCGCATGGCGCAAACGGGTACGTGATTTCGGCGACCGGCGCGAACATTATAAGTGATGCCCATGTAGTCCGCGCCTCCCAAAATAGGTCATTCCCGGCCACGACTATTTTTCCAAAAATATGCCATGCTAATTGGATGTTGTCCGAAATGGCTGCAAAACTGGCGCGCAAAATTAGCAGCACTTATGATCGCTATTGGTTCAGCTTTTTCTGAAGGATTGCTTGGACAGTGCGAAATCGGCTCGATAGCCTCAATCCATGACCCAACAGCCAAACATCCTCATTCTTATGGCCGACCAGATGGCTGCGCCTTTCCTTCCTTTTTATGGGCCTTCTCCGGTCAAGGCCCCAACCTTGTCGCGCTTGGCCGAGGAAGGCGTGCTGTTCCGTTCCGCCTATAGCAACAGCCCACTTTGCGCGCCGGCACGCTTTACCCTGCAATCCGGTGTGCTGCCGTCGCGGATCGGCGCCTTTGACAATGCCAGTGAATTTCCGGCCTCAACCCCGACCATGGCCCATTATCTGCGGCTTGGCGGGTATCGCACGATCTTGACCGGCAAAATGCATTTCGCCGGGCCTGACCAGATGCATGGCTATGAAGAACGGCTGACGACCGACATTTATCCGGCAGACTTCGGCTGGACACCGGATTGGACCGATTTTCCAACACGGCCGACCTGGTACCACTCGCTCGATTCCGTTTTGGGGGCCGGGCCGACGATCCGCACCAATCAGATCGATTTCGACGAGGAAGTGGTCTTTACGGCCCGTCGCAAGCTTTACGACATCGCCCGCGACAAGGACGAGCGGCCTTTCTTTATGACGGTGTCTTTAACCCACCCGCACGATCCTTATGCGATCCATGAAGACTATTGGAACCGGTACGAAGGTGTGGACATTCCGTTGCCGACCGTCAACCGCGCGGACGTGGAGCAGGATCCGCATTCGGAACGCCTGCGTCACGTCTGCGACCTTGATGCGTCTGAAGTAACCGACGACATGATCCGTACGGCGCGTCGTGCCTATTTCGGATCGATTAGCTTTGTCGACGACCAGTTCGCAGCGATCCTCGACACGCTTCGCGAAACGGGCATGGCGGACAACACTGTCGTCATCGTCTGCGGCGATCATGGCGACATGCTGGGGGAGCGCGGCCTTTGGTACAAGATGCACTATTTCGAAGCTGCGGCGCGCATCCCGCTGATCATTCACGCGCCCGGGCGCTATCGTGCCGCCGCGGTCGACGCCAGTGTCTCGCTGGTCGACTTGGTACCGACACTGCTCGACATCGCCGGGCTGGATGTCGATCCAGCATTGCCTTTCGACGGACGCAGTTTGGTGCCGCACCTCAACGGGACGGGCGGGCATGACGAGGTGATAGGTGAATATATGGGCGAGGGCACAATCGCCCCGCTCGTGATGATCCGCCGCGGACCTTGGAAGTTCATTCATTCACGCGTCGACCCTGATTTGCTTTTCAATCTGGCGGAAGACCCGCAAGAATTGACCAACCGTGCGGGCGACCCGGAATTGGCGCAGATGATCGCCGATCTGCGGGCGGAGGTTGCGCAGCGGTGGGATTTCGATGCCATCACCAAGGCCGTCATCGAGAGCCAGCGCTCTCGCCGTGTGGTGGGTGCTGCCAATGCGGTCGGCAAGGCCACGGCTTGGGATTACCAACCGCCCCGCAACGCTGGTGAGGAATATGTGCGCGCGCATATGGACCTCGAGGAACTCGAGGCCATGGCCCGATTCCCGCGGGTCAGGGGCTGATGACTAAGCGCGCGCTGGGGGAGCGCCCCTTTGCCTTCACGTTCATCGGCATAGGCGCGGCGTCAACCGCAGCGCATCTTGGAAACAATTTCACGACCTATCTGGTCGGCGGCCTCATCGATCGGTTCAGCTTCTCGCCCTTTGCGATGGGGGCTTGGAACATGGCCGAAACGCTGAGCTATGCGGCGGCGATGTTCATCATCGCGCCACGCGCGCGGCGGTTAGATCCGCGGCTGCTGGCGCTGGTGGCAAGCCTGCTGGTGATCGTCGCTCAGGCAGGGTCCGCGCTGACCGGCAGCTTCGGCCTGCTTCTTATGGGACGGATCGGGACCGGGCTCGGCTTTGGCATCCTCAATTCCGCGGTCAACCTTGCGGCGGGGCGAACAAGCCATCCCGCGCGCTGGATTTCGCTCGGCATTGCGTTCCAGACGGTTCTGTTTGCAGCGATTGCGCTTGGCCTGCCGCAGGTTGGCGCACGTTACGGGGTGGAGGGCATGTTTCTGGCCCTCGCTGCGCTCTCCGCTGGCCTTGGGATAATGTCTTTGCTGCTTCCTGGCGGGAAGGATCTGTCAAACGGTGATAGCCGCGACCCCAAATCACCGATAGGCGCGGATGGCCTGCGCGTTCTCACGGCCATGGCATTGTTCGCATTTGGTACGCTGGCGCTCTGGCCCTTCATTGAACGCACCGCCCACGCGATCGGCATTCCGGCGACCGAATTTGGTCGCTATCAGTCGCTTGCCACTCTGGCGAGCGCACTTGGCAATGCAGGGCTTGCCGCGATCAGCACGCGGCTGACGCGCGCCAAGCCGCTGGCCTTGGTTTTGGGCGCGTGCGGGGTGACCTGTGCCCTGTTGACCACCGTGGGCACGCCAATCGCCTTCGCTGCCGCCTTCATGGGCTATTACGTCAGTTGGTTCCTGACCTATCCCATGTTGCTGGGTCTCGCTTATGATTGCGACGAAAGCGGACGTTTGGCCGTGATGACCACCGGAACCTGGCTTCTCGCGCAGTCGATGGGGTCACTGGCTGCAGGCGCAATCGCACAGCGTTTTGGCGGCTATGCCGCAATCGGCCCACTGGGAGCGCTGACCTGCATAGCCGCTATCGCAGTGGTATGGCCTCTCGCCCGCCGCTTCGATGCGGCCAAGGCCCCAACTGCGCGCAGGTCTCAACATTGAAGGCAGTCCGTTAAGCGCGGCAAGCCCGTTCCTCGCAGATTAATCACGCATGGCGCAAACGCGTGCGCGACGTCGGCGACCGGCGCGCGCATTATAAGTGACACCCATGTAGCGCGGGCGGTTGCCGTGGCTGCTTTCCTATCTAGCCGGGGATCGGGGTAGGTCAGGAACATCTTACCTTACAGCCTTCGTCACTTTATGGTAACACCGCATGTGCTGAGTGGGCTGTCGTTTCAGCAGGTGGCGGAGATGATCGGGAGGAGCGCGTATCAGGTTGGGAAGGTCTATTACCATCTCAATGAAGAGCCCAGATTTACCAACGCCACAGCAGATTACCCGCGTGATGAGAATGGTCGCATCACGCCTATCTGACCCTAGTCTCAAGGAGAAATGCAGGTGAGTTGTTGGATTTGTGGGTCATCAGAAAATTTAACTGGCGAGCATATTTTTAAGCGCTCCGATGCGAAAATGCTACTTGGCCCTGTTTCTCAAAAAAAACCGGTCTTTTTTCACACGAAAAACCAAATAAATAAGAGGGTTGGCAGCTTTAAAAACGAAGTTTTTAAATTCAGCAAAACAATGTGCGCAAGGTGCAATAATACAGTCACACAACCTTATGACAAAGCTTGGGAAACGGCATCATCTTGGTTTTTTGATAATGGAAATTGTATAAAAGAAGGTGATAAATTTAGATGGAATCGTATTTTTCCATATGAAACGCGGAAAAATATGATTTTCGTTCAACTATTCTTCACAAAATTGATGGGTTGCTGCCTACATGAATTAGGATATCAATTTGATCGCAAAGAATTTAGCAAATCCATCATTGGTGGGAGAATTAATCCCAGTGTATATCTCAAGCTCAACGTGAGCCAAAGAACCGGCATCGGAGTTTCCGAGCCATTCCTCAAACCCGTTAATGCAAACAATGAAGTTGAAGAGGCTATTTGGTCGTATCAAATCGGTAAAGTGCACATCCACGTTTTTTTCCTTCATTGCAGGAAGATTAATAGATCTCAGGATGGCTGGTGGCATCCTAACCAGAATTCAAATCGTATAATTGTCCAGAGCTGCATTTGACCTAAGCGATAAGTACACTTGTAAAGGAGCGTATCGCATGAAATGCGGGCATCGCGACCGCTAACTTCACCTTATACGGCGACCAAATTGATCTGCGCGCTTGTGAGTGATCAAAAACCTATGTTAGTTTGTATGATGCCTTTTTGTTGGTCATCCGCATCGCTGTTGCTATTGCCTTCCGCGTCCATGCATGGGTGCTGGGCCTAGACCGTAATCATTCCAAGAAAGCACGACCCAGATGCCGACTTCAACCTACGCCGTTCTGGCCATTTATGTGGCTTTTGGCCTGCTGGAATTATTTCGCACCCGCCTTTTTTCGAAGAATGAGCAAACCCGTAACGACGGCATTGTCGAAGTGGTCAGCACCGTTTTGTTGTTGGTTTTCACCCAGCCCGCCATTTTGATATTTGTCGACTATGCGCTCGGATCGCTGCGTCCCGAATGGCGTGGGATGTTGTCGGGTATCAATATATTTTTGGCGATCGGGTTGTTCCTGATACTGGACGATATGATGCAATATTGGCAGCACCGTGCATCGCATAGCTTCGCGTGGCTCTACAATATGCACCGTGCGCACCACAACGCCCGCTATATGAGCATCCGGTTGGTCTACCGGAACAACATTTTTTATTACGCGCTGATGCCCAGCATCTGGTTCTCGGCCGTATTGATCTACATGGGCTTGGGCTGGGTCTATGCTGGCTATGTTGTGGTCAAACAACTTGTGATCATCGGGGCGCATAGCGATGTGGCTTGGGATGCGAAGCTGCTCAAAATCAAATGGCTTTCGCCCGTCATGTGGGTGGTTGAACGCACGATATCGACGCCTGCTACCCACCATGCCCATCATGGGCGTCATTACAGCGACCCTGCCGTGAACTATAAAGGCAATTTCGGAAATCTGCTGTTCTTTTGGGACATCCTGTTCGGCACCGCGAAAATCACCCGCACCTATCCGCAAAGCTATGGGGTAGAGAATCTGCCAGACGCGACTTTAGGCCAACAATTGGCGTGGCCATTGTTTCCTGAGGCGAAAGCCCCACAGAAAAACTAAAGGGCGCTTTGCGCCCCCAACGACGGCGAACCAGAAAGAAACCCATGTCACACATCACCCTCTACGGCATTCCCAATTGCGACACCGTCAAAAAGGCGCGGAATTATTTGGATGCGCGCGGTGTCGGCTTTGCCTTTCATGATTATAAAAAGGCAGGGGTGACCGAGGAACATCTGGCGCGCTGGGTGGGCCAAGTTGGTTGGGAAAAGCTGCTGAACAAGGCCGGCACGACCTTCAAGAAATTGCCCGATGCCGACAAGGCTGACATTGACGAGGCCAAAGCCATTGCCTTGATGGTCGCCAACCCGTCGATGATCAAACGGCCCGTCGTCGAAGGCGGCCCGACTTTGCTGGTGGGTTTCAAGGAATCCGAATGGGACCCGGTCTTGTCGCAATAATGAAACGCTGCGCGGCCATGACGGCGGCATGGAAAACCTGCGCGCCATCTTGATCGCCTTATTCTTACTGCCCGCCTGCACGACACCGGAGAACCACGCCATGGAAAAACCTTTAAACGGCCAAGTCATCATCATCGCGCACCGCGGCGCATCGGGTGAGCGGCCCGAACATACCATCGCAAGCTACACGCGCGCGATTGAACAGGGTGCGGATTATATTGAGCCTGACCTTGTGCTGACGAAAGACGGCGTATTGGTCGCGCGGCACGAGAATGAGATTTCGGAAACCACCGACGTTGCCGACAAGCCCGAATTTGCCGACCGCAAGACGACCAAGACCATCGATGGCGATAAAATGACCGGCTGGTTCACCGAAGATTTCACGCTTGCCGAACTCAAGACCCTGCGCGCCAAGGAGCGCCTGCCGCATTTGCGCAGGGATAATATGGCATTTGATGGGCAGTTTGAAATCCCGACCTTTGAAGAGATCCTGACGCTCGCAAAGGCGCACAATGTCGGCGTCTATCCCGAAACCAAGCACCCAAGCTATTTCGCGTCGATCGGCCTGCCGCATGAGGCGCCGTTGCTGGCGCTGCTGACCGCATTTGGCCATGTCACCAAAGACGCGCCGATTTTCATCCAATCGTTTGAGGTCGAAAATCTAAAAGCATTGCGGCCCAAGACGAAATTGCGGCTGATCCAGCTGATGGATGAAACCGGCAGCCCCGCCGACCGCAGCGATATGACCTACACGCAAATGGCCACTGCCGAGGGGCTGAAAATTGTTGCGACCTATGCCGATGGCGTTGGCCCGAACAAGGCCATGGTCATCCCGCGCACGTTGATCGGCAATCTGGGCACGCCCACGACGCTTGTGGCCGATGCGCATAAGGTCGGTCTTGCGGTCCACCCATGGACATTCCGCCGCGAAAATTACTTCCTGCCATTGGCGCAAAAATCAGGCATCGACCCGCGCGGCATTGGCGATGTTCAGGCCGAGATGAAGGCGTTTTTGGCCACGGGCATTGACGGCATTTTCAGTGATAATGTCGCAGAGGCTGTTTCGGCACGGGGCCAGTAACGATCAGGCCAATAACGTTTAGGCCAGCCGCGTCAGTCCCGCTGCCACTGGAAAACCTCTTCAAGCGGCTTTCCAAAGACATGCGCGATGCGAAACGCGACCTCAAGCGAGGGTGAATATTTGCCCTGCTCAATGGCGGCGATCGTCTGGCGCGTCACGCCCACCTTGTCGCCCAAATCGCCCTGCGTCATCTCCCCGGCGAGGAACCGCAGCGTCCTGATGTCGTTGGTGAAGGGTGTTTGGGCCATCGGGTCAGTAGCCACGGCGATAATAATATAACTGCGACCCCACGCGAATGAGTTCGGCAATAACCAATGTCGCGATAAGGATGGTCACGGCGTACCCATAATTGAGTCCATTGATGAGTACGAAGATATTCAGCTGAACGCCTATGGCCAAGGGGTAATAGGCCAGATGGGTTCCCCTCAGATGGATGCCCTTTTCGCGCTCGTCTTCTTTCAGATCAGCGTCCTTCGGTGAGCGGATCGCAAAAAAGGCGGCCCCCGCGACCATTGGTACCAAAAAGATGATCGTCACCGGCAGCAACATCCACACCGCAATGTACATTCCCTTGGGCGAATTCGCGATTTCCCAAGGATAGCTCAGGAAATACCAGCCGAAAGCGGACAGCAATCCGACCAACGCAATCCAGTGAATTTTCTCGCGAAATGACATATACGTCGCTCCTATATCCTGATCATTTTTGCTGAATTCGCCCACCTGCAGCGGCGGCGTCGTTTAATTTCCCCGGCGGTACCCAACCAAATTTAGTGATGCACGTATAAGCTCGGCTATGACAACAACCGCGAGCAAAATGTTGA
The DNA here is from genome assembly GCA_041175505.1 of Pseudomonadota bacterium. Taxonomy (GTDB): domain Bacteria; phylum Pseudomonadota; class Alphaproteobacteria; order Sphingomonadales; family Sphingomonadaceae; genus Sphingorhabdus_B. The sequence goes on from JBEDET010000005.1 coordinate 22,617, forward strand.
ACGTCATGAAACCATCGAAGCCCGAAAATAGAAGTGACAATACCAAAAAGCAGCCCGCAATTAGGACGTAGTAAGATATCCGGGCACTATGTTGTTCAATCGCACGGTCCCGCTCATCTTCATTCTGGCGCGCGCTTTTTCGATCATATACCGATAAGATTGCCGTTACCCCTAAAAACAAGAAAACCGACAGCAATCCTATTTTGAAAAACAAGCTTTGATATTCGGGAACATCTATCGCAGCGCCCTGAGCCGCCAAACCAAAGCTTACAAAATAATAGCCCCAGCAAAGAACGATAAGGGACACACGACCCCAGTATAATTTTTCGCGAAACGACATGCTTCCACTCCATGTTATGTGATTCGCACTTAATGTTAGTTATTTTTAACATTGAGTCAAATATAACATACATGTCGCCCGTTCTTCCTTTCGTGCGGTGCGTTTAGCGGCTAAGTCCTTCACCCATGTCTACAAATTCAAAAACGCTCACGTTCGACACATCAACCAGCCGTGCGAACCCGACGCCTTCGCCGATGAAGCGGCTGACTGTGCCGCGCATCCGTCAGCAAAAGGGCCAAGAACCGCTCGTCATGCTGACCGCGTACACCGTGCGTATGGCGCAATTGATGGACCCGCATTGCGATATGCTGCTCGTCGGCGACTCGCTGGGTCAGGTGATTTACGGTCTGCCGCATACCGTGGCGGTGACGATGGAAATGATGGCCGCGCATGGCGCAGCGGTTGTGCGCGGCAGCTATCACGCCGCCGTGATCGTCGACATGCCCTTTGGGTCTTACGAAGCCTCAGCCGAGCAGGCATTTGTGAATGCATCGCGGCTGTTGAAGGAAACCGGCGCTGCTGCGGTCAAGTTGGAAGGCGGCAAGGTTTTGGCTCCGACGGTCGAGTTCCTGACGTCACGCGGCATTCCGGTGATGGCGCATGTCGGCCTGACACCGCAAGCCGTGAACATCCTTGGTGGTTATGGCGTGCGCGGCAAGAGCCCCGAAGAAGCCAAATCGATTGTCGAAGATGCCATCGCCATGTCCGATGCCGGTGCCTTTGCGATGGTGATCGAAGGCGTGCTTGAGCATATCGCCATTGAAATTACGCAGAAAGTTGCCTGCCCGACGATTGGCATTGGTGCGTCCGCGCAATGCGACGGGCAAGTTTTGGTCGCCGAAGACATGCTGGGCCTGTTCGACCGCGTGCCAAAGTTCGTCAAAAAATTCGGCAATATGGGCGTCAGCGTTGAAGACGCTGTACGCGAATATGCCGCTGGCGTGCGTGACCGCAGCTTCCCCGGACCCGAACAGCTGTACCAACCTGCGTAAAGCAGGCTGGCCTATCCAGCCAAGTCGGGCTAAGGACGGCTCCAACTGATCAAGACTATTTATAATCGGAGGCCCTCTTGGCTTTGACACCGACAGAACAGCGCCCTGAAAAAGACCGGAGCGGAAGCGACGAAGCGTTTCTGCGCGAAGTGGATGATGCCGTCCGCGCAAGCGATCTTACCAGTTTCTGGACACGTTACGGACGCTGGTTATTGGCCGCAATTGCGGCAGGCTTGCTCGCTTTTGGTGGCTGGATTGTCTATCACAACCAAAAGCAGGCTGCGGCTGACTTGCAAAGCGAACTGTTCGTTGACGCGATGGACAAATTGCGCGCCGGTCAGGAAAAAGAAGCACGCGCGCAGCTCGCGACACTCGCCAAGGCGGACCAACCGGGATATCGCGCAATGGCGCAACTGGTCGAAGCCAATTTGCTTGGCGAAGACGGTGAGACCAAGAAAGCGGTCGCAATATATGCAAAGGTCGCCGCAGACAGCAGCCTGCCGCAGACATTCCGCGATCTCGCACTCATTCGCCAAGTCAGCGCCGAGTTTGATTCGATCCCGCCGCAACAGGTTATTGACCGGTTGAAGCCACTTGCGACCCCCGGCAATGCATGGTTCGGCAGCGCGGGTGAACTGACGGCTTTGGCCTATATAAAAATGGGTAAGGACAATTTAGCTGGCCCGATTTTTGCCCAGATTGCAAAGCAGGAGGACCTGCCGGAGTCGCTGCGCAGCCGTTCGCAACAAATGGCTGGCGCGCTTGGCGTAGATACTGTTCAGGTTGACGCAAAGCGCAATGCGGCATCGAAGGCGGATGAAACCGCCTCCAAGGGAGAGTGAAATTGAAGACTGTCACTAAGCTTTTATTGGTCCTCGCTGCATCCACCACCCTTGGCGGCTGTGCCGTTTTGGACGGCGTGCGCGGCGATGCCGGAAAGAAAAACAACACCCCGACCGTCGGCAGCCGCGTCGCCATATTGGGCACCGAGCGCGATACGGACATTGACGCCGCGCTGGCCAATGTTGCGGTGACCTTGCCACCTGCAAATATCAACGAAGCATGGGCGCAGCCCGGCGGCAACGCATCAAAATCACCCGGCCATGTTGAACTGGGCCAAGGTCTGTCGCGCGTCTGGACCGCAAGCGTAACGGGCGCCAACCCGCGCGCGCGCCTCGCCGCGAGCCCGGTGATGAGCGACGGCCGCCTATATGTTGTCGACACCACGGCGCGGGTCACGGCCTTTGACGCCAATACCGGCGCGCAAATCTGGAGCAATGCGCTTGAAGTCAAAAATGATGGCAAGTCATCACGCTATGGCGGCGGCGTAAGCGCAACTGCCACCAATGTGTTTGCGACCAACGGCGTTGGCGATGTTGCATCGCTTGCCGCCGATACCGGCGCGCTGGTTTGGAAAAAACGTCCTGCCGGGCCGCTGCGCGGTGCGCCGACACTGTCCAATGGCAATCTATATGTCATGACCCAGGACAATCAGATTTACGCTTTGCGTCAAAGCGACGGTGAACCCCAATGGAACGAAGCTGGCCCCGTTGCCGCATCGGGCATCTTTGGCGTTGGCGCACCTGCGGCGGCACAAGGCACCGTGATCGCTGGCTATTCTAGTGGTGAGCTTGCCGCCTATCGTTATGAAAATGGCCGCAGCCTGTGGAGCGACACATTGTCGCGCACGGCCATGTCGACATCTGTATCGACGTTGACCGATATTGACGCCGATCCCGTCATTGACCGTGGCCGCGTCTTTGCGCTCGGCAAGGGCGGCCGTATGGCATCCTATGAACTGGTCAGCGGCCAGCGCATTTGGGAAATCAACATTGCCGGCATTTCAACACCTGTCGCCGTGGGCGACTGGGTATTTGTGATGACGGATGAGGCAAAGCTTTTGTGCGTTGCACGTTCGAGCGGCAAGGTCCGGTGGATTTCGAAGCTGCAGCGTTTCAAAAATGAAAAGAAGAAAAAGGGCCCGATCAGCTGGTATGGTCCAATCCTCGCCGGTGGCCGTTTGATCGTGGCCAATTCGCATGGCGCGATCTGGTCGATTTCCCCCGAAGAAGGCGCCGCCACTGAAGTATTCGACGTCAAAAATGACGTGTCGCTCGCCCCGATCGTGGCGAACAACACATTGTATATCTTGGACGATTCCGGCCGCATTTCCGCGTTCCGGGGCTAAGTCTTTAAAGGAGTAATGCCGGCATGTTGCCGACGGTAGCCATTATCGGTCGGCCCAATGTCGGCAAGTCAACTTTGTTCAACCGTTTGGTTGGCAAGAAGCTGGCGCTTGTCGACGATACGCCTGGCGTCACGCGCGACCGGCGTGAGGGCGAAGGTCGCTTGTTCGATCTTGAATTCACCATTGTCGATACCGCAGGTTATGAGGATGAAGATCCCGATACCCTGCCCGGCCGGATGCGGATGCAAACCGAAGCCGCGATTGCAGGCGCGCAGGTTGCGCTGTTCCTGATCGATGGTCGTGTCGGCGTCACCCCGCTTGATGAAGAAATCGCCCGTTGGCTGCGCAGCAGCGCGACACCCGTCGTTTTGGCCGTGAACAAGGCCGAGGGCAAGCAGGGCGATAACGGCATATTGGAAAGCTACGCGCTTGGCTTTGGCGACCCGATTGCGATCAGCGGCGAACATGGCGAAGGCATGGCCGACCTGTTCCAGTCGCTGTTGCCGCATATTGACGGCGGTGCATTTGAAGTGCCCGACCCCGAAGCACCGGACGCGATATTGAAGATGGCCATTGTTGGCCGCCCGAACGCAGGCAAATCAACGCTCATTAACAAGATTTTGGGTGAAAACCGTTTGATTACCGGCCCTGAGGCCGGGATTACCCGCGACAGTATTTCGGTCGACTGGATCTGGAACGACCCAAGCCCGAAAGAGCGCGAGCCCGATGAAGAAGGCAATATCCCCCCGATGCTGACCGAACGGCGCGTGCGCCTGATCGATACGGCAGGGATGCGCAAGCGCGCCAAGGTGCAGGACAAGCTTGAAAAGCTGTCGGTCGCCGATGCCCGCCACGCCATCGATTTTGCCGAAGTCGTCGTATTGCTTTTGGACGCAACCAAGGGTTTGGAAGTCCAAGACCTGAAAATTGCCGACCATGTCATTCAAGAAGGCCGCGCGCTGATTATCGCGATTAACAAATGGGATGTGGCCGTCGACGGTAGCGGCCTGTTCAAAGGCATTCGTGCCGCGCTGGAAGAAGGCCTGTCGCAGTTGAAGGGCGTTCCGATGATTGCCGTGTCTGCGCTGACCGGCAAGGGGCTGGACCAGATGATATCGGCCGCGTTTGACGCGCGTGAGGCGTGGAACAAGCGCGTGCCCACCGGCATACTCAACCGTTGGTTCGAAGCCGCGATTTCGGCAAACCCGCCACCTGCCCCCGGCGGCAAGCGGATCAAATTGCGCTACATGACGCAGGCGCGCAACCGCCCGCCGACGTTCGTGATTTTCGGCAACCGGACCGACGAATTGCCCGCCAGCTATGCGCGCTATTTGCTCAACGGTATTCGCCGCGATTTGGATTTCGGTGCCGTACCCGTGCGCATCAATTTCCGTTCATCAAAGAACCCCTTCGCGGATTAAGCACGCACGCAGCGCGGTCTGCCGCGAAGCTACGTCAACGCTCTGTTTACTTCTTCCGATGTACTGTCGTGCTGGACCGTATTTCCGTGTCCCGGGAGCAAATAGTTGACGAACGATCCGGATGGACTGATTGACTGGAACGCTTTTGGCGAAACCCGCAACCTCTTGGGTGCAGGCTTTGTGCGCATATTGGGCTATTTCCTTGAAGACGGCACGAAATCGGTGGCCGCAATCGAAGAAGCCATGCGCCTGAAAGATTCGGCAAAGCTGGTGATGCCTGCGCACACATTAAAAGGCGAGGCATGGCAATTTGGCGCGAATCGCTTGGCATTATTGGCCGAAGAAATTGAAGTCGCCGCCCGGCATTATGTCGAAATCCAGATCGACCCGTCTGAACTCGTTGAAAAGGTCGTTCGCCTGCGCCCGACGTTCGAAGCGACAGTGTCGGCGCTCGAAGCCGAAACCAGCCCCTTGGTCGAGCGCCGTCCGGTGGCGGCCGCCCAACGCAACGCCCTTGGCGGAATGCGCTTGGGCTGAAACCTTTCGTTCAGCGACGCATCGGCTGCATCTGCCCGCGGGCCAGGCTGCGCCACAGCCACTCCAACGGGCCATAACGATATTGTTTCAGCCATGGTTGCGACCATGAAAGCATCACCGCCCACATCGTCAGCACATATGCCCACAGACCAAGACGGCTAACTTCGCCGAACAGGCCAAAGCCATAGCCGTAGAAAATGGTCGTCATGATGATGCTGGTGCCGAGATAATTGGTAAAGGCCGCGCGTCCGGCGGCGGCGACACGCGACAACACAGGACTTCCGCCAAAACGGGCGATGAGCAAAATCAGCACCGCCGCATATCCGATGGTCAGCATGAGACGCGGTATCGCACCCCAAAAGAAGATAATCGCGAGCGCCGTAACCGCATCATATTGGCTGACGATCATCCACAATGCGAGCAGGCCGGTCGCGATCAGACCAGCCGGCACCAGCCGCCATGCCCAGCGGCGGTAATCCGCGGGCGACCAACTACCCAAAATGAACCCGCTTTTGTTCATAGCCATGCCGACCATCATCAGCGGCAGCGTTTCGGCTAGCGACATCAAGATCATGCCAAACAGGGCTGGCCAATCGGCCAGCTTGTCCGCGACAATCTGTAGATACGGCCCGCGGTGCAGATCGACCTGCGCCGGGATATCAAAGCTGAAATCAGGGCTCGATTTCACGTCATTATATTGCCGCACCAAATCCGCCGACGCGTCGGGCTGGGTCGCCATATATTGCAGGATTTGCAGCCCGCCAAATTGCAGCCCCCAAAAGACAAGCCCAATGCTGAAGATAATCAGCGCCCATTTGACCAAACGCACGGGCGCCCAGTCGCGGAACAGAAATGCGACCATCCCGGCCATGGCGTAAAGGAACAATATGTCGCCAAACCAAATGAAGAAATAATGCACGAGGCCAAAGACAGCGAGCCACGCCATGCGCCGATAATGCACCTGCGCCGCGCTTTCGCCATTGGACGATGCACGCTCCGTTATCAAAATCAGGCTCGCGCCGAACAACAAAGAGAACAGCCCGCGCATTTTGCCGTCGATGAACACAAACGAGAACAGCCACGCCATTTGGTCGGCAAAGGTTTCACCGCCATAAGCCGCAGGAGTGATATAGGCCCATTCGGGCATCGCAAAGCCGATGATATTCATCGCCAATATACCCATCACCGCAAAGCCGCGCATGGCGTCCAGCGTGATGTATCTGCTTTCCGATGTCTGCATAACGCCCCCTGTGTTATTCGATTAATACAGAAGTCCGCGAAACCCGTCCAGCGCGTTAAGTTTTTGTTATTGACACAAATGTAGGTAGTGCATATTCTTATCGTACAAATAGCTTTGGATTCGCCATGACCGAACTGTATTTCTCGCATCCTGATCGCCCCCCTGCAAAGATTCAGCCGCTGAAAGCGTGGCGTCATTTTCGTAAGCTGATCGCCAACAAAGAAGACACAGAGCAGGTGTTTCACATCATTGCGGCGCTCAGCGGCCGCAAGTTCGGCGAAATGGCGCGGAAGTTTTGGGAAACCCCAAAGGGTAAGGCATTGCTCGAAAGCAATGAGCGCCTCATCGACATGCTCGATGACCATGACAGCATCAAGAAACTGCCAGCGGGTACCGTTGGCCGTGCCTATGTCGAATTTATGGAGCGCGAAGGTTTGAGTGCGGCGGGTCTTGAGGCGGAATATGCCCAATTCCGGACATCCTATCCCGATTTCGGCGATGTGGTTGAACGTTATGGCGACCGCTTGCGCGATACCCATGACATGTTGCACATCCTGACCGGCTATGGCCGCGACGCGCTGGGCGAACAATGCGTGCTTGGTTTTACCTATGCGCAGAACCACAATCTGGGCGTTGGCTTCATTGCCTATGCAGGCGGATTGGAACTGAAATATCGCGTCGCAAAATCTGCGCCGATTATGAAAGCCGTCCACGAAGGCTATCGTATCGGCAAAGCCGCGAAGAACATCGCTCAGGAAGATATCGCCGCCTTGTTACGCGAGCCTTTGGCCGACGCACGCAAGCGTTTGGGGATCGCGGAGCCAGTGACCTACAAAGCTGCGCATGCCGCGATGCGTTCGGGCGGTATTGATCCGTATAATCTGCTGGCGCCTGCCGTTTAACAACAGGCGAACGCGCGTGACGGATTGGTGTTAAGCTTTAGCTTTCCATCCAGTCCTTAAAGAAGCTGTCATGCGCAGTGCGCAATGTTGCGATGGGCACGTCAAAGCCCGGCCCTGCAACTGACGTTCCGCCAACGGTACCAATCCGCGTCATCGGTATGCCTGCGGCCTGTATTTGGTCGGCAGCGGCGCTGGTCACAATATAGCGCGCCTGATCTTCGCCAAACGCCGTGAAGGCGTCGCCGATTTCTTCGAGCGCACATCCCTTGCCGCTGGCCAACGCCATTTCGGTCAAGGCCACGAGCAAACCACCGTCGGCAACGTCATGCACCGCATTGACCTTGCCATCTTGAATCAGCTGACGGACAAATTCTGCGTGCGCGCGTTCTTGGCCGAGGTCGACCGATGGTGCGGCGCCGTCTTCGCGGCCATGCAGCTCGCGCAGCCATAATGACTGGCCAAGATGTCCATTATTATGGCCAATGACGAAAATGCCGTCGCCGTCGGTTTTAAACCCAATCGTTGCCATCTTGCCGACGTCTTCAAGCACACCCACGCCGCCAATGGCTGGCGTCGGCAAAATTGCGCTGCCACCGCCGGTGGCCTTACTTTCATTGTAGAGCGAGACATTGCCCGACACGATTGGGTAATCGAGCGCGCGGCACGCGTCACCCATCCCTTCGAGGCAGCCGACGATTTGCGCCATGATTTCGGGGCGCTGCGGGTTGGCGAAGTTCAGGCAGTTGGTGATCGCAAGCGGCGTTGCGCCGACCGCGCTGATGTTGCGATAGGTTTCGGCAACCGCTTGCTTGCCGCCTTCATACGGGTCAGTATAGCAATAACGCGGGGTGCAATCGGTGCTCATCGCCAGCGCGCGGTTGGTGCCGTGAATGCGCACGACGGCCGCATCACCGCCCGAAAGCTGCGCCGTGTCGCCGCCGACCTGGCTATCATATTGCTGCCAAATCCACGCACGTGACGCGATATCCGGGCTTGCCATCAGCTTGAGCAAATCTGCGCCGATGTCGGTGCTGGAGGGTACATCGCCAAGCGGTTTGACGTTGGCCCATGCCTTATATTCTTCCTTTGACGCCGCGGGGCGGTCGTACAGAGGCGCGTCTTCGGCCAATGGTCCAAGCGGAATATCGCAGACGACCTCGCCCTTCCACGTCAGCACCATATGGCCCGTGTCGGTAACTTCGCCGATGACCGCGAAATCCAGTTCCCATTTGTCGAAAATGGCCTTCGCGAATTCCTCGCGGCCGGGCTTGAGCACCATGAGCATGCGCTCCTGACTTTCCGACAGCATCATTTCATAGGGGGTCATGCCCTCTTCGCGGCATGGCACCTTGTCCATGTCGAGGATGATGCCCGCCTTACCATTGGTCGCCATTTCGACGCTTGAGCTGGTCAGGCCAGCCGCGCCCATATCCTGAATCGCGACAATCGCGTCCGACGCCATCAGTTCAAGGCATGCCTCAATCAGCAGCTTTTCGGTGAATGGATCACCCACCTGAACCGTCGGGCGCTTTTCTTCGATGTCTGCGCCAAAATCCGCCGATGCCATGGTCGCGCCATGAATGCCATCGCGGCCCGTTTTCGATCCGACATAGACAATCGGGTTGCCAAGGCCGGTTGCGGCCGAATAGAAAATCTTGTCCTGATCCGCGACGCCAACGGTCATGGCGTTGACAAGGATATTGCCATCATAAGCCGGGTGGAAATTCGTTTCGCCGCCCACGGTGGGCACGCCAACACAATTGCCATAGCCGCCAATGCCCGCAACCACGCCCTGCACAAGATGCTTCATCTTGGGATGGTCAGGGCGTCCGAAGCGCAGGGCGTTCATATTCGCCACAGGGCGCGCGCCCATTGTGAACACGTCACGCAAAATGCCGCCAACGCCCGTCGCTGCACCCTGATAAGGTTCGATGTACGATGGGTGGTTGTGCGATTCCATTTTGAAAATCGCGGCAAGCTTGCTGCCGTTCGGGCCTTCGCCAATATCGATAACGCCGGCATTCTCACCGGGGCCGCAAATGACCCAAGGCGCCTGTGTCGGCAGTTTCTTCAAATGAATGCGTGAGGATTTGTAGGAACAATGTTCCGACCACATCACCGAAAATATGCCGAGTTCGACCATATTGGGCACACGGCCCATGGCGTGCAAAATGCGCGCATATTCTTCTTCATTAAGACCATGGTCGGCGACGATTTGGGGCGTGATTTCAGACATGAAACGGCCTTAGCGATGCGGCGATTTTTGTGCCACATAAAATAAATGGGCGCTGGTATTGCTACCAGCGCCCACTGCGTCTGATTTTGGAAGTCCTTGGCCACTGGGGCCATTCTTTCCGCGTTCTGACGTCCGGTTCCCCAATCTGACCCGAAAGTCATTTCAGTTCACCTTGGTACCTTGGGTATCCTATCTGGCGTTGCTTTTCTTGCGATCAGCCGCACATGATATTCGTTGTCTTCGTACCCACCGCCTCTGCCACATTTCCAGTCTTGCGACCGATTGCCTGCTGATTTGGTGATCCTGCATCCACTCTGTTCCGCTCTGTTTTCCCGTTTCCGGTTCCACTTTGCGTCGAAGGGCGTCTGCCTGATGACTTGAAGGTCTCATGCTTTTCGAGTCGCACAAAGCGGTAAAAGGCGAGTTATCCACAGGCGGACCACTTCGCGGTGGACAAAATGGAGAACAACTTTGGGGGTGAAAGAGAAACGGCCCCCACGCTGTGCATGGAGGCCGTAATATTGTCCGGGGGCGAGGGAGAGAGGAGGAGGAGAGCCGCCCGGTCAATGTGTCTCGACAATCGCTTGCCGTTGACGCCCAAATAGGGGCGGCGCGTTTATGCTGCAATTGCGAAAAGAATGGGGTGAGTTGCATGTTTTGCAACTCACCCTAATTTCCTTAGAAATGCGTCAAATGCATTCGAATGTACGAATAAAAAAAGCCGTTAAGGCGCAATTCCATTACCGGGAAGCGATGCGTTCACGATGCCGCCGTCGCACGCAATTGTCTCGCCAACGATATAATCGCCCGCACGCGCCGCCAAGAAAATCGCGAGTCCCGCCATGTCTTCGGGTGTACCGATGCGCGGGAACGGAATATTTTTGCCGACAGCATCGGCATGATCACGCGCCGCTTTGTTCATGTCCGACTGGAATGCACCCGGCGCAATACCCGACACAAGGATGTTGTCCTTGACCAGCTCGGCGGCCAAACGGCGGGTCAGGTGAATGACCGCGGCCTTTGATGCCTGATAGCTGTAGGTTTGCCATGGGTTGATGCGCAGGCCGTCAATCGACGCGATGTTGATGACCTTGCCGGGCCGATCAAATGTCGCTGCTGCTTTCAACTGCGGATGCAAAGCTTGCGTCAGGAAGAACAAGGATTTGACGTTCAGGTCCATCACGCGGTCCCAGCCGGCTTCGGGGAATTGGCCAAAGTCGGCGCCCCATGCAGCACCGGCATTGTTCACCAGAATGTCGACCTTTTCCTCACGCTCGGCGATTTGTGCGGCGAGTGAAAGGCAACCGTCAACGGTCGACAGATCGCAAGGCAGGCCAATGACCTGATTGCCAAATTCGGCAACGGTTTCTTCGATTTGGTCCACCTTGCGCGCGCTGATGTACACGCGTGCCGCGCCTGCTTTCAAATAGCCTTCGACAATCATCTTGCCGATGCCGCGCGATCCGCCGGTGACCAGCGCAACGCGGCCATTGAGGTTGAATAAAGTTTGAATGTCCATGTCTAATCCTTTTACAAAATAAGCCGTATTAACCGTAGCCCTGAGCAGCAGTCGCACCGCGACTGCGTCCGTCGAAGGGTGCCAACCAGCGGTTGCGCAGACCTCTCAACGCCCTTCGACTTTCGCCAAGGCTGCGCCTTGACGGCTCAGGGCTACGGTTCTTTTTCCAATCCGTCTCAATAACCGTTCATCGTCGCCACGCGGTCTGCGTGATAATATGCATCGCCGAAAAATTCGTTCAGCCCGCGGTCGCGCTTCATATAGAGGCCGATGTCATATTCATCGGTCATGCCAATGCCGCCATGCATTTGAACGCCTTCACGTACCGCAAGATTGCATGCGAGCCCTGCTTTCGCCTTGGCTGCCGCAACATAAAGTTCAGCCTTGGCATGGCCTTCATCCATCAACGATTGCGCCTTCAGCACAATCGAACGCGCGCCTTCCATTTCACCATAAAGATGCGCGGCGCGGTGTTGAAGCGCTTGGAACTCACCGATGACGCGGTCGAACTGCTTGCGGGTTTTCAGATAATCGAACGTCATGTCCATGGCGCCTGTGCCAACGCCAACCATTTCCGCCGCCGCACCAACGCGGCCAGCGTCCAGCATTTTGGAAAGCACAGCCCAGCCGCCGTCAACGTCACCAATGACTGCGTCGGCATTCACCTGAACACCGTCGAGTTTCACATGTGCGGCCATTGCGGAATCGACAAGCCGTGCCGCCTCCATCGACATGCCCGCCGCATCCTTGTCGACGGCGAACAATGTCAGGCCGTCGGTCTCTCCCACCGCGCCTGCGGTCCGTGCGGCGACGATCAGCATGTCCGACGACGTGCCTTGCACGACAAATTGCTTGTGTCCGGTCAGTTTGAAGCCATTGCCACTGCGTTCGGCAACGCAGGCAATTTTTTCGGGCCGGTGCTTTACGCCTTCTTCAATGGCAATGCCGATAACCGTTTCGCCCGCCAAAATGCCGGGGAACCAGCGGTCACGCATCGCCTTGTCAGCCAGTTTCAACGCCTCAACAGCGGCAACCGATGTTGTCAGAAATGGTGAAGGTGACAGGTTGCGGCCAATTTCTTCCAGCACGATTCCCGCCTCAATCTGGCCCATGCCCATGCCGCCTTCTGCTTCGGGAATGAGGATGCCGGTGAAGCCCATTTCGGCAAACTGCTTCCACAGGCCGTGGCTGAAACCATCCTTGCAACCCATGTCGCGAAATTTGCGGAAATGGGTGACGGGGGCTTCGCTCGCCATGAAGTCGCGCGCGCTTTCGCGCAGCATATTCTGGTCGTCGTTCAATGTCATCGCCATGGTCTTAAGCTCCCGGCATTTCGAGGATGCGTTTGGATACGACGTTCAGCATCACCTCGCTGGTGCCGCCTTCAATCGAGTTGGCTTTGGTCCGCAACCAATTGCGTGCCTTTGACCCGCCATTGGCCCGTTCGCTTTCCCATTCAAGCGCCTGCGTTCCGCCAATCGACATCACCAGTTCGTTGCGCTTTTTATTCAGCTCGGTCCCGACATATTTCATCAGGTTGGAATAAGCAGGATGCGCCTTGCCGGTTTTCCATTCGTCCATGAACCGTTCGCCATGTGCACGGAACGTCAGGTTCTCGACATCGAACAATGCCATTTGTGCGCGCAGCACGGGTTCTTCGGTCAATACAGCCTTCATCGCCGCACCGATGGAGGTCACGCCGCCATCGCCGCCCATGCCCGAAATCATCTCGCGCTCATGCCCGAGCAGATATTTCGCGACATCCCATCCGCGGTTCAATTCGCCCACGATCTGATGCTTGGGCACCACGACATTGTCGAAGAATGTTTCGCAGAATGGCGAATTGCCCGAAATCAACTTAATGGGCTTGGTCGTAACGCCGGGCGTTTCCATGTCGAACAACAGGAAGCTGATGCCCTGATATTTGTTGGTCTTGTCGGTACGCACGAGGCAGAAAATCCAATCGGCCTTGTCCGCATAAGATGTCCAGATTTTCTGGCCATTGACGACCCAATGATCGCCCTTGTCTTCGCCAAAGGTCTGCATCGATACAAGATCGCTGCCCGAGCCGGGTTCGGAATAGCCCTGGCACCAGCGGATTTCGCCGCGCGCGATCTGGCCCATATAATGCACTTTCTGCTCTTCGGTGCCGAACTTCAGCAGTGCGGGCCCAAGCATCCATATGCCAAAGCTGTTCAGCGGCGAACGGCAGCCAAGCTTTGCCATTTCCTGACGCAAGACTTTGGTTTCCTGCGGGCTAAGGCCTGCGCCACCATAAGCTTTGGGCCAATCGGGCACGGTGTAACCCTTGGCCACGCAACGTTCGAGCCAAAGCTTTTGCGCTTCGGATTGGAACACAAAATTGCGGCCACCCCAGCAGACATCTTCGTCACCCTTGGCAGGCGTGCGCATTTCAGCTGGGCAGTTTTCCTCCAGCCAGGCGCGCGCTTCGGCGCGGAAAGTTTCAAGGTCGGACATCATGCTCTCCTAATTTAATTGCTTGATGAATTTTTGGGCGGTCACGCGCAGAAACGCAAGCGCTTATCGGTGAGCGAAGCATGCCGTAACGTCATTTGCATCGCGATTGACAGGCCAAGAAGCGGGCCTAGCATGAAGGCAGGAAACAGGAGAGAAACAACGTGCGATTCGACGGAAAAAGTACCCTTTCGCGGAGCGTCATTTAACTTTCCATGGCCCAAGCAGTCCCACTTCCCCGATCGTTGAAGGTCATGCATGGCCTAGGCTCCGTCGCCTATGGCGTGAAGGACAATGGCTTTTCAGTATTTCTGCTGATTTTCTATAATCAGGTGCTGGGCATTGATGCAGGACTTGTCGGCACTGTCATTATGGCGGCGCTGATTTTCGATGCCTTTGCCGACCCTATCATTGGCGAGCTGTCCGACCGCACGCAAAGCAAATGGGGCCGACGCCTTCCATGGTTATACGGCGCCGCAATCCCGCTCGGCATTATCTGGTTGCTGCTGTGGCACCCGCCCGAAATGGGGCAGACCGGAACGATCATCTGGTTGTTCTGCACCGCGGTATTGGCGCGCACATTTGTTGCGATGTGCGAAGTGCCGTCGATCGCTTTGGTGCCAGAACTGACGGGCGATTATGATGAGCGCACGCGATTGATGCGCTATCGGTTCCTGTTCGGCTGGGCGGGCGGCTTGCTGATGCTGATTTTCGCCTATGGCATATTTTTTGCGGGCGAAAAGGGTGTGAGCGACCCCGACGGCTATGATTCTTACTCCGTCTGGGGCGCGTTGATGATGACGGGCGCAGTTTTGATTTCAGCACTAGGCCAGCACCGCCATGTGGCCAAACAATCCCCGCCTGCCCCGCGCGGCGCAGGCCTTTGCCATGCGCTGGCCGAGGTAAAGGCAACCCTGTCCAACAAAGCTTTCCTCTGGTTGGTATCGGCCGCTTTGTTTGCCCTTATCAATCAGGGCCTCACCTTTGCACTCAGCAATTATCAGCTCGCGTTTCTGTGGCAGCTACAGCAGATGGAGATGCTCTATTATGCACTTCTCCTGTTCGGCACGGTCATCGTTGCATTTTTCATTGTTCCGCCGCTTTCTGCGCGCCTTGGTAAGAAAAACGGCGCGATCCTGCTTGCCTTGCTATCGCTCAGCTTCAACACCGCTTTGTACGCGAGCTGGCTGCTTGACCTTGTGCCCGGTGGGCCATCGGACCCGTCGGTTGCCTTCATGTTTTCCTTCCTCATATTTTCCAACAGTACCGCAATCGGCATGATGATGCTGACGTCGTCAATGATGGCCGATGTCGTGGAGGCATCGCAGCAAGAAACCGGCAGGCGTTCCGAAGGTCTGTTTTTCGCAGGCTATTTCTTCATGCAGAAATGCGCCGTTGGTATCGGCACCTTTGCCGCCGGCATGATATTGAGCTTTGCCCAGTTCCCGCAAAATGCAAAGCCGGGCCAAGTTGATGTCGCTGTCCTTGATGGGCTTGCTTTATATTATATGGGCGTAGTGGCCATCCTTGGAATTACGGGCGTTCTTATCCTGCGGCATTTCCCAATTTCGCGTGAAAGTCATAATGAACGCTTGCGCGCCTTGAACACATCGGCAGAGTCTGCCAGTTAACTATTCAATTAAATATGGAAGAGGAACTGAGTCATGAATTTCGATCTCACCGACAAGCAAACTTACTGGCGGGACCGCATTCGCGACCATAACGAACGCTTCCTGCGTCCACGCGTTGCCGATTATTACGCCGAACAGGCCGTGGGCGACCGTTGGAAAGTGCTTCAAGTCGTCGAAGAGGAAAAGGCACGGGCGAAGGCCGCTGGTCTTTGGAACCTGTTCATGCCGCCAACGTCGGGCCGCGTGCATGTCGACGACAGCATCCATTTCGATGGCCCCGGCCTGACCAACATGGAATATGCCCTGTGCGCCGAAGAAATGGGCCGCATCGGTTTTGCATCCGAAGTGTATAACTGCTCCGCACCTGACACCGGCAATATGGAAGTGTTCCTGCGTTACGGAACCGCAGAGCAAAAAGAAAAGTGGATGATCCCGCTGATGAACGGCGAAATCCGTTCGGCCTTTTTGATGACTGAGCCAGCCGTTGCGTCGTCAGATGCAACCAACATCGAAACATCGATTCGCCGTGAAGGCGACGAATATGTCCTCAACGGCGTGAAGTGGTGGTCATCAGGTGCGGGCGACCCGCGCTGCAAAATCGCGATTGTCATGGGCAAGACCGATTTCGAAGCCAAGCGTCATGCGCAGCAATCGATGGTGCTGATGGAGCTCGACTCGCCGGGCGTTAAAATCCTGCGTCACCTTCCTGTGTTTGGATATGACGATGCGCCGCATGGCCATATGGAAATCGAATTGAAGGATGTCCGCATTCCGGCATCGAACATGTTGCTGGGCGAAGGCCGCGGCTTCGAGATCGCGCAAGGGCGCCTTGGACCTGGCCGTATTCACCACTGCATGCGCACCATCGGCACCGCTGAAGAAGCGCTGGAAAAAATGTGCAAGCGGCTTCAGTCGCGCGTTGCGTTCGGCAAGACCGTTGCCGAACATAGCGTGTGGGAAGAACGCATCGCACGTGCGCGCATCGACATTGAAATGACCCGTCTGCTCTGCCTGAAGGCTGCGGACATGATGGACAAGGTCGGTAACAAGGCAGCGGCTGCGGAAATCGCGATGATCAAGGTGCAGGCACCGAACATGGCGCTCAGCATCATCGACAATGCCATTCAAGCGCATGGCGGCGGCGGCGTCTCCGACGATTTCGGTCTGGCAAATGCATGGGCGCATCAGCGCACCTTGCGTCTGGCCGATGGTCCGGACGAAGTGCACGCACGTGCCATTGCCCGTATGGAATTGGGCAAGCATGGCGGCCGCGGCAAAGAAGGCATGTCGAGCGGTGACATCGGGGTAGCCCGGTGAAAGCGGCCGTCCTGATCGAAGCGGGCAAACCGCTTCAGATTGAACAGATCAATATTTCGAACCCCGGGCCGCATGAGGTGCTTATCCGCACTGCGGCCTGCGGGCTTTGCCATAGCGATCTGCATTTCATCGAAGGCACATATCCGCATCCCCTGCCCGCGATTCCGGGCCATGAGGCGGCGGGTATTGTGGAGGCCGTGGGCAGCGAAGTGCGCACGGTTAAGGTCGGGGACGCCGTTGTCACCTGCCTAAGCGCATTTTGCGGCCATTGCGAATATTGCGTCTCTGGCCGGATGTCCTTGTGCCTTGGCGGCGATACCCGGCGCAAGCCCGGCGAAGCCCCGCGCCTGACACGCCCCGATGGCAGCATCGTCAACCAGATGCTGAACCTGTCGGCTTATGCCGAAATGATGCTGGTGCACGAACATGCGTGCGTCGCGATTAACCCCGAAATGCCGCTCGATAAGGCATCGGTCATTGGTTGTGCGGTCACCACAGGTGCAGGCACCATTTTCAACGCCTGCAAAGTAACGCCCGGTGAAACCATTGCAGTTATCGGCTGTGGCGGCGTTGGTCTTGCAACGATTAACGCGGCGAAAATTGCCGGTGCGGGCCGCATCATTGCGGCTGATCCCATGCCCGAAAAGCGTGCACTGGCGATGAAGCTGGGTGCAACCGATGTCATCGACCCAATGGATGCTGATGCAGCCAAGCAAATTCAGGAATTGACCAAGGGCGGCGTCGATCATGCGATTGAAGCTGTCGGTCGTCCCGCCTCGGGTGAGCTTGCCGTCAAGTCGCTGAAGCGCGGCGGGACTGCAACGATACTGGGCATGATGCCGCTGCAGCATTCGGTCGGTCTGTCGGCAATGGATTTGCTGTCGGGCAAGAAACTGCAAGGTGCGATCATGGGCGGCAACCGCTTCCCTGTTGATATTCCGCGCCTCGTCGATTTCTACATGCGCGGCATGCTGGATCTCGACAGCATCGTTTCGGAGACCATTCCGCTGGAACGTATCAATGAAGGCTTTGACCAAATGAAGCGCGGTGATGCTGCCCGTTCGGTTATCGTATTCGACCAATGAGCGCAGCGCCGACACCCATTGATGCACAGACGGCCTTTACCGGCACTGTTGCACCAACCGGCACGGACATATTGGACGAAGCCAAGCTCGCTGAATGGATGACCGCCAATGTCGCGGGTTTTGAAGGCCCGGTGCAGGCGCTGAAGTTCGCCGGCGGGCAGTCAAACCCGACCTACCGGCTCAACGCCAAAAGCGGGTCTTATGTGCTGCGCCGCAAGCCATTGGGAATATTGTTGCCCAGCGCGCATGCCGTGGACCGCGAATATAAGGTCATCGCCGGACTTCACCCGACAGGCTTTCCAGTCGCCAAGCCTTATGGCCTGTGCACCGACGACAGCGTCATCGGCAGCTGGTTCTACATCATGGACATGGTCGAAGGCCGCACGATCTGGGACGGCGCGATGCCGGGGTCGAACCCGGCCGAGCGCACAGCAACCTATGAAGCGATGATCGACACGCTGGCTGCGTTGCACAATGTTGACGTTGACGCCGCCGGACTGTCCGATTTTGGCAAGCCCGGCAATTATTTCGGACGTCAAGTGGACCGCTGGACAAAGCAATATCGCTTGGCGGAAACCGAGGTCATGCCCGAAATGGAACGGCTGATCGAATGGCTGCCCAAAACGCTGCCCGAACAAACCCGCACCAGCGTCGTCCATGGTGACTACCGCATCGACAACATGATTTTCGATGCCAAGGATCCCCATGTTGTCGCCGTGCTCGACTGGGAACTGTCGACGCTTGGCGATCCGCTGGCGGATTTCACCTATGTTGCGATGGCATGGGTCACGCATAATGAAGGGCGCTCCGGCGTCATGGATTTGGACCGCGCGGCACTCGGCATCCCCGAACTCGACGCGATGGTCGAACGTTACTGCGCGGCAACCAACCGCGACGGCGTGCCCGATATGAACTGGTATTTTGCCTATAACTTCTTCCGCTTGGCGGGGATTATTCAGGGCATTAAAAAACGCGTCATTGATGGCACCGCAAGTTCGTCACATGCACAAGCGATGGCCGAACGTGTGTACCCGCTCGCGCAATCCGCATGGAAATTTGCCGAGCAAGCCGGGGCGTAAAGAATAATATCTTCCCCGCGAGTGGGACGAACAGGAGAGAGATCAATGTCACTATTCGATATGACTGGTAAGGTCGCAATCATCACAGGTTCATCGCGTGGCATTGGTCAGGCGATTGCCGAAGAAATGGCCGATCACGGCGCAAAGGTGGCGATTTCCAGCCGGAATATCGAAGATTGCGAAGCGGTCGCCGCTGGCATCAATGCCAAGCATCCGGGCGCCGCGATTGCCGTGGCGTCAAGCCTTTCGTCCAAAGAGTCGTTGCAAAACCTTGTCGATGAAACCCGCAAGGCGTTTGGCAAAGTCGACGTTCTGGTCTGCAACGCGGCATCGAACCCGCATTACGGCCCAATGGCGACGATCACCGACGAACAGCTGCGCAAGACACTCGATCATAATATCGTGTCGCAACATTGGTTGATCCAGATGGTTGCCCCCGAAATGATTGAACGCAAGGCCGGTTCCATCGTCATTGTGTCGTCGATCGGCGGTTTGCGCGGATCGCCGATATTGGGCGCTTATGCGATTACCAAAGCGGCGGATATCCAGATGACCAAAAACCTCGCCCGCGAATTTGGCCCGCATAATGTTCGGATTAACTCGATCGCGCCGGGTCTGGTGAAGACCGACTTTGCCAAGGCATTGTGGGAAAATCCCGAAAATTTGAAGGCGTCGACCTCTGGCGCAGCATTGGGCCGCATCGGCGAGCCGCGTGAGATTGCAGGCGCCGCCGTTTATCTCGCCTCCGATGCGTCAACGTTTATGACCGGACAGACAATCGTTGTTGATGGGGGTGTAGTGGTATGACCGGCGCATTAGCAGGCAAAGTAGCCATCATCACAGGTGCAGGTTCAGGTATTGGCCGCGCATCGGCCATTCGCTTTGCCGCCGAAGGCGCAAAGGTCGTTTTGGGCGATATGGCGGCATCGGTGCATGACACCGCAGCCATGATTGGCGACGCCGCCACCGCCGTCCAGATGGACGCAGGCGATGAGGCAGATGTCGCCGCGATTGTCGCAAAGGCCATCGAACTGCACGGCCATCTTGATGTCGCCTTTGCCAATGCTGGCATTTCGGGCGGCATGGAAGGTATCTTCGACAACACAGTCGAAAATTTCACCAGCGTCCTGCGCGTCAACCTCATTGGCCCGTGGCTGATGGTGAAGCATGCGGGCAAGGTCATGGCCGATGCCGGCAATGGCGGCTCGATCATCCTGACCGCCAGTGTCGCGGGCATCCGTTCGGGTGCAGGCGGTCCGCCTTATTCGGCGTCGAAGGCCGGCGTCATCAATCTGGCGCAAGTCAGCGCGCAACAATTGTCGGGCACCAATGTCCGCTGCAACGCGATTTGCCCTGGCCTTACCGAAACCGGCATGACCAAACCGACATTCGATTATGCCAAGGAAAAGGGCGTGACCGACAAGATCGGCCGCCTCAACCCGCTGCGCCGCGGCGCACAGCCAGAGGAACTTGCGAATGTCGCCTTGTTCCTTGCGAGTGATCAGGCGAGCTATGTCAATGGTCAAGCCATTGCTGTCGATGGCGGCCTTTCCAGCTCACACCCCGTAACCCGCCAATTAACAGGACAAACAGCCGTATGAACGCCGAAGAATTAGGTTTCCGTCCAGACCGGCTGGCCCGGATACCGGCATTCATCCAGACTGAATATCTCGACAGTGGCAAATTGCCATTTGCGGCGCTGCTGGTCGGGCGCGGTGATGATATTGCGCTTCAGTGGAATTCAGGCGTTGCCGACGACGCGATCTTCCGCATTGCATCGATGACCAAGCCCATCACCTCGGTCGCGTTCATGCAGCTGGTCGAACAGGGCAAGGTTGCGCTGACCGATCCGGTTTCCAAATATATTCCGGAATTTGCAAAATTGGGCGTATTTATGGGCGGCGGCGGCAATGTGCCGTTTATGACGCGCCCGCCGACGACGCAGATGCGCATCGTCGATCTGCTGCGCCACACCGCAGGTTTTACCTATAGCTTTCAGGAACAGGGCGCTGTCGACGCGGCCTATCGCAAGACCGACGTTGAAAGCTGGACCAAAAATACATCGCAAAGCATGATCGATACACTTGCGCAAATCCCGCTGGAATTCGACCCCGGCACGCAGTGGAATTATTCCGTCGCCACCGACATCGTCGGCATATTGGTGGAACGGATCAGCGGATTATCACTGCCGGAATATTTCCAGACGCATATCTTTGCGCCGCTGGGCATGGCCGATACATTTTTTCACGTGCCCACCGATAAGGCATCGCGCATCCCCGACGGCTATGGCTTTGACCCCGAAGCCAAAATGAAGCTGCTCGACAAGGCTGGGTCCGAAAGTGCCTGGGCCAACGGTTGGACTTTCAACTCGGGCGGCGGCGGTCTTGCGTCCAGCATATCGGACTATCACCGTTTTTGCCGGATGCTGCTGAATGGCGGCGCGCTGGATGGCGCACAAATCTTGAGCCCCAAAACGATAGAATTGATGACCGCCAACCATATTCCCGGCGGCCAAGACCTGACGCAAATGTCGAAGTCTTTGTTCAGTGAGGCCGAAATGGCTGGCATTGGCTTTGGCCTTGGCTTTGCCACGACCATCGACAGCGCGGCGACACTTGCGCCATGTTCCAACGGCGATTTTTATTGGGGCGGCATGTATTCCACCGCCTTTTTCATCGATCCGGTGGAAGACATCATCATGATTTTCATGACGCAATTGCTGCCATCGACCACCTATCCGGTGCGTCGCGAAATCAAGACGATGATCTATTCGGCGCTGACGGCGTAAGCACGTCCTGCTGATCTTGGGTCGGGTGGAGACACGGTTTCCACCCCACGCCCCCTAAACCGTCGCAACCTCCACCTGATTGACCGGAACGGGTTTTGCCCGCGCCGCAATCAGGCTTCCGCCCACAATCAACGCCGTGCCCAAAAGCACAGGCCAGGTGACGGGTTCAGCGAAAAACAGCCAACCGAAAAACGCGGCCCAGACAAAGGCGGTATATTCGACCGGTATCAAAATCTGCGCTTCTGCACGTGCATACGCCCAGCTTAATAGGAGCAGCGATATAACCGCCAGCGCAGCAGATGCGCCGACCATTGGGGCATCAGACATGCCGATGGGTTGCAGAAACCATGGCGCGGCAAGGCCAAGCGTCAACGCGACAAACAGATTTTGGAAAAAGGCGATCTCGATTGGGCCAGCGACCTGCGCCTGCTGCCGCGCGAGAATGAGGTTATAGGCAAACACCACCGCCGAAAACAAAACCGCAGCGGCGCCCCAGATATGGTCCATCGTATAATGTCCGCTCAACCGGCCCGCCATGATGATGGCAACGCCGCCCAAGCCCGCCAGCGACGCCCAGATCGCCTCTTTACCAATGGTTTCTTTCAACATCACGGCGGCAAGATATAGCGCAATGACCGGCGCAATAAAGCTGAGGCCAATGGCTTCGGCCAAGGGCAATTTCGTGAGCGACCAGAAAAAGCTGACCGCCATCACCGCGACAACGATGCTGCGCCACAAATGGATTTTCAGCAGATGTACGGACGGCCATTTCTGCCGCGTGCCAACGAACAAAACGCCCATCAACAATGCGCCAATGCAGTTGCGCCACATCACGGCATTATATGCACCGATGGAGAGCGCCAGATCCTTCATCGCCGCGTCCATCAGCGAAAATGTGCCGACACCAGCCGCCGCCACCATGAACGGGACAAAGGGGCGCGGGTGCAATTCAGCCATGGCTAAATGCTATGCGCCGCAAGGCCAGTCAGGGCATCGCCATCGACCCGGTACACCGTCCATTCGTCCATCGGACGTGCGCCAAGCGCCTTGTAAAAATCAATCGCGGGCGTGTTCCAATCGAGCACCGACCATTCGAGCCGCGCGCAATCGCGTTCCACCGCAAGCGCCGCAAGCTTACCCAGCAATGCCTTGCCAAGCCCCGACCCACGCGCGTCGGGCCGGACGAACAAATCCTCCAGATAAATCCCCGGACGCCCTTCGAAGGTCGAAAAATTGTGGAAGAACAATGCAAAGCCCTGCGGCGTGCCGTCAATCTCGCCGATCAATACCTCAGCATAAGGGCGCGGTCCAAACAGCTTTTGCGCCATCACCGCTTCATCAAAACGCACTTCATGGGCAAGCTTTTCATATTCCGCGAGGTCGCGGATGAACTGGCCAATGAGCGAAATGTCGGCTGGCGTCGCCGCGCGAATGGAGAGGCTCAAGCCGCTTTCCCGTGCAACGTATCCATGCTGACGCTGGTGCCGGCGTCAATCTCGGCTGCCTTGGCTTCGACCAGTTTGACGATGTGGCTGACCATGTCGTCATTTTCGACATGGTGATCGGTCACACCCGACAGATAGACCATATGTTTGCCATTGCCGCCGCCGGTGATGCCGATGTCGGTTTCGCGGGCTTCGCCGGGGCCGTTAACAACGCAGCCGAGCACCGAGAGTGACATGGGCGTCTTGATATGGCTCAGCGCGTCCTCCAGCTTTTGTACGGTGCGGATGACGTCGAAGCCTTGGCGGGCACAGCTGGGGCAGCTGACCACGCGGACACCGCGGGTGCGCAGGCCCAATGCCTTGAGGATTTCATAGCCAACGCGAACTTCCTCTTCGGGTTCCGCAGACAGGCTGACGCGGATGGTGTCGCCAATTCCGGCCCAGAGCATATTGCCCATGCCGATGGATGATTTGACCGTGCCGCCAATCAATCCGCCCGCTTCGGTAATCCCAAGATGCAGCGGGCAATCAACCGCCTCGGCCAGCCCCATATAGGCCGCAACCGCAAGGAACACGTCGGACGCTTTTACCGCAACCTTATATTCGTGGAAATCATGGTCCTGCAGCAGTTTGATATGGTCCAGCGCGCTTTCGATCAGCGCTTCCGGACAGGGCTCGCCATATTTTTCGAGCAAGTCCTTTTCCAAGGACCCGGCGTTCACACCAATACGGATCGCGCAGCCATTGGCCTTGGCGGCGTTGACGACTTCTTTCACGCGCTCGGACGAACCGATATTGCCCGGGTTAATCCGCAAGCACGCAGCGCCAGCGTCCGCCGCCTCAAGCGCGCGTTTATAATGGAAGTGAATGTCGGCGACGATGGGCACATTGGCGGCGCGCACGATTTGTTTCAGCGCAGCGGTGCTTTCGACATCAGGGCAGGACACGCGGATGATATCGACGCCTGCATCTTCACAGCGGCGGATTTGGGCGATGGTCGCGGCGGCATCGCTGGTCAGCGTATTGGTCATCGTTTGCACCGCAATCGGGGCATTTCCACCAACAGGGACATTACCCACCATGATCTGGCGGGACTGACGACGCGCGATATCGCGCCAAGGGCGAATGGAAGACATTGGGGGGATATAGGCGGCTTGGAATATTCCCGCAATCACCATCCTATACGTACGACACGCGATTGCTACTTTGATTTACATGCCGTTACAAACTATGGCACACGCATGAAACGCTTGCTCATCGCTCTTCTCGTCCTTGTCGCGCCACTTGCCCCTGCCCAGGCCTATTGGGAATATGGCCATGAAACCGTGGCGCACATTGCGCAGGCCAATATGTCCGCCAATGCGCGCGCGAATATGCAACGTCTGTTGCGCGCGGCGCCCATGCTCGGCACGCCAAAATGTGCGATGCGCAATATCGGCGATGTCAGCGTCTGGGCAGATTGTATCAAGGGCGATCGTGTGCGCTGGGGCTATACCAACAGCTGGCATTATCAGAATGTCGACATCTGCAAGCCATTCGATCTGAAAAGCGCGTGCGCCGACGGAAACTGCGTGTCGGCGCAAATCGACCGCAACTTTGCCTTACTTTCGAACAAGGCGCTGCCTGCGCATCTCCGTTTGCAGGCGCTGGCTTTTCTCGTGCATTTTGTGGGGGACATTCACCAGCCATTGCACGCCGGTGACCGTGCAGACCGCGGCGGCAATGACCTAAAGGTCATTTATGGCACCCTGCGGGGATATAATTTGCATATGGTGTGGGATGGCTTGCTGGCCGACCGCGCGCTTTCTGCCGCACCGGCGATTGTGCGCGCGTTTTCGCCAACCGAGAAAGCAGCGATCAAACAGGGCAATGCCGAGCTGTGGAGCCAAGAGAATTGGGCGATATCGAAAGAAATCGTGTATCCCCGCGCGGTCGATGGTGATCCATGTGGCGCAAAGCCAACCGCACCTGTGGTGATTGATGAAGCCGACGTCGCTGCGTCACGCGCTGCCCTGCGGCAACAGGTCGAACGCGGGGGGATCAGGCTCGCGCGCTTGTTGGACAAAGCCCTGCGTTAAGCGTTAAAGCCCGCGCCATTTCCAGCCGCCCTCGGTGTGGTTGCGGACGATGATGGTGAAAATGCCGGTAATGATCAACATGAGCGCGACCGTCACAAATGTGGGTATCGCTTGATCATTATCCGCGAGCAGCGCCAAGCCAGTCATCGCCAGAAGATAAACAGCTAATGTCACCCATCCCTGCCACTTAAACGGCAGTCCAGCGCCATAACCGAAACGTTTCGCACGAAACCAAGGGCTCTTTTCCAGAAACAGATGTAGCATATTACGCTCCTTCGTATTCAACGCCGCTTCCGCTTATCGGTACGGTCAATATCACGCTTAATTTGCAACAGACTATCTACGTCGACAATCTCGCTACGTGCCTTCATGTACCGAAACATAGCCAGCGCCCAGACGCCAGTGACAAGCAGAAACGGCAATGTCAGAAACAGCAGGATGTTGCGGTCGTCCCATCCCGCTTCATCCGCAACTATCGTCGTCCAGACAAAGACGCCCGTCGCGCAGAATAATGCGAACATCCAAACGGCAAAGGCCCGCCAGCCCGCAGCGTTGCGCGGAGATATTTTAACGCCTGATCCCGACTTATAATATACAAAAGGTTTTTCTTCATCGCGCATCTCAAATCTCCTTTGGCGGACGTCCGCGTTTTGGCGTTTCGCTGACGCCAACCTTCACCCCACGCTTGGCCAGTGCCTCACGCAGCAATACCTCAATTTCCGCATTCGCACTCCGGAAATCGGCGGCTGCGCACCGCTCGACCGCAACAAAAAGGGCTGGATCGAGACGAAGCGGGAAAGCCTTTTTGGACGGAGCGGACACGCGGCTGGCCTAGCTGTACAATGTACCGGTGTTGACCACGGGCTGGGTATCGCGTTCACCGCATAGCACGACCATCAGGTTTGAGACCATGGCGGCGCGGCGTTCGTCGTCCAACTCGACGACATTTTTCGCCGACAGCATTTCAAGCGCCATTTCGACCATGCCAACGGCGCCCTCAACCAAGGTCTTGCGGGCGGCAACTACTGCTTCGGCCTGTTGACGACGCAGCATGGCGCCAGCAATTTCCTGCGCATAGGCCAAATGGGTGAAGCCACATTCGTCAACGGTGATGCCTGCAACGCGTAAACGCTCCATCAACTCCAGCCGCAATTCGCCGCCGACTTGGTCATGATTGCCGCGCAGCGTCACCTCCTGATGCGTGAAGTCATCATAGGGGTAACGTGCGCCAATGGTACGGACCGCTGCCTCAATCTGGGCGAGCACGAACGCCTTATAATCATCCACATCAAACAACGCTTGCGCAGTGTCCGTCACGCGCCACACAACCTGCGCTGCCATCTCGATGGGGTTACCGCGCAAGTCGTTTACCTTGATCTTTTCGGAAATCAGGTTGTTCGCACGCAGCGATATCTTGGCCTTGCCGATCCAAGGCCAAGTCCAGCGCAAGCCTTCGTTCCGGTCCGTGCCCTTATACGCGCCGAACAATGTCAACGCGACGCCCTGATTGGGCTGAAGCATGTAAAAGCCGCTAGACACGAAAAGGAAAACGGCGATGCTTAGCCCCATACCAAGGAAATCCGCATTCGGCTCGCCGGGTATGACACTCGACATCGCCCAACCAAACCAAAGCATGCTCCCCAGAAGAACGAGCAGCATCACATAACCATTGAAGCTGCGTGCGCCGACTTCGCGGCTCGCAGTCAGATTGTTTGCAGAATCATCGGTCATCATAATCTCCTTAGAAATATGATATCATATTTATATTGCTTTTGGAGAATTACAACAAAAAAGGGCTGCGCAGATTTTCGCCTGCGCAACCCCCCTTTGGTCTTATAAAAAAGCGTTATTCGCCCGTCGGGAAACCGCGCTTTTTCATGATATATTTCACATCAGGATCACGGCCACGGAATGCGCGATAGGCTTCGATCCGGTCGGTTTCATTGCCCGTTGCCAGCAACATGGACCGGAACCGCTCCGCTGTTTCCTTGTCCCAGACATCGCCCTTTTCCGTGAAGGCCGCCCATGTGTCGGCGTCCATCGTTTCGGACCAGAGATAGCTGTAATAACCCGCCGAATAGCCATCATCGGCAAACAGGTGGTTAAACTGCGGCAGGCGATGGCGCATCGCCATTTCCTTGGGCATGCCGATTTCGGCCAGCGTATCGCGTTCGAATGCGCGCGGATCGGTTACGGGTTCGCTGCGGTTATGCAGCTTCATATCCAAAATGGCGCTCGACAGATATTCTACGGTCGAAAAGCCTTGGTTGAACGTATCACTCGCGCGGATTTTTTCGACCAAGGCCGCCGGAATTGGCTCACCTGTTTTATAATGCTTGGCATAAGTGTTGAGCACATAAGGCGTGAGCAACCAGTTTTCATTCACTTGGCTTGGATATTCCACAAAGTCGCGCGGCGTGCCGCCAAGGCCCGGCCATGTGATGTCGTAGTTCAGGTAATGAATGGCGTGACCGAATTCGTGGAACAATGTCGACGCGTCATCAATGCTGATGAGCGTTGGCACGCCATCGGCGCCGGGCACGAAGTTGTTGTTGTTGGATGCAAGCACGATGTCATTCTTGCCGCCCAATGTATGCTGGCTGCGATAGGTGGTCATCCACGCGCCCGAACGCTTTCCGGCGCGCGCAAAATTGTCGAGGTAGAAAAGCCCGACGACCTTGCCATCGCGCTTAACCTCAAATGTCCGTACCTTGGGTTCGAACACAGGGACCGTGCCCGTGTTTTCCGTGAAGCTCATGCCATATAGCTTGCCCGCGGCGTCGAACATGGCGGCGACCATATTATCCAGCTGGAAATAGGGTTTAACGGCTTCCTGATCGAGGTCATATTTCGCCTTGCGCACCTTTTCGGCGTAGAAACGATAATCCCATGGCGCGATTGTGATGTTGTCCGCATTGGCGATGGCCTGCATGTCGGCCACTTCTTCTTTGACGCGGGCAGCAGCAGCAGGCCAGACCTTCATCATCAGGTCCATCGCCTTGTTAGGGTCCTTCGCCATCGTGTCAGCCATGCGGTAATGGGCATGGGTCGGGAAGCCCAGGATTTCGGCGCGCTGCTGACGCAGTTTCAATATTTCGGCGATAGTCGCGTTGGTATCGTTCGCATTCTGGTTATCGCCGCGCATCGTGAACGCACGCCAGACCTTTTCACGCAAATCGCGCCGTGTCGAATTTTCAAGGAAAGGTTGAACGGCAGAACGGGTGTTCACCACGGCCCAGCCGGTTTGACCCTTTGCCTTGGCCGCAGCCTGAATCGCCGCGACATAGCTTTCGGGCAATCCTGCAAGGTCCGCCGCGTCGGTTATGAGGATGAAGGTTTCTTCATCGGCCAAAACCTTTTCGGAAAAAGCGGAGAATTTCTTGGCAAGGTCGGTCTCTATGCTGATGACCTGCGCCTTCTTGCCCGCATCAAGCATCGCTCCATTGCGGACCAGACCGTCATAGGTCCGTTCCAACAACCGCATTTGTTTGGCATCTAGGTCAAGATTGGCGCGCTGATCGTAGAGATATTTGACGCGTTGGAAATAACGGGCATCAAGCGAAAGTTCGGAGAAGAACGCGCTAACCTTTGGTTCCCATTCCGCCTGAATTTTACGGACCTCAGGGTTCGACAGGTTCGATGAATGCACGCCCCAGATCGAGAATAAACGGCCGATTTTTTCGCCGGACAGTTCGCTGGCGGTGATGGTGTTGTCGAACGTGATGGCTTCGGGCTTTGCGAGCATGGCTTCAAATTCGGCCTTTGATGCATGCATGGCTGCCTGAAACGCGGCCGGGAATTGCGTAACTTTAACCTTGTCCCATGGCGGCACGCCTTCATAGGGGCCGGTCCATTCCTGAAGCAATGCGGGTTCGCTGGCCGATTGGCCGGACTTCATTTCTTTCGCTTGTGCAACCGCCGTCATCACAACTCCTGACATTAAAAGCGCCGCTGCGCGCAACATGATTTTTCCCGTTTTCACCTAAATATGCTCCTCTGCATTTTGCGGCCCGTATGCGCAGGCGCAATGAAAAGGGGGATTAGCGCATCAGGGGCGCCTTGCAAACAACCAGTCGGCCAAAACTGATTCCTCCGAAACGGAGAGAAATTTTACATCGCAGGGGCCGTAATTATCGTGTGTTCGCCACATGAAACGCCTATTCTGGGTGCAGGGAGAATGAATATGAAAGAATGCCCGTCCCCTTTTGGTTCCAGCTTCAATGGCCGCACGGCCATGATTGTAGGCGGCACGGCTCAGCGCATCGCTGATCTCAATCGACTATTGTCCGTAACCGGCTGCACTGCGCTTGCCATGGATGATGCAAAACGCGCGGATTTCCTTTTGGTCGACTTTTCCTCCGAAACGGACATACCCACGGATTTCCTGTTGCGCATATCCCAGTATCTCCAAACTCATCGGAGCACTGCGTTGGTGTGGACCAAAATGGAAGGGCTCGAGGACGCTTATGCAGCGCTTCCGCAAGGCCAGTGCCATTTCCTAGTCGACGCCGACGACATCGAGGCGATGCCGATTTTAGCGGGGGCGTTTGGACGGGGCGATATGGACCGACTGCATGACAGGAACCGTGACGTCTCATTCGAATCGCTGCACCGAATCAGCGACGAGCTGGCAGAATTTGCCCGAACCCTTGCCCGCATGGCCGATTCGGAACGCAAAGACGGGGTGTCCGACAAACCTATGTCCTTTCGGCAGGCGCCATTGGGTGGGTTTCAGGAATTTCCATCCACCGATCCCGAACGCTCGGACGCGATAGATGCTCAAACCCTGCGCGAGATCATCAAACTGCGCCGTATGCGGGACCGTTTTTTTCCACCTGATCTTTTTGCTGACCCGGCCTGGGATATCTTGCTAGACCTAAAGGCTGCCGGGCAAGAAGGCCAGCATGTGTCGGTTTCCAGCCTGTGTATTGCCGCTGCGGTTCCGCCGACGACTGCTTTGCGGTGGATCACAGCAATGACCGAAAGCGGTATGCTCGTCCGGCGTCAGGATCCAGCCGATGCGCGGCGGGTTTTCATTGCACTGTCGGACGAAACATCTGCCAAGCTGGATGATTATTTCGTCGCAATCGGCATACGTTCCGCTCCGATCATCTGATTAGGCTTGCAAAAGCCAAAACGCTTTGGCAAAGGCGCGCTTCCCGTAGTGGGGCGCTTAGCTCAGTTGGTAGAGCATCTCGTTTACACCGAGAGGGTCAGCGGTTCGAGCCCGTTAGCGCCCACCATTTTTGGATGATGGCCGATAGAGGCGCCAGAAATGCAGGACACCCCTTCGTCATTCATCGTTTATAAAGCTTTCTGCTGGCATTTTGCCCGCATGAGCAGACTTTTTTTAACGTTGGGCACTGGCATCGTCCTATTGTCGGCAGGGTTTTTGCCCGGCACAGCCTTTGCCCGGGAAACCGAGCAAGCGGAAATCACCAACTGCAATGATCCCCGGCACAAACATGTGGTCGTGCGGTCACTGACCGAATCACTGCCGGTGCGAAAATCGGAAAAGCAGCGCGTCCGCCGCATATTGATGTAGGGTCAGGACCTATTAAATCCGTTTAGTTCGCTGCGCGCAGCAGCTTTGCCATTTCGGCATCATCCCATTCCACACCGCCGGCCACGCGCCACACTTCTTTACCATCACTGTCATATAATATGGTGGTCGGCAGCGCGATCGCGTTGTTGAACGCCGTCAGCAGTGCATTGTCAGCATCGGTATAGGGTTCCAAATTCTTGACCCCTGTTTCCGTGAAAAACGCAACAACGGGTGCGCGTCCTTCAAGGTCTTGCGACACCGCAATCACGTGCATCCGGCCTTTCTCCAACTTTGCCAGCGCATCCAGCGTCGGCATTTCCGCTTTGCATGGTGCGCACCATGTGGCCCAGATGTTGAGCAACAACGGCTTACCTTCAAAATCGGCAAGGCTGACATCCTGACCCTGCGCATCGGCAAACGGTGCCGATGGCGCTTTTTGACCCGCAAATGTGTAGCTTAGCGTGGCGCGCATGCCATTGGCGCTTTCAAGAGTGATATCGGCCTTGTCAGATGCCCCTGCCTTGGCCGTGGATGCGGGTTGCGCTTGCCCCTTGGGTTGGCTTTCTTTATCGCAACCAGCCAGCACTAAAAGGATTAAGGCAATTACAAAGCGCATCTCTGATTCCAATAGCATGTGGGGCGGCCGGTTTGGCGAAGGCCCTGGCGTTATCATGCGCGAGATAAATGCCTCCATCCCATTCGACAAGCGTCTTTGGCAGGAAGACATTGCCGGCAGCAAAGCGCACGCCGATATGCTGGCCGCAAACGGGATTATAACGGCGTCAGACAATGCCGCGATCCAAAGCGGGCTGGATAGCATCTACGCCGAATATGCAGCCAATGGCGTGCCCGAAGACCTCACGCTTGAAGACATTCATATGGTCACCGAAACGCGTTTGCGTGCGTTGGTGGGTGAGCCTGCGGCACGCTTGCACACCGCGCGGTCGCGCAATGACCAAGTCGCCACCGACTTCCGCCTTTGGGTGCGCAATGCGACCCATGAAATCGATGCTGGCCTGCGCGCATTCCAGTCGGCGCTGGTGACACGGGCCGAAGAACATGCCGATAGCATCATGCCGGGCTTTACGCATTTGCAAGTCGCCCAGCCTGTTACGCTTGGTCATCATTTGATGGCGTATTATGAAATGACGAAGCGCGACCGCAGCCGCTTTGCCGATTGCCGCAGCCGGTTAAACCAGTCCCCATTGGGCGCGGCCGCACTTGCGGGAACATCCTTCCCGATTGACCGCACCGCAACGGCATTGGCGCTTGGCTTTGACGGCCCCATGGCGAACAGTCTGGACTCGGTTTCCGACCGCGACTTCGCGCTGGAGTTCCTGACTGCCGCAGCACAAGCCGCGCTGCATCTGTCGCGGTTGGCCGAAGAAATGATCATATGGGCGTCGCAGCCTTATGGTTTCATCAGCCTGCCCGACGCATGGTCAACCGGCAGCTCCATCATGCCGCAAAAGCGCAATCCCGACGCGGCTGAACTGGTGCGCGGACATGCCGGACGGATCATTGGCTGCATGAACAGCCTGATGATCACCATGAAGGGTCTGCCGCTCGCTTATTCCAAAGATATGCAGGACGATAAACCTCCGGTGTTTGAGGCATATGACCTGCTGGCTTTGTCCATCGCCGCGATGACCGGCATGGTTGCCAATGTGACATTTAATACGCCGCGGATGCGCGACGTTGCGGGCAGCGGCTTTTCCACCGCCACCGATCTGGCCGACTGGCTGGTGCGCGAATTTGGCATGCCCTTCCGCGAGGCACATCATGTCACGGGCAGCGTCGTCAAATCCTGCGAGGCGCGTGGCATAAGCCTGTCCGACATCACCGTGGACGATCTTTCCGCCATCAATCCTGCGCTCGCTGGGTGCCAGTTGCCCGATCTGTCGATCGAAGGATCGGTAAACAGCCGGACGAGTGCTGGCGGCACGGCACCGATGCGCGTAAAAGAAGCCATCAGCACTGCCAAAAAGGAACTTGAGGCATGAAACCGGCGCGCACCACCTTCATCATTGGCGTCGCCCTGTGCGTTGCAGGCTGCGGCAAGGTGGGCGATCTGGAACCGCGCACGGGCAATAGCATGCCACCGCAAGCTTATGGCCAGACCACCGACCAAACCGCAAAACTTCTCACGACCCCATCGGTTCAGGCACGGCCAGGGCGCACCGACGAGCTGTTGAGGCGTTCCGAACGGCGCGAAGATGATCCGTTCGACATTCCGCCGGGGCAAGAACCCAAACCGTTCGACCCCGAACAGACCACTTCGTCCGAAAAAATTCCTCCCAAATAAGTATCTTATTCTATGAACCATTTTGACCTCATAAATGGCGTGTTACACGCCGAAGATGTCGCCCTGCCCGATATTGCGGCGGCGGTTGGCACACCTGTCTATATCTACTCACGCGCAACGCTGGAACGGCACGCGC
>JBEDET010000006.1:0-49208 GCA_041175505.1 Pseudomonadota bacterium
CCGATGGACAGCATGCCAGCCAGCAAAGGCGGCCCGGGGGCAATAGCCTGATGGAACAAGCGGGCCTTAATCAACCAACACCATCAGCCGGAAGCACGCACCAGCGCTTCCGCGCCGGCCGTCCCCCCTTTTGCACGCAGCATGGCCGCGTTCAGTTTTTGTAGGAAATAATCTTGCCGATGTTGGAAATCGTTTAGATGACTTTGGATTCGGCCCCAAGGATCAACGGCTCCGCTTGCTTGGCAACATTGGCGGCCGGGCGCGCGGTGGTCGGCGCTCCCTTCGATGATTTGTGCCGGAACTTGCCGTCAATCTGACCGCCGGGGGCAATCGTCAGATTGCTGTACACGACATCGCCCACGATACGCGCGGTGGATTCGATCACCAGATCATTGGCTTCGATGGAACCTTCGACATGGCCGGACAGTTTCGCCGATTCGGCAATGACCTTGCCTGCGATAATGCTGCCTTCGCCCTGCACCAAATTGCCGCACGTCACGTCGCCCTGCACCTTGCCATCAACGTGCAGATCCACGCGGGCGGTGAGGTTGCCGACGATTTCGACATCGGACGCTATGACGGAAAATGTATGACCCGAACTATTGCGCACGTTATTATAATTCCTTTGCGGCGTTGCCGGCGCGGTTTCCGGCGACTGTTTGGACTTTGAGAACATCAGGGTTGGCCTCCAAAAACTTTCTCGGGTTAATCGCCCGACCATTCAGGCGGACCTCGAAATGCAAATGGCTGCCCGTCGATCGCCCTGTGCTTCCCATCCGTCCGATTTGCAAGCCACGTTTAACCATTTGGCCGCGCGCGACATGCACCCCGGAAAGATGGGCATAACGCGTTAATAGCCCGTTGGCATGTGTAATTTCAACTGTCTTGCCATAACCGCCGTTGAAGCCTGCAAATGTCACACGGCCTTCGGCGGCAGATAGGATGGGCGTGCCAACAGGGCCCTTGAAATCCAAACCGGCATGCATTGCGCCCCCACCGGTGAAGGGATCGCTTCGGAAACCAAAGCCGCTCGACATCATCATGACAGCGGCGGGCATCGATGTCGGGATCGCGGCCAGCGCGCGCTCCATGGCATCCATCCGGCTCAGCGATGCGGCCAGTTTCAAAAAGCGCGGGTCGCGGACATCTTTTTTGGCGCTGCCGAAAAAGGGTTCAAACACCCCGCCCTGTGCGTTGCGGGCCTGCCGCGCGAGCACATCGGGGTTCAACCCGAACTGCCGGATGGCGGCTTCTGCCTTTGACGTGCGGGCCAAGGCAACCTTGGTCATTTTTTCGGCGAACTGGATTTGGCGGACTTCTACACGGGCGAGGCCAGCGGCCTCTGGCACCACGGCGCTGATGGTTTTTACGGTCTGGTCTTCAGCGGTCGGCTTGGCAGGCGTTTGGGCCTTGGCGTCCGGAACTTCGCCCAGATATTGATCGCTCAGGCTTTCCAGCATTTTCTGCCGCCGTTCGAGATCCTTGGTCACTTCATCGATAGAGCCGCGATAATTGGCGACGCGTTCTTCGGCCGATTCAACCTTCGCCTCTTGCTGGCTGAGCGCCATGCGCTGCGCGGAAACGCTCAACTGATTTATCGCCATGCCCAGCGTGACGACCAGCCAAAGGCCAACGACAGACGCGACGGTACCCGCAACGCGGCGTTGCAATTGCGCACTCAGTTTCAAGAACCGGACTTGGCCATTGGCCCGCATGAAAAATTCGCGGTCAATAAACCATCCAGCTATCCGGTTCTTCCACCCGGACATTCTGGTCTTTAGCGACACGTCCCACCCCGTTTTTGTTCTGTTGCGCGGCCGTAGCAGAGCAAAATGGCAGGCGCGAATCGCCGAGGCCGGACTCGTGACGAGTCGAATGAGTCACACGATGAGCTGTGGAAAACCTTTTCCAAATGTCACAGATTGTGAATTGTCTGTGCCTGCACATGCCCGGAAAGCGGTGTAAAAAGCCGAAAAATCAACGCTTTTCCTACGATTCGCGTGGCGAGTGCACCGGATGCCCTTGAATTGAACGGCACCTTTCCCTTTTGGCGCCACTTCTCTACGGGTTGAACATATGACCGATTATCAGACCCTGATGGCATCGATTGCCAGCAAAGCGCGCGCTGCATCGCGGCTGTTGGCCGCAGCAGACGACGCGGCGAAGGCCAGCGCCTTAACATACGCCGCGCAAGCTCTGCGCGACCAATCGGCCGATATCCTCGCGGCCAATGCCATCGACGTGGCGGCGGGGACCACGGCTGGCCTGTCACCCGCCATGCTGGATCGCCTGAAACTGGACGAGGCGCGCATCACGGCCATGGCTGCTGCGGTGGAGCAAGTGGGTGTGCTGGCGGACCCCGTCGGTCAAATCATCGACAGCAGCACGCAGCCCAATGGTTTGCAGATGGCGCGTATCCGCGTGCCGATTGGCGTGCTGGGCATCATTTATGAAAGCCGGCCCAATGTCACGGCGGATGCTGCGGCCTTGGGGCTGCGTTCGGGCAACGCCGTCATCCTGCGCGGCGGTAGTGAGGCGGTGCACAGCAACCGCGCGATATATGCTGCGATGTTGGCTGGCATCATACAGGCCGGATTACCCGCCGACGCGGTGCAGCTTGTGCCCACACAAGACCGCGAGATGGTCGGCCTAATGCTGCGCGCGCAGGGTGCGATTGACATGATCATTCCGCGTGGCGGCAAATCGCTGGTCGCGCGGGTGCAGGATGAAGCCCGCGTTCCGGTGCTCGCGCATCTCGACGGCATCAACCACAGCTATGTCCATAAGGACGCCGATCCGGCGATGGCGCAGGCGATTGTCGTCAATGCCAAGATGCGGCGCACTGGCGTTTGCGGGGCAACCGAAACGGTCCTGATTGATCAGGATTATCCTGCCGCTGCCGAATTGATTGGCGCGCTGATTGACGCCGGATGCGAAGTGCGCGCGGATGATGTGCTGATGGAACTGGACGCCCGCACGGTGTCTGCCGATGCGGATGATTGGGACACCGAATATCTCGATTCCGTCATCTCGGCCTGCGTCGTATCCGGATTGGACGATGCGATTGAACATATCGCCCGCCATGGGTCGCACCATACCGACGCGATCATCACCAACAATGCCGATGCCGCAGCGCGCTTTTTGGCACAGGTCGATAGCGCGATTGTCATGCACAACAGCTCGACCCAATTTGCCGATGGCGGCGAATTTGGCTTGGGCGCGGAAATTGGCATTGCGACGGGCCGCCTGCACGCCCGCGGCCCGGTCGCGCTTGAGGGCCTCACGACCTATAAATGGGTTGTGCGCGGAAACGGGCAAATCCGCCCTTGAAAACCATTGGCCTCATGGGGGGATCGTTCAACCCCGCGCATGGTGGCCACCGGGCGATTAGCCTGTTCGCAATGGATTCGCTTTGCCTCGACGAATTTTGGTGGCTGGTGTCACCGGGCAATCCATTGAAACCCACAAAAGGCATGGCGCCTTTACCCGCGCGCTTGGCATCGGCGAAGGATCAGACGCGGCGCACACCGATTAAGGCAACCGCCATTGAGCGCGACCTTGGCACCGTGTACACCGCAGAAACCCTGAAAAAACTGATCGCGCGATATCCCAAAGTCCGCTTTGTCTGGATCATGGGCGCCGACAATTTGTTGCAATTTCACCACTGGAAACATTGGCGCGACATTGCCCGATTGATGCCGATTGCAGTTATCGCCAGACCCGGCTATGATGCAGGTGCTGTTGCGGGTCCCGCAATGGCCTGGTTCAGACGGTTTGTCCGGCGTCCGGACCAGCTTCATCACTGGACAAAATGGAGTACGCCAGCGCTTGTCTTTTTGCGCTTTCGTCCAGATCCGCGTTCAGCAACCGCAATTCGGCGTGCTGACCCATATTGGTTTCACCGATATAAGGAACATGGAACGCGTGACGGCGTTACCCGAAATATTGTGCTTTAAGGAGCAATCTTGATCGATACCGCATCCGTTCCGACTGCCGGCAATCTGGCCGCCAAGTCCAAGGAACCCACTTTGACCCCGGACGCCCTCCACGCGCTTATCCTGCAATCGCTCGACGATGATCAGGCGCAGGAAGTGGTGACCATCCCGCTTGAAGGCAAAAGCAACATCGCCGACCATATGGTCGTCGCGTCCGGCCGTTCATCGCGGCAGGTGGCGTCGATGGCGCAAAAGCTTGCCGAGCGTATCAAGAAAGCCGGACGTCATGCCCGCATCGAAGGTTTGCCATCGGCAGACTGGGTGTTGATCGATGCCGAAGATGTCATCGTGCATCTGTTCCGTCCCGAGGTCCGCAGCTTCTACAATCTGGAACGCATGTGGGCATTTGGCGACGCGCCCGAAGTTCCGGCCCAATAAGCCCGAACGTCCGCGCCGATGGCGATGCGCCTGCACATCATCGCGCGCGGCAAAATCGGCCGCTCTGCTGAGGCGGAGCTGGTCGACCGATATCTAAAACGGATCAGCTGGCCTACGCGGCACAGCGAAATGCCCGATAAGGGCGGCGATCTGCCCCATTCGGACAGCCCCTGCAAAACCATCATCTTGGATGAAAAAGGCGAACAGCTCGGCTCGGTCGAACTCGCCCGCTTGCTGGAACGCTGGCGCGACGATGGCGTGCGCGAAGTGCGCTTTTTGATTGGCGCTGCCGACGGCTTTGATGACGAAGCCCGCGCTGGCGCGGATAAGCTAATCGCCTTTGGCAAAGCGACATGGCCGCATTTGATGGCCCGTGCGATGCTGGCCGAACAATTGTTCCGTGCAACATCGATCATTGCCAACCACCCCTATCATCGTGAAGGATAGGGGCATGCGGTTCTGGTCCGTCCTATTGCTCTTGATGCTCACGCCCTTCGCCATTGCGAGCAGCCTGATGGCGCAAAGCGCGGGCAGCAGCAGCGCGCAACAAGACGCCCTGCGCGTTGCACAGGAAAAAGCGTTGCGTGCTGAACGGCGCAGCGAACTGTTGCGGCAGGAAGCCAGCAACGCCGAAAGCACGGCGGACCGGCTGGTCGCGCAACGGGCCGTGCTGTCTGCCGAAATCGACGCCGCCGAAGCGCAGATTGCCGCAGCGACCGCGCGGATTGCCATCATCAGCCGCCAACAAGAGCTTCAGCGGGCACAGCTTGGTGTGGAAAGCGAACCCGTGCTGCGCCTGAACGCCGCGCTTCAGCAAATGACGGGCCGCCCGGCGGTGCTGATGATGATGCAGCCCGGGCATCGCGAAGATTATGTGCATGTGCGCGCGGTCATGGCGACTGTGCAGCCTCAGATTATCCGCCGCACCAGCGACTTGCGCCAACAGATTGCGGTGCAAAGCGAATTGCGGGCGCAGGAATATCGCGCGCTGAAATCGCTGGACGATGCGCGCAGCCGATTGAAAAGCCGCCAGACAGATTTGGCCAGACTGCAAGGCGAAGCCGGTGGCAATGCTGGCGCACTGTCCGCCAATGCCGCCATCGCATTTGAACAAGCGATCGCGCAGGGTGAGCGGGCACGCGATATTGTCGGGCGCATGGATATACAGCGGCTGAGCGCCGAAAAGGCCGATGAACTCGCCGCGCTGGACGGACCGATGCTCCGCCCCGGGCGCGCGAGCAAGGCTGCGGCGGCGGGGACTGCCTATATCCTGCCCGCGCGCGGCAAGCTGTTGTCGGGTTTTAATGAACTCAACGCCACCGGCTATCGGGAACGCGGGGTCCGGATCGCGCTTGCGGACGATATGCGTGTGGTCGCGCCCGCGGCGGGAACGGTTTCCTTTGCTGGCCGTTATCGCAGCTATGGGCAGATCGTCATTATCGAACATGGCAATGGCTGGAACAGCCTGATTACACATCTGGGCAGCACGCAGGTCAAAAAAGGGCAGGCGGTGAAGCAAGGCGCGGTGTTGGGATCGGCCACATTAGACGCGCCCGAAATCGGCGTTGAACTGCGCAAAAATGGCCGTGTGATGGATATTGCCACGATATTGGGATGAACTAGGGTCAGGACCCTATATGCGTTCTTGTCGATGTCCGCAGGGTGTTCGTGCTAATCATGCTTTCACCGTGGGTTAAGGCGGGATATAGCATCGACGAAATGATGAAATGGATTGGTCTATGAAGAACCGTTTGCTGCCCGTGACTTGCGCCCTTGTTTTGGCGCTGTCGATCCCTGCGACTGTGCTGGTCGCGCAAAGCGTTCAGCAGCAACAAGCGCAAGCCGACCGTTTCAAAGAGCTTGAGGAATTCCTCGCGGTCTATCGCAAGGTTAAATTAGGCTATGTCGACAAGGTCGATGACAAGCAATTGATGGAAGGCGCGATTCAGGGGATGCTCGCCAGCCTCGATCCGCACAGTGCCTTCCTCGACAAATCCGACTTCAGCTCGCTGCAAACGCAGATTGATGGCGAATATGGCGGCCTTGGCCTGACGGTTACGCTTGAGGATGAAGCGGTGAAGGTCATCGCGCCCACCAAGGACACGCCCGCTGACAAGGCCGGTATCAAGTCGGGCGACTTTATCACGCATTTGGACGGCAAGTTGATCCTTGGCGGAACGCTCGACGAAGCTGTCGAAGCGATGCGCGGTGTTCCGGGCACATCGATCAAGCTCACCATTTTCCGGCCCGGGCGCGATGCGCCGTTCGACGTGACGGTAACGCGCGCGGTCATCGATTTGAAACCTGTGCGGTGGGAAGTGAAAAACCGCATTGGCGTTATTTCGATTACCGGTTTCTCCGAACAAACCGGCGCTGACGTTGTCGCTGCTGTGTCCGGCATCAAGAAAACGCTTGGCGGAAATCCGCTGGGTTACATCATCGACCTGCGGTCCAACCCCGGTGGCATATTGGACGAAGCCGTTTCCGTTTCCGATGCTTTCCTGTCGAGTGGCGAGATTGTTTCCGAACGCGGCCGTGACAAACGCGACATCCAACGCTGGTGGGCCGAACGCGCTGTTCCGGGCGATGTCACCGGCGGCGCGCCGATCATCGTTCTGGTTGACGCAGGTTCGGCATCGGCATCCGAAATTGTGGCTGGCGCATTGCAAGATCATCATCGCGGCTTGGTCATGGGTGAACGCAGTTTCGGCAAGGGATCGGTGCAAAGTGTCCTGCCGTTGACGCGGGACACCGGCCTTCGCCTCACCGTTGCGCGCTACCATCTGCCATCGGGTCGTTCGGTGCAGGAAGGTGGGATCAAACCCGATATCCGCGTCCCGCAATTGACCGATCCCGATTATAAAAAGCGGGTGTCCGTGCGCGAATCCGATTTGCGTCGTCACTTGGTCAATGAACTGAAAGACAACAGCAAAGACCTTGAAGAAGACCGCATTGACGATCCACGTTTTGCCATGACGGCGGAGCAGTTGAAGGCAAAGGGCATTGACGATTTCCAGCTTTATTACGCGATGGAAACCTTGCAGCGGCTTGGATCCAAAACGATGAAGCTTGCCGCAAAGCCCGTAAAGGGCAGGGCGCAGAATTGAGTTTTACCCAACCCCGTCATGCTGAACTTGTTTCAGCATCTTACTTTCTTGTCGGTGCTGAAGTAAGATCCTGAAACAAGTTCAGGATGACAATGATGCGGAGCGAAGCGCGTACATGACGTCGAAATATGACAAGGCCCATTGGCTCGCATTCCTGTTACCGGCGGCGCTGCTCGCGGGGGCATATGGCTCGCAATATATTGGCGGGCTGTTCCCGTGCGAAATGTGCTGGTGGCAGCGTTATCCGCATTTCGCCGCGGTCGCGATTGCGGCCATTGCTTTTGGCGTCGGCAACCTTGCCCTTCGCAAAACATTGGTTGCGCTCGCCGCATTGGCGATTGCGACCAGCGGTGGCATTGCGGGCTTTCACGCTGGCGTCGAATATGGCTGGTGGGAAGGGCTGACCGCCTGCACCGCGACGATTTCGGGCAGCGGGGATGATTTGCTCAAATCGATCATGAACGCCCCATTGGTCCGCTGTGACGTGGCACCCTGGTCTTTGTTCGGCATTTCGCTTGCGGGTTATAATTTCCTCTTGTCGTTGGGCGGTGCAGTGGCCATCTTGGGTATGACATGGCGCAACAAGAAACCTTAAAAACCACACCGCAGCGTAAAGCGGCCATCGACCGGATGATTCGCGTGAATCAAGCGGGCGAATTTGGCGCGAAACGCATTTACGCAGGCCAGCTTGCGGTCATGGGCGACCGGACGCCTGCCGCGCGCAGCATTGCGCATATGGCCGAGCAAGAGGAACGGCACCTCAGCGCCTTTGACAAGATGATGGCCGAACGCGGCGTGCGTCCAACCGCTTTATACCCCATTTGGAACGCCGCCGGTTTTGCGCTTGGCGCGGTGTCTGCTGCGATCAGCCCGGAGGCAGCAATGGCCTGCACCGTGGCGATCGAAACCGAAATTGACCGCCATTATAGCGAGCAGCTTGAAGAAATCGGTGATAGCGATCCCGAATTATCGGCGATGATTGCCGATTTTCAGGCGGACGAGCTGGAACATAAAGCCACCGCGCTGGCCGAAGGCGCAGAGCGCGCACTGGCCTATCCGGTCATGAGCGCGCTGGTCCGCTTGGGTTGCCGCACCGCGATTGCCGTGTCGAAACATATTTGAGCTTCATCGCGCATTCAGCCTGCGACGTTCAAGGCAGAGCATAGATTTTTGGAGAATATCCCGTGAACGCAATGGCCCATATTTCCGTCGCCGCTTTGGCTCTCATGCTGTCGGCGCAAGCCCCGGCACAAAATGCCCCCGCTTCGCAGCCGGGTGATGAGAAAATCAATCAGCTGATCATCTATGGCGATGACAAATGCCCCGAAAGCCAAGGCGCCGAAATCGTCGTCTGCGCGCGGATGGGGGAGGCGGACCGGTACCGCATTCCGTCGTCCTTGCGCGGTGACCCCAATGACCCGCGCAATCAGGCGATGTCCGAACGGATTAAATCCTACGAATATGTGGGCGCCAGCGGCACGATGAGCTGCTCGGCATCGGGTGCTGGCGGCTTTACCGGATGTGGGCTGAAAGAAATTGACCGCGCCTATGCGGAAAAAGCGCAAGACCCCGGCATTGTCTTTGGCCGCCTGATCGCCGCCGAACGCGCCAAGCGCATGGCGGGCATTGATGCAGAGGCTGCCGAAGTCGAAGCACGGGTGACCGAATTTGAAAAGGGCCGCGCCGAACGCGAGGCGAAGTTGCAGGCGGAACTGGATGCCAAGGAAGCGGCATCTGCCGAAGCAGAGCCGCTCCCTGAGCCGAAATAAGCGGGCCTAGCCCTTCGCTTTTTCCGCGGCGACCCAATCCTTAATTTGCTGCTCCAACACGTCGAGCGGGACGGAGCCTTGACCCAATACCGCGTCATGGAACGCCGCAAGGTTGAATTTCGGCCCAAGCTCTTTGGTCGCCATGGTCCGCAATTCCCGGATCTTCAGCTCGCCCAATTTATACGCCAATGCTTGGCCGGGCCAGCTGATGTAGCGGTTGACCTCGGCTTCGATATTGGCGGCCGACAGCGCGCTGTTGTCGGTCATGAAATCGATCGCCTGCTGCTTGCTCCAACCCTTGGCATGAATGCCGGTGTCGACGACCAAGCGGCATGCGCGCCACATTTCATAGGACAGGCGGCCCATGTCTTTGGCCGGCGTATCATATAGGCCCATTTCGATGCCCAACCGTTCGGAATAGAGGCCCCAGCCTTCGGTAAAGGCGGTGAAGAACGCACCATATTTGCGGAAGTCCGACAAAGGCAATTCTTGCTGCAACGCGATTTGGTTGTGATGCCCGGGCACTCCCTCATGCACGGACAAGGCCGGAATTTCCCAGAATGGACGCTGGTTCAGTTTCGACGTGTTGACGAAATAGGTTCCGGAAATGCCGACTTGAGGCGAACCCGGATTATAATAAGCCGTCGTGGTGCCTTCGGCCGTTTCTGCCGGAATTTCCTTTATGCCATAGGGCAGGCGGGGCAAGCGGCCGAACAGGCTGGGCATTTTGCCATCGATGATCTTGGTCACCCGCGCGACCTTCTCCATCAGCTCTTCAGGCGTCTTGGCGTAATATTGCGGGTCGGTCCGCAAATGTTGGATAAACGCCTCGCGGCTTGGATATCCCGCCTGTGATGCGACTTCGACCATCTCGGCGCGAATGCGCGCCACTTCGTTCAGGCCAATTTGGTGGATTTGCTCTGCCGTCAGGGACGTCGTGGTTTCTTCACGAACGCGGAACGCATAATATTTGGCACCGCCCGGTTGCGCCGACACGCCGGGTGCTGTGGCGCACGCTGGCTTGTAGCTTGCGGTATACCACGCGAGCTGCTTGTTCAGCGCGGGGTGAATGACCGTGCGGATCGTGGTTTCCGCCGCCTTGGCAAGGTTTGCAAAGTCCGCTTCGGAAACGCCCGCGGGCCGCTTTTTCGCATATGGTTCGTAGAAACGCGATGTATTCACGGCGGTCGTAATCAGCCCGCTGATCGTTCCTT
This sequence comes from Pseudomonadota bacterium, assembly GCA_041175505.1. Lineage (GTDB taxonomy): Bacteria > Pseudomonadota > Alphaproteobacteria > Sphingomonadales > Sphingomonadaceae > Sphingorhabdus_B. The sequence goes on from JBEDET010000006.1 coordinate 10,464, forward strand.
CAAAGCCCTTCAGCGTCACGCAGGGCTGGGTATATTTGCCCTTGATCGCGACATTGGCCACCGCGATATTTTCATCATTCACGCGCGCATATTGCGCGAGCCGCGCATTGTAGCTTTCAAAATCCGCCTTGGTGCGAAACGGCAGATTTTGCGCCATACCCGCAAGCTGCTGATGCCAGCTGGAATAGGTTGTGAAATTGATCGCGCGTTGCCCGAAACTATTGCCCTCGATTGTTGAGTTCAGCGCGCGGCGTAAAATGCCTGCCTCAACCTTTGATGCGGCATTCAGCGAATCGGACGGGATGGCATTTAGCCGCGCGAGAAACTTCGCGGCGTCGGCGGCGCGGCGGTCCTGTGCGGCCAAAGTGTAGTCGCCAAGTTCCGATGCATAATCATTCACGCCCAGCGCGCTGGCATAGACCGGCTGTTCCTTCAACGAAGCCGCCCAGACATCATTCACCAGCGTGACAAGGTCGCCATTGGCGTCGGCATGTGCCGGAACGGCAAGCGCCAAAATCGATCCAGCGAATAACAATGTGCGCATAGGGCGTCTCCTCGAAATAACAATGTGCGGACTAAAGCAGGGGCGAACGCAATTGACCAGACCCTTCGGCAATGTCAGGCGCCACCTATCCTACGCGCGGTGGGCATCCTGCCGAACCGCGCGCATCCATCTGTTCAAATCGCCGAAACGCTGGGTCTATTCCGCAGCTTCCAACACCTCATGGTCGGAAAGCGGCTGGCTTAAGCGGGTCAGCATTTCCTTCGGGCATATCTGCCAGAATTCACCGCGCCTGCGGTCCCAATCTTCCAGCAATGATTGCGACCATGCGCTGTCGGTGGCTTGGGCATGCGCGCTGATCAGCGACTTCAGCTGGTCTTCCCAATAGGCGCTGTCGAGCCGTTGCCAGACAATGCTGTCGGGGTTCGCCATTTTTGCAAAATCACCTTCGGTGTCGAGCACAAATGCCATGCCGCCGGTCATACCTGCGCCAAAGTTGCTGCCAACCTTGCCCAAGATGACCGCCATGCCGCCGGTCATATATTCGAGACCGTTTGAGCCGCAGCCTTCGACCACGACATGCGCGCCGGAGTTGCGGACGGCAAAGCGCTCGCCGGCCTGTCCTGCCGCCAATAGGCGCCCCGACGTTGCGCCATAGAGCACCGTGTTGCCGATGATGCTGTTCTGTTGACTGGTGAGCGGGCTGCTGACCGTTGGCCGCACGATGATGGTGCCGCCCGAAAGCCCTTTGCCGACATAGTCATTGGCATCGCCAAATACTTCCAAGGTAATGCCCTGACACAGGAATGCGCCAAGCGATTGTCCCGCCGACCCACGCAAGCGCACATGGACATGTCCTTCGGAAAGGCCCTTCATCCCATACAGGCGCGTGATTTCGGAACTGAACCGCGTACCAACCGCGCGATGGGTGTTGCGGACATTATAGGTCAGCTGCATTTTCTCGCGCCGTTCGAACACCGGCTTTGCATCATGGATCATTTGCGCATCAAGGCTGTCGGGCACTTCATTGCGGAATGTCGGGATGCTGAAACGGCGCGCGCTGTCGGGCGCATCGACCTTGGCAAGGATGGGGTTGAGATCGAGATCGTCCAAATGCTCCGCGCCGCGGCTAACTTGGCGCAGCAGCTCGGTACGGCCAATGACTTCATCCAGGCTGCGATAGCCAAGCTTGGCCAGAATCTCGCGCACTTCCTCGGCAATGAAGGTCATCAGGTTGATCACCTTTTCAGGGGTGCCCGTGAATTTCTTGCGCAAGGCTTCGTCCTGAACACAGACCCCGACGGGGCAAGTGTTGGAATGGCACTGGCGCACCATGATGCAGCCCATGGCGACAAGGCTGAGCGTGCCGATGCCAAATTCTTCAGCGCCCAAGATCGCGGCAATCACAATGTCGCGTCCGGTTTTCAGCCCGCCATCGGTGCGCAGCTTTATACGATGCCGCAGGCCGTTGAGCGTCAGCACCTGATTGGCTTCGGACAGCCCCATTTCCCATGGTGTCCCTGCATATTTGATGCTGGTTTGCGGGCTTGCGCCGGTTCCGCCAACATTGCCCGAAACGAGGATGACGTCGGCATGCGCTTTTGCCACACCGGCGGCGATGGTGCCGATGCCCGCTGCACTCACGAGCTTGACGCACACCCGCGCGCGCGGATTGATTTGCTTCAGGTCGTAGATCAGCTGGGCGAGGTCTTCGATCGAGTAAATGTCATGGTGCGGTGGTGGTGAAATGAGTGTCACGCCCGGCGTCGAATGCCGCAGACGCGCAATCATTTCGGTGACCTTGAAACCGGGCAACTGGCCGCCTTCACCGGGCTTTGCGCCCTGTGCGACCTTGATTTCAATTTCCTCGCACGCGCCAAGATATTCGGCGGTTACGCCGAAACGGCCACTGGCGATTTGTTTGATGACGCTGTTGGCATTGTCGCCATTTTCATAGGGCTTGAACCGCTTGCTGTCTTCGCCACCTTCGCCGGATACGGCCTTTGCGCCAATCCGGTTCATAGCGATGGCCAGTGTCTCATGCGCCTCGGGCGACAATGCGCCAAGCGACATGCCAGGCGTGACAAAGCGTTTGCGAATTTCGGTGATCGCTTCGACTTCATCAATCGCAACGGGTTCTTTGGCGAAGTTGAATTCCAACAGATCGCGCAAGTAAATCGGCGGAAGTTCTCTGACGCCTTGGGCAAATTGTGTGTAGGTTGAATAGCTGTCATTCGCGACAGAGCTTTGCAAAAGGTGCATCAGACCCGCCGAATAGGCATGTTCTTCGCCGCCATTGCGTTGCTTGTAAAAGCCGCCAACGGGCAAGCGTGCAACCGCTGTGTCAAACGCCTCTTCATGGCGATCACGCGCGTTTACATAGAGCGAATGATAGCCTTCGCCCGAAATCTTGTTCGGCATTCCGGGGAAGAAGTCGTTGACCAAGGCACGCGACAGGCCAACCGCTTCGAAATTATAGCCGCCACGATAGCTGGAGATGACCGCGATGCCCATTTTGGACATGATCTTCAACAGCCCTTCATTGATGGCGGTGCGGTAATTTTCGACTGCTTGGGTCAGGGCCAAACCACCCAAAAGTCCGCGCGCATGGCGGTCGCCAATTGCGGCTTCGGCCAGATATGCGTTTACCGTGGTTGCGCCAACGCCAATGAGCACCGCGAAATAATGCGTGTCGAGACATTCGGCAGAGCGGACGTTGATCGACGAATAGCTGCGCAAACCATTGCGCACCAAATGCGTGTGCACAGCGGCAGCGGCAAGGATCATGGCAATGCCCACGCGGTCGGCGCTGATATTTTCGTCGGTCAGGAACAGTTCGGATTTGCCCATGCGCACCGCGGCGACGGCTTCTTCGCGGATACGCGTGATGGCGGCGCGAAGACCTTCTTGTCCTTCGGAAATATCATAGGTGCAGTCAATTTCTGCGCCCGCTGCGCCAAAGGCAGACTTTAACCGGCGCCAATCGTGCGAGGTGAGCACGGGGCTAGCAAGAACAAGCACGTCGGCGTTCTGGCTCTTTTCTTCCAAAATGTTGGCAAGGTTGGAGAAACGCGTTTTCAGGCTCATCACGTGCCGCTCGCGCAGACTGTCGATGGGCGGGTTTGTTACTTGGCTGAAATTCTGGCGGAAGAATTGGCTGATCAGGCGCGGCTTGTCGCTGATGACGGCCAGCGGCGTATCATCGCCCATCGATCCAATGGCTTCCTTGCCATCTTCGATCATCGGCGCGAGGATCATTTCGACATCTTCCAGCGTCATGCCGGCGGCGACCTGACGCTTGGTCAATTCCGCGCGCGACCACGCCGGGGCATCATCCTGCCCGACGTTGGGCAAGTCGGTGATGGCACGGAAGCCACGCACGAGCGCGCCATAATCCTGCTCTGCCGAGATGCGGTCTTTCAACTCGCCATCGCGGTACAATTTGCCTTCATCAAGGTTAACCGCAATCATTTGGCCGGGACCAAGGCGGCCCTTTTCCAATATTGTCGTTTCGGGAAGAACGACCATGCCGGTTTCGGAACCGATGACGAGCAGATTGTCCGACGTGCGGCTGTAGCGCAGCGGGCGAAGGGCGTTGCGGTCAACGCCTGCAACTGCCCAATGGCCATCGGTCATGGCAAGTGCTGCCGGGCCATCCCATGGTTCCATCACGCTGGACATATATTCATACATTGCCCGGTGTGACGCGGGCAGATTGGGGTTTGACTGCCATGCTTCGGGGATCAGCATCAGCTTTGCCGTTGGTGCTTCCTTGCCCGAACGGACCAATGTTTCGAACACGGCATCAAGCGCGGCAGTGTCTGATGAACCCGCCGGAATGACAGGTTTAATGTCATCAGAATGCGCGCCAAAGGCGATGCTGGCCATTTTGATTTCGTGGCTCTTCATCCAATTCTGGTTGCCACGGATCGTGTTGATTTCGCCATTATGGGCAAGGCCGCGGAACGGCTGTGCCAACCACCATTGGGGGAAGGTATTGGTCGAATAACGCTGGTGGAAAATCGCGACGCGGCTTTCAAAACGGTCGTCCTGAAGATCGGGGTAAAAGACCGAAAGGCTCTCGGCGAGGAACAGACCTTTGTAGACAATCGACCGGCACGACAGCGAGCAGATGTAGAAATCGCGAATTTGCGCGGCGATGATCTTCTTTTCGATCCGGCGGCGGACAAGATATAGGTTCTTTTCAAACTCGGTCGCATCAACGTCACCGGGCATTGGGCCCGCGATCATAATCTGTTCGATCTCTGGCCGTGTGGCCTGCGCCTTGGTGCCGATAACCGACACGTCGACAGGCACCTGCCGCCAGCCATAAATGGTGTAGCCCGCGTCGATGATTTCCGCCTCAACAATCGTCCGGCAGTTTTCTTGTGCGCTAAGGTCGGTGCGCGGCAGGAACACCATGCCGACCGCCAAACGGTTTGGCATCGGGCGGTGGCCGCTGTCCGATATGGCATCGTCAAAGAAGCGGACGGGCAAGTCGATATGCAGCCCAGCGCCATCACCCGTCTTGCCGTCGGCATCAACGGCACCGCGGTGCCAAACGGCTTTCAGCGCTTCGATCCCGGCTGCCACCACGCGGCGCGATGGCTTGCCATCAGTCGCGGCAATCAAGCCAACGCCGCAGGCGTCGCCTTCGGACTCCGGATAATACATGCCCTCATTGGCGAGGCGTTCATGTTCGGGGGTGGGGTAGAATATGGTCATGCTGCAACCTTTTCACGGCTTGCTTTTGATTTCAGATAATTATGCATATGCTGCGTCACGTCGCGGCCATCGCGGATCGCCCAGACGACAAGGCTCGCGCCGCGCACGATGTCGCCAATCGCGAACACACCGTCGAGGTTGGTCATCTGCGTATTATGGTCGACGCGAATGGTGCCCCAGCGGGTGACGTTCAGGTCAGCCGCGCCGAACAAAACCGGCAGGTCTTCGGCTTCAAAACCCAGCGCGGTAATCACAAGGTCGGCATCCAGTGTGAAGTCACCTTGCGGATCATTCTCCGGCGCGCGGCGACCCGATGCGTCGGGCGCACCAAGGCGCATTTTCGAAACCTGAACACGCTCGACCGTGCCATTGCCTTCAAAGCCCTTGGGGCCCGAAAGCCAAACAAACTCGACGCCTTCTTCTTCGGCATTGGCAACTTCACGCTGCGAACCGGGCATATTTTCGCGGTCGCGGCGATAGAGGCATTTTACCGACTTCGCGCCTTGGCGGATAGCGGTGCGAACGCAATCCATCGCGGTATCGCCGCCGCCAATGACGACGACATTCTTGCCCTCGGCATTCAGCGCGCCGCTTTCAAAAGCGGGCACAGCATCGCCAAAGCCCTTGCGGTTGGACGCGGTCAAATAATCCAGTGCCGCCACGACGCCATTAAGATCGCCGCCAGGCAACGACACCGCACGCGCCTTGTACACGCCGGTCGCAATCAACACGGCGTCATGCTTGGCGCGCAATGCGTCCAGCGTGGCGTCACGGCCAACTTCGAAATTGGGGTGAAAATGGATGCCCGCATCCTCAAGCCGCTTTACGCGGCGCATGACGACGTCTTTCTCAAGCTTGAAACCGGGAATGCCATAGGTCAGCAAGCCGCCCATACGGTCATAGCGGTCGTACACATGCACGTCATATCCAGCGACGCGCAGATATTCTGCGGTGGTCAGTCCACCGGGGCCGCCGCCAATGATGCCCACCGATTGCCCGCGTGATGGGCCGACCGCAACGGGTTCGACCCAGCCCTGTTCCCAAGCCGTGTCGGTGATATATTTTTCGACAGAGCCAATGGTCACGGCATCGTGACCAGAAAATTCAATGACGCAATTGCCCTCGCACAAGCGATCTTGCGGACAGATGCGGCCGCAAATTTCGGGCATTGTGCTGGTCAGATTGGAAAGCTCATACGCCTCACGCAAGCGCCCTTCGGCGGTCAGGCGCAACCAATCCGGAATATGGTTGTGCAACGGGCAATGCACCGAACAATAAGGCACGCCGCATTGCGAACAACGCGATGCCTGATCCGCGGCGTCGTCGGACGCGTAGCGCTCCGCGATTTCTGCAAAATCTTCTGCACGAAGCTGCGCCGCCCGCTTTTCAGGGTAGGCCTGCGGTTTCGAGATAAATTTCAGCATCGGGTCTTTGGCCACAGCGCACACTCCTTGAATATGCGCCGCGCCTACCGCGGCAAACGGCGGATGTCACCTATAAAACCGAATAATAGGACAGCTAAACTGTCATATGCTGTATATTTTGTGCCTAAATGAGGGTCTCGCGCAATATTATTTCATATATTTATGACCGTTTCGGCCCTTACCGCATGGCCAGCCAGAGCAAAGCGGCTGAACCGACAATGATTCGGTAATAGGCAAATGGCGCGAAGCCATATCTGCCCACCAGCGCCACGAACGCTTTCACCACGATCACGGCAACCACAAATGCGGCAGTGAAGCCAATGGCAATCATGTCGAGATCATCGGCACTCAGCAGCGCATGGTCTTTCCATAGCGCGTAAACCGTCGCGGCCATCATCGTTGGCACGGCGAGGAAAAACGAAAATTCGGCCGCCGTTTTGCGTTCGACGCCCATCATCAGCCCGCCCATGATCGTTGCGCCGGACCGGCTCACCCCGGGCAGCATGGCGGTGCACTGTATGAGGCCGATCGATAAGGCCGTGCCGAACGGTATGTCCTCAACCGAATGGAAGCGGACATTTTTCACGATCCGTTCAAGCAATAATATGATGATGCCGCCGACGATCAGCGCGATGGCGACAATTTCGGGTGTTTGCATGGCGGCGCGAATGGCGTCGTACGCGACAACGCCGATAAGAAGCGCTGGCACAAAGCCGAGCAGGATGTTGCGCGTGAACGCGATTGGACCGGGCTGCGCTTTCAACAACCCCATACCGACGGCCCAGAAACGCTGCCAATATACCAGCAACACCGCCAATATTGCGCCCAGCTGGATGGCAATTTTGAACGCGATCGAACTGTTATCGGTAAATCCGACCAATTCACCGGCAAGTATAAGATGTCCGGTGGACGATACGGGCAGAAACTCCGTAAGCCCCTCGATAATGCCGAGGAGAACGGCGATCAGCCAATCGCTCACTGACCGCCACCAAAGCGACCATGCCGCCGATAGATGTTCAACCAATCGGCAGCGATCGTATCAAGCGGCGTAGGTACGATGCCATAGGCCGCAAGCCCGTCGGTGCCGGTTACAACATTGTCCTTGCCCAGCATCTTATATTGATCTTCCGTGATCGGCGCGCCCGGCAACCAACCCGTGCCCTTTGCCAGCAGCTTTGCCGCGATGTCGGGGACTTCCACAAATATGGGGTCACGGCCGATGGCTTTGGCGATCCAACGGTTTAGCTCCATCATCGAGAATGTTTCGGGGCCACCCAATTCAAGCGTGCTTCCATCCTGATGGGCCACGGCCTTTGCGACCGCCTTTGCGACATCGCCCACAAATACCGGCTGGAACTTGGTGGCTGCGCCAATGACGGGAATGACAGGAAGCGACCGGATCATTCCGGCAAAGCGGTTGATGAACTGGTCTTCGCGGCCAAAGACGATGGATGGCCGAAGGATAACCGCCGAAGGGAATGCTGCGCGCACCGCGGCCTCGCCGCCTGCTTTGCTTTGCCCATATACCGCTTCGCTGTGCGTATCGGCGCCAATGGCCGACACATGCACGAGCGCTTTGACACCAGCGGCGGCTGCGGCCTGCGCGACGATGCCTGCGCCGATATTTTGCACAGCGTCCATATTATCGAAGCTGCCGACAAGATTGATAACCGCATCCGCATCCATCACGGCGCGTGCCACACTATCTGGCTTTCGCACATCCGCCGCCATCAATTGAACCTGGCCAACATTGCCGAGCGGCTTGATATGATTGGCGCCACCGACGTTGCGGCAGGCCACACGAATACGCGCGCCTTCGTTCAACAGCGCCTGCGCCACATAGCGGCCGAGAAAACCGCTGCCGCCAAAAATCGTTACCAACTTGCCTTGCATAAATGCTCCGTCATGCAGCGTGAGAATTGGTTGGCGCTTTGCACCACCACCCCAAAGCTTTCAAGGCCGACCTGCGCCCGCTTGCAGATAATTGGTTCACCCTATGCCTTATCATTGGCATCCTATGCTCTTCACGGTAACGGATATAGATGTGTCTGGATGGAACCTTGTGCATAAGGGGACGTTGGGCGCGAAGGGATGTCTGTTTGATCCGATTAACTGCCTTTTTATATCTTGGTTGTGCAGCTGCGCCTTTGCTCGCGCAAAGTCCGGCTGCCGGAGCCGTTGCGCCCGTGCAGGGGGCATCCACCATGCCTGCGAAAGTTTTGAGCCCCGCGCCTGCTGATCCGCAAACGCCGATCATCGGCGACGCGGAATTCGACGCTGCCATCCCGTCACTGGACGACGCGCCGTTGGAGAGCATCGACGCATGGCAGACCGAACAAGAGGCAAAGGAAGAAGGCGGCACTGCCCAGCAGCAGGCAGCCCAAACCGCTGCCGATCCCGCTATCGCAGCCGTGCAGGATGGCGATGCCGTGGAAATCCTGCCCGACCCACCCGTTACGGACCCGCTACTGGACGATCCGCTTCCGCCAATCGATAGCTTTGATGCTGAACCACCGCCTGAACCAACGCAGGCTGCCGAACGTGAGGCGCGGGCTTTGCGCTATGTTGTGCGCATAGATGGGCTGGACGCCGCAAAGACAACCGATGTTGCCAAAGATGCCGACGGGGTCGCCGTGGAAGCCGCCGCTTGGCGTGATGTGCGCGGAAAATTTGATAGCCTGTCGGCGCTCAACGACGGTGACGGAACTGCGGAAAACCGAGCAGAAATCAGCCAACGTGCACGCGCCGACCGTCAGTTGCTGTTGGACATTCTAAACGGCCAGGGCTTTTTTGACGCTGATGTGCGTGTCGCGGTTCAGCCTTCTGTCGTGGAAGGCCAGCCGTTGAACGTCATCCTCACGGTTGTGCCCGGACGGCGTTACTATCTCGGGCAGATCGCTTTTGCCGCGCCTGCCGTTCAGCCGGCGGATCTTATCAGCAGCAACTTTGTTCCCAAAAGCGGCGATCCGATTGTCGCGGACATCATATTGGCTGCCGAAGCGAATATCTCGGTCAAGTTACCCGAAAACGGCTATCCTTTTGCAAAGGTTGGCGAGCGGGACATATTGCTGGATGGCGACGCGGGCATTGGCGACTACAGCTTGCCTGTGGAAACGGGCGCACGCAGCTATTTCGGGCAATTGCGGACCGAAGGCACCACGGCTTTTGATGCCGACCATGTCGCGATATTGCGGCGTTTTGCGACCGGCGACCTGTATGACAGCCGGAAAGTTGATGATTTGCGCGCGGCGCTCATCGCCACGGGCTTGCTGTCGACGGTATCTGTTGAACCGGTCCCAGGCGAGGGTAGCGCGCCAGATGGAACGCCTTATGCCGACTTGCTTGTGCGGCAGGAAGCGGCACCGCCGCGCACCATTGCGGGCAGCGCAGGCTATGGCACAGGGCAGGGCTTGCGCGCCGACGCAAGCTGGACACATCGCAACCTGTTTCCCCCGGAAGGTTCGCTGACCGCAGCGGGCGTGGTGGGGACAAAAGAGCAAGCTGTGAGCATATCTGTCGCGCGGGCGAATGCCGGACGGCGCGACCGCAATATCGACATATCGCTGACCGCTCTGCACAGCAATTACGACGCTTTTGAAGCCTATACCGGGCGTCTGGCAGGGACGATGTCGTTCGTGTCGACGCCCATCTGGCAAAAGAAATTCACATGGTCGATTGGCGCTGAATTATTGGCGACATCAGAAGACCAGTTCGATTTCGCGCGCGGGCTTCGCGACCGGCAGTTCTTTTATGTCGCGGCACTTCCCGGGCAAGTCGGCTTTGACCGGTCGGACAATCTATTGGACCCGACCAAAGGCTATCGCGTCAATGTGCGCGTGTCGCCAGAGACGTCGCTGGGGACCGGCAAGCAGATTTATGCGCGGGCCATCCTTGACGCGTCTTATTATTATCCGGTGAAAGACAATATCGTCGTGGCCGCGCGCGCGCGGGTGGGGACGATATCCGGCATCGCACGCGATAACCTTGCCCCTTCGCGGCGCTTTTATGGCGGCGGCGGCGGATCGGTGCGGGGCTTTGGCTATCAACAGCTTGGCCCGAAAGATCCGAATAATGATCCGGTCGGCGGACGCAGCATGAATGAATTTTCGCTGGAAGGCCGCTATCGTTTTGGCAATTACGGCGTTGTCGGCTTTGTCGATGCCGGACAGGCATATGAATCGAGCATTCCAAAGTTCAACGACTGGCGCATGGGCGTCGGGGTTGGCGGGCGTTTTTACACCAATTTCGGCCCAATCCGTCTGGATGTCGCAACGCCCGTGAACCGGCGACCGGGGGAATCGCGTGTCAGCGTCTATGTGTCGATTGGGCAGGCGTTTTGATGATGTGGCGGCGCATAGCCATCGGGGCTGGGGCGGTCATGGCATTGCTGTTGCTGGTGATCGCCGGCGGCTATGTGTGGCTGGATACCCAATCCGGACGGAATTTTGTCGCGCGGCAGATTGCTGCGTTCGAAATGGAAAATGGCCTCAACATCCGCATCGGGAAAATTGAGGGTTCGATTTACAGCGATACTATCCTGCGTGATGTCCAGTTCCGCGATCCCAAGGGCGGCTTTGCCCGTGCGCCGGAAATCCGGCTTGATTGGAACCCGCTGTCTTATTTCTCCAGCGGCGTAAACATCACCTCGCTGCGCGCGCCCACGCTCAACGTCGCGCGGATACCGGCATTCCGCATATTGCCCGACCGCGGCGACCCGTTTTTGCCCGATTTGGATATCAATATCGGTCAGCTGCAAATTGACCGTATTGTCTTTGCAAAAGGCATCACGGGCGCGGAACAGGTCGCCTCGCTGTCGGGCAAGGTGCAGATCGCCGATCGCCGCGCAATTGTTACCGCGACGGCGGGCAGCCTGCGCGGTGATCGCATCGTCCTGAAACTGGATGCCGTGCCGGACGATAATCGTTTCGATGTCGACCTGAACCTCGACGCACCGGCCAAGGGCCTTGTGGCGGGGCTACTGGGGCGTAACGTCCCCATGACGATGAACCTCGTCGGCCGGGGCAGCTGGCGCAAATGGGACGGCGCTTTGTCCGCCCAAATGGGTGCGGAAAATGTTGCGGACATTGCCCTGACAGCGCGCGAAGGCACATTCAGTGCAAAGGGCACCGCCGCGCCCGTCAAGTTCATGGCGAACAGCCTGTTGATGCGCGCATTATCGCCGGTGGCGAATATCGACATGGTGGCAAGCTTTGCCGAACGGACCGCGAAAATCAGCGGGACATTGCGCTCGGCCGCGATGGAGATGCGCGCAGATGGCATTGCCGACCTGGGCGAAGCGCGTTTCCGCGACCTTGCCCTGGACATCCGCTTGCTTCGGCCCGGCATCATCGCATCGAACGTCAGCGGCACAAATGTGCGCGGCAAGGCACTGCTGAACGGGGCATTTTCCGAACCCAATGTGGCATATTCTGCGACAGCCAAGCGTTTGGCATTCGACCTTACGACTTTTGAGGATGTGACGCTGAGTGGTGAGGCGCAAGGCGCGGCCGACCGCTTCCTCATTCCGGTAACCGCCCGCGCGCGGCGTGTCACCGGCATCAACCAAATTGCTGGTGGTTTGTTGACCAACGTGCGTCTGAACGGCGATTTGGCGATCGCGAAGGGGCGTCTGCTTTCGGATAATCTGAAGATTAGGTCAGACCGTATCAACGCCACGGTCTTGCTGGTCGGTGATATTGATAAGGGCTTTTACACAACCGCGTTGAACGGAAAAGTCGACGGTTTCCAAGTGAACTCGGTCGGGCTGTTTAACGTTGTCGCCGACGTTGATCTCGAAACAACGCTTGGTAGGGGCTATGCGCTGGTTGGCACCATAAAGGCACGCTCCACGCGATTGTTCAGTGCGGGCGCGCAAAAGTTTCTGGGCGGGCAGATGTTTATCAATGCCGGCATTCGATACGGTACCAACGGCATTTTGCAGATTACCCGTGCAACCGTGGTGTCACCGCTTTTCCGGCTGAACAGCGGCACGGGAACTTACGTATCCGAAGGTGGCCGCGTAATATTTAACGGGCTTGGCTATTCCAACCAATATGGGCCCGTGGCTGTCGCCATGACCGGGACTTTTGACGATCCGGTATATCGCATCACCGCGACCAATCCGGGCTTTGGCGTTGGATTATCGAATGTGGTCGGCGTCGTCACGCAAAGCCAGCGGGGTTACGCGGTCGCACTGACGGGGTTGACCGATTATGGTCCGATCAGCGGTGATGCCGATGTGCTTTCGGGCGATGGCCCGCTGACGATTGATATCATGCGGGGCGATTTTGCGGGCATCGGCGTTACCGGTCGTATCCGACAAGTGGCCGCGGGTCCCTTTGTCGGCACGCTAACCGGCGCAGGCGCAGGGTTCGACGGTAAAATTGACCTTTCGGCGCAAGGCAGTTTCCAACGCGCCGTCGTTGATGCGGTGGCGTTGAATGCGGAGCTGAACGGCGCGCAAAAACTCGCCATCGGCCGCGGCATCATCAAAGCCGACGTGATTTTGTATGACAGCCCGCAAATTGTCGCGGATGTTCAAATGGAAAACGCCATTTTGAACGACATCGCGATTGCCGCCGCCCGGGCAAAGATCAACTATCGCAATGGGACAGGGACGGGGCAGATATTGGCGGAGGGCCGAAGTGAAGTGCCCTTCCGCGTCGCTGCGAATGCAGATTTCACCCCGCAGCTTTGGCGCATCGCTGCCAAGGGCCGGGCGAACAGTGTCGACTTTGCAACCTTTGGTCCCGTCCGCATCATCCCGCGCCGTGACAGCTATGACATTTTGCCGAGCACCATCAAACTGGCGCAAGGATCGGTTCGGTTGGCCGGAAGCTATGGCGATACGATGTCATTCCAATCACGGTTGGACAAGGTCGACATAGCCGCTTTGAATCCCCTCTTTCCCGTTCCCGGCTTGAGCGGAACGGTCACCGGAAGCATCGATTGGGCGCAAGCATCCTTGGCTGCGTTTCCCCGCGCGGATGCACGGTTGGAAATCAGCAGCTTCGTCCGCGCAAATCTTGGGTCGCGTTCGCAACCTGTCGATATCAGTCTGGTCGGGCGATTGTTGCCCGATGGCGGCAATGCGCGCGCGATTATCCGGCGGCGTGGTGCCGCTGTGGGACGGATCCATATTGACCTGACACCGTTGCCGCCCGGCACGGGCAGTTGGACGGAACGATTGCTTGCCGCGCCCTTGTCGGGTGGCGTGCGCTATAATGGTCCAGCAGATACGCTGTTTTCGCTAGCGGCTTTGGCGGATCAGAGCCTGTCCGGAAATATCGGCGTCGCGGCGGATTTTTCGGGCCGTCTCCAAACGCCACAACTGACCGGGGTTGTTCGCGCCAATGACCTGATTTACGAAAATGATGTCTATGGCACGCGGCTGACCAATTTGCGCATCCGCGGTCTGTTTACCAATGACCAGTTGGACGTGACCGAGCTGAGCGCAAAGGCGGGCGACGGGACGGTCAGCGGCAAGGGCATTGTCAATCTTAGTTCCGCGAAAGGCTTCCCGGTTCAGCTGAACCTTGATCTCGACCGCGCACGTGTTGCCCGAAGCGAATTGATCTCGACAACGGCAACCGGACAAATCACCGTAACAAATGCGCCGGATGGTTCCGCACTGATCCGCGGCAAGTTGCGCCTGCCCGAAACGCGTTTCAAAATCATCCGCCAAGGTGCAGCGAAGGTTGCAACGCTCACAGGCATCCGCCGCAAACAGTCAATTCGCCGTCCACGTGTGTCTGGTGATGCCGATGCAATCGCAAGTCTGCCCAGCAACTGGAAACTCGACATCACGCTCGAAGCGCCCGGCAACTTATATGTCACCGGCATGGGCCTTGAATCCGAATGGGGCGCAAAATTGCGGATAACCGGCACCAGCGCTGCGCCCCTGATTTCGGGCGATATGGAATTGGTACGCGGCACATTGGGCTTTGCCGGACGGTCGTTCGAACTGGAAAGCGGCCGGATATCCTTCAACGGCGGCCCCGCAGCCAACCCGTCGATTCGCGTCGCTGCCGCCAGTGACGTTGACGGCACGACGGTGCGCGTCAACATCAGGGGCACGGGCCAAAATCCCGACATCAGCTTCAGCTCGACCCCGGCATTGCCGCAGGATGAGATTATGGCGCGCATATTGTTTGGCAATTCGATTGGCGAACTGTCCGCGATTCAGGCGGTGCAATTGGCAGGATCGCTGAACAATTTGCGTGGCGGCCCTGGCGGACTTAACCCGCTTGGCGTGCTTCAGTCGGCAACAGGATTGGACCGGCTGCGCATATTGGGCGCGGATGACGTCACGGGGCGCGGTATGGCGGTGGCTTTTGGCCAATATATCACCAATGATGTCTATGTCGAAATCGTCACCGACG
Source organism: Pseudomonadota bacterium (assembly GCA_041175505.1). Lineage (GTDB taxonomy): Bacteria > Pseudomonadota > Alphaproteobacteria > Sphingomonadales > Sphingomonadaceae > Sphingorhabdus_B. Next base: position 25,496 of record JBEDET010000006.1, read on the forward strand.
CGCGGGGCTACACCGCAACGCAGCTGGAAATCAGCCTGACGCCCGCGCTTTCGATCTTAAGCCAGATCGGCAGCGGTGGAACGTCGAACGTCAATGTGCGGTATAAAAAGGATTATTGATGCGTCGTGTTGCGTTCATTCTGTTGCTCACACTGGCGGGATGTCAGAAGGATTTTGACAGCCAGTACGCCGAAACCGAACGCAAGGTGAAGGCGGCCGAGGCCAAGATTGACGCGGAAATGGCCAAGGAAGCCAAACGGGAGCCGGGCGAAGTTTCCAATTCCAACTAATCTATGCGCTTTTATGGCGCACCCCTTCACATTTTGGTTAACCGGCCCTAACAGATACGCATGTGGCATCTCCATCAATATCCGCTGTGTCCGTTTTCGCGTAAGGTACGACTCCTTTTGGGCGAAAAGGGTGTGCCGTACAGCCTTGTGCGCGAAAATCCTTGGGAACAGCGCGACGAATTTCTGCACATGAACCCCGCTGGACGCACGCCGGTGATGCGCGACCCGGAACGCAATATCACCTTGGTCGATTCGGTCGCGATTTCAGAATATATTGATGAAACCGTCGCCACCAATCCGATGATCACGGGCACCGCGCAATATCGCGCGGAAACACGCCGGCTGGTCGCATGGTTTGACGAACAATTTTATGGCGATGTGACGCAGCCGCTTCTGCACGAACGGATGAAAAAGCGTTTGATCGACCGACAGCCACCCGAGTCCAAAATATTGCGTGAAGCCATGAAGCTGGCCAACGGGCATCTCGATTATATCGATTACCTGATTGACCACCGGGCATGGCTGTCCGGCGCGGTCATGAGCATGGCCGACCTTGCTGCGGCCGCACAAATTTCTGTGGCCGATTATCTCGGCGGAATTGACTGGACGGGGCATGAGCAGACCAAGGCTTGGTATGCGATGTTCAAGTCGCGCCCAAGCTTCCGCCCATTATTGTCGGAACGGATGGAAGTCATCACCCCGCCCAAACATTATGAGCAGGTGGATTTTTAGGCTTCTGCCAACGCGACCAGCTGGTCCGCGCATGCACCCCAGCCTTCGGCGAAACCCATGTCCTTATGACGCTGGCAATCGGCTTCGGTCCAGTGGCGGCAGGTCGCGGTATAGCGGGTGCCGTCGCCTTCGGGCGTGATCGACCAAATGCCTATCATAAACGGGCCCGCTGGCATCAAGTCGCCGACAACAGCATCGGTAAAGGCAAAGCGGTGGCCTTCATCCCAAGCGAGCACATAGCCTGGATGCGGGTGCACTTCGCCATCAGGGCCGTACATCGTGCAATTTGAGAGGCCGCCAGCACGGCGTTCGAGCGTGTCAAATTCGGCGCGCCAAGGCGCAGGGCACCACCATTCATTGATCCGGTTGGCCATCACGTCCCACACCTTCTCAGGATGGGCGGCGATCAGGCGGGTGATTGAGAGTTCCCAGCCATTCTCAGCGGTTGCGGTCATTGATATTCTCCTTGTCCAGTCGCGGTCTGTGGGGCCAAGCAACAGGCTCACCCGCGTATCGCGGCTTCGATGACGGCGACGTCGATCTTTACCATTTGCGCCATGGCATCGAACGCGCGTTTGGCGACATCGCCGCCCTGCGCAATAGCATCCGTCAGGATGCGCGGCGTGATTTGCCAGTTGACGCCCCATTTATCCTTGCACCAACCGCACTGACTTTCCGCGCCATGGTTGCCAACGATTGCGTTCCAATAAAGGTCGGTTTCTGCCTGGTCTTCTGTGGCGATCTGGAACGAAAAGCACTCGCTATGTGGAAATATGGGGCCGCCGTTAAGGCCGATGCAGGGGATGCCGCAGACCGTGAATTCAACAACCATTACATCGCCGGCTTTTCCACCGGGGGAATCGCTTGGGGCGCGATGGACCGCGCCGACATGGCTGTCGGGAAAGGTTGCCGCGTAGAAATTGGCAGCCTCTTCGGCGTCCCTGTCATACCAGATGCATATCGTGTTTTTGGTCATTATCTTTTTCCTTCTTTGGGAAAATTCAGGCCAGCCAGCCCTTGCGTTGCCAGTGCCGTGATAGCTGCCACTGCACCACCGCCATCACGATGATGAACATCGGGAAGGCGAGCATGGCGATGTCGGATCGTGCGCCACTGGCGATGACGAAGGGATAGCTGAACTGGATGATGATCGCGATCAGGCTGAATGAAAAAGCAAGCGGCGCCCAAGATTTGCGCAGGATCAGGCCGATGGCACCAAGCGTTCCGACGCCAACGCCAGTCGCATAAGCCGCCCAAGCCCAGCCCGGCATCGATAGCCATAAATCACGCTGCACCTGCGGCAGCGCGGCGATGTCGGCGGCTGTCATCGTCCATTGGCTGACAAAGGCGCCGAGGCCCATGAGGTTCCAGAGCAGGAAGAGGATGCTGACCCAAGTTAGCCAGCGTGGTGTGGTCGTTGCGTTCATATAGGTGCTCCAGTTGCGCGCTGACGGGCAGTGCAGAGAAGGTGGTGGCGACTCGCGATAATGTGAAAAGCATAACAATTGGTTGGTATCTATCAATCCACCCATGAAAGTCGCGAGGCGTAACCGCCCAGGGCTAAACAGATGCGGGACTGATCCCGGTTCCGGCGCAGATTTGATATACCAACGCTTCGTATACGAACCGGCAGCGGTTGCCCTGAGCGGGATTTTTCGCGCATCGGATGCTTGTCGGCCACTGGACCGGTCGACCGGACCTCCGCTGCAGCTTCATCCCAGTGTGGCGGGGGTCCATAGGGCGTCATGCGGGGTAACAATATGGTGTCGATAGTCTCGACGGTTGCCTATCTCGGGCTCGAAGCACGCAGTGTCGAGGTACAATGTCAGGTAGCGCCCGGCGTCGTGAGTTTCGCGGTCGTGGGACTGCCGGACAAGGCGGTTGCCGAAAGCCGCGAGCGTGTGCGTGCTGCGATTTCCGCGCTTGGACTTGCCCTGCCCCCCAAACGGATCACCATCAACCTGTCGCCTGCGGACTTGCCCAAGGAAGGGTCGCATTATGACCTGCCCATCGCACTCGCTTTATTGGCTGCGATGGGGTTGGTCGATGCAGAGACGCTGGCCCAATATGTCGTGGTGGGGGAGCTTGGACTGGATGGCCGCGTTGCGGCATCACCCGGAGTGCTGTTGGCGGCGCTGCACGCGTCATCACGCGGCATGGGGTTGATATGTCCGGCGGTGCAGGGGTCCGAAGCGGCGTGGGCCGGCGAGATAGAGGTGATCGCTGCGCCGGATTTGCTTGGGCTGCTGAATCATTTGAAGGGGCAGTCGCTGCTTCGCACCCCCGAACCCGGAATCGCCGAACCGCGCAAGGGCGGTCCTGACATGAAAATGGTTAAGGGGCAGGAAACGGCCAAACGCGCGCTTGAGATCGCGGCGGCGGGTGGTCATAATCTGTGCATGGTGGGGCCGCCCGGTGCGGGCAAGTCGCTTTTGGCGTCGTGCATGCCGGGCATATTGCCCGAACTGACGCCCGCCGAAGCGCTGGAAGTGTCGATGATCGCATCGGTGGCCGGTACGTTGGAGGGCGGGCGGTTGATGCGCACACGGCCATTCCGCGCGCCGCACCACAGCGCATCCATGCCGGCGTTGGTGGGTGGCGGCCTGCGCATTCGGCCCGGCGAAGTGAGCCTTGCGCATCTGGGCGTATTGTTTCTGGATGAGCTGCCCGAATTTCAGCGCGCTGTGCTCGACAGTCTGCGACAACCGCTGGAAACACGCGAAGTCAGCATTGCGCGCGCGAACAGCCATGTGACATTCCCCGCCAATGTGCAGTTGGTTGCGGCCATGAACCCGTGCCGTTGCGGGCATTTGGGTGATGCCGCTTTGGCCTGCAGCCGCGCGCCGCGTTGCGCCGCCGATTATCAGGCAAAAATATCGGGACCGTTGCTGGATCGCATCGATCTGCATGTCGAGGTGCAGGCGGTTAGCGCCGCGGACCTTGTTCTGCCGCCGCCTAGCGAAGGATCGGCGGAGGTTGCGGCGCGCGTTGATGCCGCGCGCCATTTGCAAAGCGCGCGTCTGGCGGGGACTGGCCTGCGCACCAATGCGGATTTGGACGGCGATGCGCTGGCGGCCTTTGCCAGCCCTGACGCCGCGGGCCAGAAATTGCTGGCACAAGCGGCAGAAGCAATGCGGTTATCCGCGCGCGGTTACACGCGCATCTTGCGGGTCGCCCGAACAATTGCCGATCTTGCCGGGTCGAGCGATGTTGGCCGCATCCACATCGCAGAGGCACTGAGTTATCGCAGGCAAGCGCCGCGCAATTGAGGTCAGGCTATGCCGAGTGGCAATTTCTGGCGCGCGCGTGCTGCGGGACGGTCAAAAAAAGGTGGTGCGGATGGCGGGACTCGAACCCGCACGCCCAAAAGGACAACAGATTTTAAGTCTGTAGCGTCTACCATTCCGCCACATCCGCATGACATTGCGCAGACAGCATTACGTCCGCACGGTCAAGGGGCTTTGCAGCCCAAGCTTATTTGTTAAGCCGCTCCCGCACTTCCTTGCCGGGTTTAAAATAAGGTACGCGCTTGGAAGGAACGTCAACCGCGGCTCCAGTGCGCGGGTTGCGGCCCTTACGTGGGCTGCGGTCGCGCGTTGAAAAGGCGCCAAAGCCGCGCAGTTCGACGCGTCCGCCGTCGGCAAGACGTTGGATGATCTGGTCGAAAAACAGATCCAAAATCTTTTCGATTTCTTCCGTTTTCAACTCGGGATTTTCAGCTTCCAGCTTTTTGATCAATTCTGAACGGATCATTTTATTTCCTTCACATCGGGCTTGCTGAAGTTGCAAGGCAGCTTCTCAAGCGTCTGACGTTCGTAATGGTTCCGAAATGCCAGAAATTTACCGATATTACAACGGCGTTACCGATGTTGTTTGTCGAGAACATCAAAAAACCCGCCCTTCGTGAAAAGGGCGGGTTTTTGTTCCGATAAATCGGGGTTGTGAATTAGCCGAAGCTTATTTCTTCACGCCCTTAAGCGCTTCACCCAAGATGTCGCCAAGCGATGCGCCGGAATCCGACGAACCATATTGCTCAACAGCTTGCTTCTCTTCAGCGAGCTGAAGCGCCTTCACGGAGAAGTTTGGCTTCTTCGAACGGTCGAAGCCAGTGATCATTGCGTCGAACTTTTGGCCAACCTGGAAACGGTCTGGACGTTGCTCGTCACGGTCACGGCCAAGGTCGGCACGCTTGATGAAGCCAGTTGCACCATCTTCACCGGCCTGCACTTCAAGTCCGCCATCGCGTACTTCAAGAACAGTAACAGTGGTGGTCGCACCCTTCTTCAGGCCGCTTGCCGAAGCAGCGCCGGCTGCCGATGGGGCACCCTTTTCAAGCTGCTTGATGCCAAGCGAAATGCGCTCTTTCTCGGCGTCGATGTCGAGGACGATTGCCTTGACGGTTTCGCCCTTGCGGTGAAGATGCAATGCTTCTTCGCCGGTGATGCCCCATGCGATGTCGGACATGTGGACCATGCCGTCAACGTCGCCGTCGAGACCAATGAACAGACCGAATTCGGTCGCGTTCTTGACTTCGCCTTCAACGGTCGAACCAACTGGGAACTTGTCAGCGAACGATGCCCATGGATTGTCGTGCGCTTGCTTGAGACCAAGCGAAATGCGGCGCTTTTCCATGTCGATGTCGAGAACGACAACGTCGACTTCTTGGCTTGTCGAAACGATCTTGCCAGGGTGAACGTTCTTCTTTGTCCATGACATTTCCGAAACGTGAACCAAACCTTCGATACCGGCTTCGAGTTCGATGAACGCACCGTACTCGGTGATGTTCGTGACTGCACCCTTGAGCTTTGTGCCCACTGGATATTTTGCAACCGCTGCATCCCAAGGATCGCTTTCCAGCTGCTTCATGCCAAGGCTGATGCGCTGTGTGTCCTTGTTGATACGAACGATCTGAACCTTAACGGTATCACCGATGTTGATGATTTCGCTTGGGTGGTTGATGCGCTTGTAGCTGATGTCGGTGACGTGCAGCAGGCCATCAATGCCGCCCAAGTCAACGAACGCACCGTAATCGGTGATGTTCTTGACAACGCCGTCGATGATCTGACCTTCAGCGAGGTTCTGGATAAGGCCAGTGCGCTGTTCTGCACGTGTCTCTTCCAAAATGGCGCGACGCGAAACAACGATGTTGCCACGCTTGCGGTCCATTTTCAGGATGACGAATGGCTGCGCGATGTCCATCAATGGAGCTACGTCGCGCACTGGGCGAACGTCGACTTGGCTGCCGGGCAAGAATGCCACTGCGCCGCCGAGGTCAACGGTGAAACCACCCTTTACGCGGCCGAAGATAACGCCATCAACGCGGTTGCCCGCTTCGAATTCGCCTTCAAGAACGTCCCACGCAGCTTCGCGGCGGGCACGGTCACGGCTGAGCATGGCTTCGCCGTTCATATTTTCTACGCGGTCAACGAAGACTTCAACTTCGTCGCCAACCTTCAGGTCGGCTTTCTGGCCGGGCATAGCGAATTCACGCAGCGCCACACGGCCTTCGGATTTGAGACCCACATCGATGACAGCATGGTCATTATCGATTGCGGTTACGGTGCCCTTTACGACGCGGCCTTCAAAGCCACCGTCTGCGCCACCAAGTGATTCGTCAAGAAGTGCCGCGAAATCGTCACGGGTCGGGTTTGGCGAAGTTGCCATAGGTTAGAGTTTCCTTACGTACTTTTTGTCCGGCCAGTCGGTTGGTTCCGACGGTCTTTGACCAGAAATGCCCCATTGCCCGAATAGCAATAAAGCGTTCGTTTTAAGCGCGTTACAAAAGCATTTATCCGTCATGCTGAATTTATTTCAGCATCCATCGTGCCACACAGACCATAAGGTGTAGAGGCGAAATAGACCCTGAAACAAGTTCAGGGTGACGGCGTTCTTCATTTGAAACGCCCCGCCACTCAACTCTGCCGGAGTTTACCCTCCACCAAAGCAATCGCAGCTTGAACGGCGCCGCCTATAGTCAAATCGCCGGTATCAAGCAATAGCGCGTCTTGCGCGGGTTTTAATGGGGCATCGGCCCGCCCCATGTCGCGTGCGTCGCGGGCGTGAATATCGGCAAGAATATCGGGAAAGCGCACGTCGATCCCGTGCCGCTGCATTTCGTCATACCGCCGCTGCGCCCGCACCTCGGCAGGGGCGGTCACAAACAGCTTCACATCGGCATGCGGCGCGATCACCGTGCCGATGTCCCGCCCGTCCAACAAGGCACCACCGGGCTGGTTGGCAAAATCCACCTGACGCGTGTTCAATGCGGCGCGCACCTGCGGGTGGAGCGAAACGCGGCTGGCCAAACCGCCGACCGCTTCGGTCCGCAAAGCGGCGTCATCGAGAATGCTGTCGGGAAAATCACATCCAGCCAAGGCGTCCGCCGGGTCGTCGGGGTTGCCATTGTGTGATTGCACCTGCCGACCGACGGCGCGGTACAATAAGCCCGTGTCCAGAAACGGCAGGCCGAAATGCGCGGCCAATGCCTTTGCCAACGTGCCCTTGCCTGAAGCAGTTGGCCCGTCGACGGCGATAATCATTGCGCAACCTGAAGATTGTGCATCATCGCCTCGAACGTTGGAAAGCTCGTCGCGATGGGCGATACATCATCGACCGTCACGGGGTGGCAGCAATGCTGCCCTGCGACCGCGAAGCTCATGGCGATGCGGTGGTCGAGCGCGCTGTTGATCGTTGCTCCGCCCTCCAGCGGTTCGCCGCCTGAGCCTTGAATGACAAGGCCGTCTTCGCGTTCTTCGACCTGCGCGCCAATGGCTTTCAGGCCCGTCGCCATTAATGCCAACCGGTCGGACTCTTTCACGCGCAGCTCGTCGAGGCCGCTGGTGATGGTCTGTCCTTGCGCCATGCACGCGGCGACGAAGAATACCGGAAATTCGTCGATCATGCTTGGGGCGACTTCGGGTGGCACTTCGATGCCGCGCAAAACCGAATGGCGCGCGGTGATATCCGCGACAGGTTCGCCGCCGACTTCGCGTTCGTTGGCATAAGTCAGGTCAGCGCCCATCGCTTCCAGCATCTTGAAAATGCCGGTGCGCGTCGGGTTCATGCCGACATGGGTCACGGTGACTTCGCTGCCGGGGGTAATGAGCGCCGCGACAATGGGGAAGGCCGCCGATGACGGGTCGCCGGGCACGTCGATCGTCTGCGGCTTCAGTTCTGCTTCGCCGACAAGCCGGATATGGCGCACGCCATCGGCATCGATTTCAACCGTCAAATCCGCGCCAAAGCCGCGCAGCATCCGTTCGCTGTGGTCGCGCGTCGGTACAGGCTCAATCACTTCGGTGATGCCGGGTGTATTCAGGCCAGCCAGCAACACGGCACTTTTCACCTGGGCGGAGGCGACCGGCAGACGATAGCGGATCGGCACCGCAGGGACCAAGCCGCGCACCATCAGCGGCAATGTGCCACCGGGGCTTGCAGTGAATTCGGCGCCCATTTGGCTGAGCGGATCGATAACGCGGCCCATCGGGCGTTTGGACAGGCTGGCATCGCCAATGAATGTCGCGGTGAGCCGGTGGCTGGCCACGAGGCCCATCAACAAGCGTGTGGACGTGCCGCTATTGCCCATATCGAGCGCGCTTGCGGGTTGCATCAGGCCGCCAACGCCAACGCCGTGGACGGTCCAGCATCCTTCACCTGTGCGTTCGATCTGTGCGCCCATGGCGCGCATCGCGGCGGCGGTCGCCAGCACGTCTTCGCCCTCGAGCAGACCGGAAATCCGGCTTTCGCCAACGGCCAATGCGCTGAGCATCAGCGACCGGTGTGAGATAGATTTGTCTCCGGGTACCTTCACTGTGCCGCGAAGCGGCCCTTGCGAACGGAAACTGGCGGGGCGGGGTTGAACGCTATGCATGACGTTTTGCGCTTTGCGGATGATGCGTGGCCAAGTCAACGACCACAGTAATTTTTGACAGCGGCGCGTCGCTGTGGCAAAGGCCGCGCCAATTGACGGTGATTCACAGATGTGCATCGCCCTTCCAAGCCAGTTTAAAAAGGATTTGAGCCCGCCATGATCAAGGCTGAATGGGGAACCAAGCGCACTTGCCCGAAATGTGGTGTTCGTTTTTACGACCTGACCAAGGACGAGCCGGTTGAATGCATTGAATGCGGCAACCAGTGGACACCTGAGCCAGTTTTGAAGTCGAAGCAGCCATTGCCGTTTGAAGAAGCCGAAAAGAAGAAAGACGATTCGGATCTGGCCGATGACGATCTCGACATTGACGTCGATGCCGTTGACGGTGACGTGTCGCCCGACAATGATGTCGATCTTGGTGGTGACGAAGATCTCGGTGTTGCTGGCACCGAAGACGAGCCAGACGACATCTAATCTTCGGACTTGAAATATAAAGGAGCGCCCGCTAGTGGCGCTCCTCACCAAGGCTGCCCCACGGGCGGCCAGATGGGGCCTTAGCTCAGCTGGTAGAGCGCTACACTGGCAGTGTAGAGGTCAGGGGTTCGACTCCCCTAGGCTCCACCAACCTTCGCTAAAGCTACGGCTGGCAGGCAAGCGCGGCACGTGCGCTGATTTTTCGTAACGTAGTTTCGTCATGCTGAACCTGTTTCAGCATAACACGCGGCGTTAGCCTGTTATCCCGGATCGCAGTCACCATCGGTGCTTCGAGTTCAGGATGACGAAATCGTTTTGATAGTCTAAGGCCACCACATGCATTTTCTCGACCAAGCAAAAATCTTTATCCGTTCCGGCGCCGGTGGCCCGGGAGCGGTCAGCTTTCGTCGTGAAAAATATGTGCAATATGGCGGCCCAGACGGCGGCAATGGCGGCAAGGGTGGCGATGTTATCTTTGAAGCGGTCGCTGGACTGAACACGCTTATCGATTTCCGTTATGCGCAGCATTTCAAAGCCATGCGCGGTATTCAGGGCATGGGCCGTGATCGCCACGGTGCCTATGGTGATGACTTGGTTATTCAGGTGCCTGTGGGCACACAGGTGCTGGCCGATGACGAAGAACGTTCGCTGTTGCTCGATCTGACCGAGGTCGGCCAACGCGTTGTGTTCCTGCGCGGCGGCGATGGTGGTCGCGGTAACGCATCGTATAAAAGCTCAACCAACCGCGCGCCGCGTCAGCATGGTCCCGGTTGGCCGGGCGAAGAAAAATATGTCTGGCTGCGCCTGAAATTGCTGGCCGACGCCGGACTTGTCGGCATGCCCAACGCGGGCAAATCGACCTTCATCAATCAGGTGTCCAACACCAAGGCAAAGGTTGGCGATTATCCGTTCACAACGACGCGCCCGCAATTGGGTGTGGTCGACCATAAATCGCGCGAGTTCGTTCTGGCGGATATTCCAGGGCTTATCGCTGGCGCAGCCGAAGGCGTAGGCATTGGCGATCGCTTTCTGGGCCACATCGAACGTTGCCGCATCCTCATCCACTTGATTGACGCGACGCAGGATGATCCCATCGCCGCGTGGCATATCGTGTGTGACGAATTGAGCGAATATGGCGCAGCATTGGATGAAAAGCCGCAGATTGTGGCGCTCAACAAGGGCGACTTGCTCGATCCCGAATTGATGGCCGACATTGCCGAGCAATTGCAGGCAGCCGGCGCATTGGACGTGATATCCATTTCCGGTGCAACGGGGCAGGGCGTTGATCTTGTGCTCGACCGGATCTTGGAAGCTTTGCCCGCCAAAAGCGGGATTGAAGGCGCAAAGGCCGATGGCATCACCGAGGACGGGACATGGTCGCCGATCTGAACGCAGCATTCTTGCCGACATCTTGCCGGCTGTTGGTGGTCAAGGTCGGATCGTCGCTGCTGGTGCAGCCCGACGGGAGTGTGCGGCGGCAATGGTTGGAAACGCTCGTTGCGGATATCAGCGCGCGGCATAAGGCCGGGCAGCGGATCGTTATCGTCACCTCAGGCGCGATTGCATTGGGTGCGCGCCGTCTGGGTTTTGAAAAAGGCGGCCGCAGCAGCCTCGCCGATGCGCAGGCCGCGGCATCGGTTGGGCAAATCGTGCTGTCGGGCATCTGGGCAGAGCTGCTCGACGCCCAGTCGCTTGCTGCGGCGCAAATGCTCGTGACGCTGGATGATCTGGAGGATCGCCGCCGCTATTTGAACATTGCGGCCACACTCGATCGCCTTTTGGGTGCAGGGGCCGTTCCCGTCATCAATGAAAATGACAGCGTTGCCACCGAAGAAATCCGCTTTGGCGACAATGATCGGCTGGCCGCGCGCGTTGCGCAGGCGGCTGGCGCCAGCGGGGTGATTTTGCTGTCAGATGTCGATGGCCTTTTCGACCGCGCGCCACATTTGCCCGGTGCGACGTTGTTGCCAACAATCGAAAAAATTGACGGCCATGTGCGCGTGATGGTGGCGGAGGGTTCATCCTCTGGCATGGGGTCGGGCGGTATGGCGTCCAAGCTGGATGCCGCCGATATTGCGACACGCGCTGGCATCGGTTTGGTGATAGCCTCCGGCCTTCGCGATCACCCGCTCGCCGCGCTTGAAACGGGCGGGCCTTCGACCTTTTTTGCTCCACGCGACGGGGGTTCTGCGCGCAAGAGCTGGTTGGGCGGTCGGCTGACCGTCAAGGGTCGCATCCGCGTCGATGCTGGTGCCATCAAAGCGCTGAGCTCGGGCAGCAGCTTGTTACCCGCTGGCGCCTTGTCGGTGGAGGGTGAGTTTAAACGTGGCGACGTTATCGACATCAGTGATGACGCCGGCGTTGCGGTCGCGCGCGGCCTTTCCGAATACGACGCCGTCGATGCAGCGCGCATTTGCGGGCATCGTTCAAGTGAGTTGGCCGAAATCTTGGGCACCGTGCCCCGCTCCGTCCTTGTGCACCGCGATCAGTTGGTCCTTTTGTGAAAACAGTCGCGCTAACCGGAGCGACGGGTTTTGTCGGACGGATCACGCTCGATCGGTTGATTGCCGCTGGTTGGCATGTGCGCGCGCTGACGCGGCGGGACCAGCATAAAAAAGCAGGCGTTAGTTGGGTTCATGGCAACCTAAGCGATACCGCAAGCCTCAACGAATTGTGCCAAGGCGCCGATGCGGTCTTGCATGTCGCAGGCGTCGTCAATGCGCCCGACGCGGCTGGCTTCGAAAGCGGGAATGTCACCGGCACAGCGCATATCATCGCCGCTGCCCAATCGGCTGGCATCAGCCGTTTTGTCTGCGTCTCCTCGCTTGCTGCGCGCCATCCGGAGCTTTCGATGTACGGCGCGAGCAAGGCCACAGCCGAAGCGCTCGTGCGCACATCATCGCTCGACTGGACCGTCATTCGTCCGCCCGGTGTGTACGGCCCCGGCGACACCGAAATGTTCGATATGTTCCGTATCGCTGCCAAGGGATGGGCCTTGCTGCCGCCGCGCGGACGGGTGTCCGTCATTCATGTCGATGATCTGGCCCGGTTGCTGGTGACGTTGCTGTCGGCGGATGATGTGTCGAAATGCGTGTTTGAGGCAGATGACGGAACCGCGGGTGGGTGGAGCCACGCCGGTTTTGCCAAGGCCATTGGCGCTGCGGTCGGGCGCGATGTCACGGCGGTGCACGCGCCTGCGTTTCTGCTAAAATTTGCCGGATGGGCCGACCGTGCGGTGCGCGGTGCAAAGGCGAAACTGACGCCCGACCGCGCCAATTATCTCGCGCACCCCGACTGGACCATCAATCGCGATGCTGCGCCCGCGCCCCAGCTTTGGACGCCGGAAATCGCAACGCCCAAGGGGTTGAAAGACACCGCAAGCTGGTATCGCGCGCAAGGGTGGATGTAGACGCACGGCTTTGCCCTCATACTGCCTTATTCGCTTGCCATAGCGCGCCGATATGGCGCATTGCCCGTCACATAATTTGAGGATGTACATATGACCGACCGCAGTGAAATGTTTGATCGCCTAAAGGGCCTGATTGAGCCTTTTAACAAAAAAGGTGTTGAGGTTGGCGAGACGACCACTTTTGCAGGTGATTTGGAATGGGACAGCCTGACCGTCATGGATTTTGTCGCTGAAGTCGAAGACAGCTTTGACATCATCATCAGCATGAATTTACAGGCGGAAATCGAAAATGTCGGCCAATTGGTCGACGCGGTTACCAAGCTGACCGCAGCCTGATCCAAACGGACGCCTGATTTTAACGGAAGACGTGCATGACTGACTTATTCTCCAAATTTGATGCCCTGATTGCGCAACGTGAAGGCTTGCTCGCCACGGGCGTAAAAGACCCGTTCAGCCTTGTGATGGAAGAGGTGAAATCGCCGACCGTTGCGGTCGTGAATGGCAAGGAAACCATCTTGCTTGGCACCTATAATTATATGGGCATGACCTTTGACGATGATGTCATCGCCGCGGGCAAACAGGCTTTGGACGAATTTGGCGCAGGCACGACCGGCAGCCGCGTTTTGAACGGCACATTTCAGGGCCATAAGGAATGCGAAGATGCGCTGAAGGAATTTTACGGAATGGACCATGCGATGGTCTTTTCCACGGGCTATCAGGCGAACCTTGGCATCATCAGCACGATTGCGGGCAAGGGCGATTATATCATTCTGGATATCGACAGCCATGCATCGATCTATGACGGCTGCAAAATGGGCGATGCCGAAATCGTCGCCTTCCGCCATAATGACGTCGAAGCGCTCGAAAAACGGCTGAAGCGCCTGCCAGCTGATGCGGGCAAGCTTGTCGTGCTTGAAGGCGTTTATTCGATGCTGGGCGATGTTGCGCCGCTGAAGGAAATGATCCGCGTTTCGAAAGAAGCAGGCGCGATGATCCTTGTCGATGAAGCGCATTCGATGGGCTTTATCGGCGAAAATGGCCGCGGCGTGGCCGAAGAGCAGGGCGTGTTGGACGATGTCGATTTCGTCATCGGCACCTTCTCCAAATCGGTCGGTACCGTCGGCGGTTTCTGCGTTTCCAACCACCCGAAGTTTGAAATCATGCGGCTTGTTTGCCGCCCTTATGTGTTCACGGCGTCATTGCCGCCAGCCGTCGTCGCATGTTCGGCCGCGAGCATTCGCAAGTTGATGCACAATGGCAACAAGCGTGCGCATTTGTGGGAAAACTCCAGAAATCTGCACCAGGGTCTGCGCGATCTTGGTTTCAAGCTCGGCACGCCTGATGCGCAAAGCGCCATCATTGCGGTGATCATGCCCGATTTGGAAAAGGGCGCGATGATGTGGGCTGCGCTTCTTGAGAACGGCCTATATGTAAATCTCGCCCGTCCGCCCGCGACACCCGCTGGCATGACATTGTTGCGCTGTTCTTTATGTGCTGAACATAGCAGCGAACAGGTTGCCGATATCCTCAGCCGGTTCGAACGCGCGGGCAAGGCAGTCGGGATCATTTGACCGCCACCCCATGAACAGGCTTGACCGCAACGCGCGCTTATTGGCGACGGGCTTTGCGGCAATGGCCGGCATGGTGGATGCCATCGGATTTATGGCGAGCGGCGGGTTTTTCCTGTCGTTCATGAGCGGTAATTCGACGCGCCTTAGCGTCGGAATCGTTGAAAGCGCGCCTTATGTCGGCCTGGTCGCGGCGCTGCTGTCCAGCTTTGTTGGCGGCGTTGTCGCGGGGTCCTTGGTTGGCCGCCAAACGACATTTGGCCCGCATCATCGGCAGGCGATTATCCTGACCGGCATTTCGCTTTTGCTGTTCGCCGCGCCTGTTGTCGCTGACGCCGGCTTCCTGCCCATCGCTTTGTGCTTTGCGGCCTTTTGCATGGGGATGGAAAACACGCTGTTTGAACGCGAAGGATCGGTGTCGTTCGGCTTGACCTATATGACGGGCGCGCTCGTCAAGATCGGGCAAGGCCTTGCGACGCTGATCATCGGCGGTCCGCGTCTGGAATGGCTTCCCTATTTGCTGCTTTGGCTGGGTCTGGCCAGCGGTGCGATGATTGGTGCGCTGATGTTCGGCGCGTTCGGGCTTAAAAGCCTGTGGCTGCCTGCCGCATATGCAGGGGTTTTCGCGCTGGCGCTTTTCGTGCCGCGCAAAATTACGCTTTAACGCACGGCGCCTTTTGCCAAAAGCTTCGGGACCAGAAACAATGCAGCAATCAAGGGCCATCTGCGCTGCCATGGGCGCACTATGATTTGCGTGCCGGCGTGCCGGTTTATCTTCCACGCCAAATAATCAATGCCGCCGGCATAGGTAAACGCCGCCTTTGCGAGCCGTGCAACGGTCAGCAATTTTCCACGTCGACGTAACGCGGGCCAACGGCGTTTTTCTTGAACGATGTGGCCATCGGGGTCGGGCAAGATAATTATTTTGTCGCCGCGCACTTCATGTGCGATCGTTATGTGCTGCAATGCCGCCCGGCCAAAGCGGACGTAGCGATTGGGGTCGAATGAAATCACCGAAGATGGCCGGTCCTTGCGTTCTGCGCGCAGCTCCGCGCCATATGTCATCTGGAATCCCGACTGCCAAAGGTCGAGCACATCGGCTTCGCGCTCGGCAAATGCCAGCGCCGCATTCAGCAAGGTCGGGGCGGCACCGGATATCGCGAGAACCGCAGATTGCCGCGCGTCTTCATCCGCGCACCAGACAAGGCGCGATGGCTGAGCAAAGCGGGCCCAGACCGACACCGCAGACGCCGCCGGGCGGTTGAGGTGGTGAAAGTCCGCTTCGCTTAAAATCGCGACCTTTGCGACCAGATTGCCATGTTGAAACGGGAATACATTGGGGGGCAGGCGGCGGTTCCATGTGGCGAGCCAACCGGGTCCATAAGCGGATTGGTAGTCGGACACGATGAGGTAGAAGTCGAGCATCTCGCCCTCCAACTGTTCCGACCGCAGGCACGATCCGTAGAACAGAACGGCGCGCGCTGCCGGGCCATATTGCGCGGCGATATGCCCAGCGAATTCACTGGCGCCCTGTTGCGCGGGTATGGCCAATTCCTCGGCCACAAGCTGGGTCAGCGAAAGCATATTTGCGCCTTAACCGTTTCCGTTGCCGCTTGTTAAGCAGCGATTTTCAGGAAAGGGACAGGCGGCGTTGACCGAAGCACGATAGGGCTACCGCGATACGCCTCGAACACTTCGCCATCCAATACGACGCTGCTGCGTTCGCTATCGATGCGGATGACATCGCCTTGCTGGAAATGGACGCCGCTTGTGGGCGTGTGGCCCAATTTGCCGCGCAGTGATGCCGCGATCATTTTCAGCATCGCCCATGGCGTTTGATCGACGGCCATGAACTTCATCAAACCACGCTGTTTGGTTTTTCCGGCCTGCCCGCCAAGCAACAGCTTTTCCAGCGTCGTGACGATCAGAACCGAAAATGTGCCCTGCAATTCGTCGTTGCGGATAAAGGATATGCTGACGGGTTTTGATCGTTCCGGCAGGAAACTTGCCTTCACCCGGACAAAGGCCGAAAACATAACGGCGATGAACGTCAGGAAATGGCTTAAGCCATTTGGCAATCCCAACGGATAGATTTTGTGGCGGCAATATAGGATCGTTTCGGCAAGACCCGCGCCGCCCAAGAACATGCCAAGAACCGGACGCGCGCCTTCGCTGCCATCGCTTAACGCAATCAGTTCGCGGACAACGATATGTTCGGAAAGATCGCCCTTTGCGACGTCGATGATACGCGCCAGCGCTTCCAACGGGTCACCTTCCGCACCCAAATCGAGGGCAATCAGGTTGGTCTTACCATTGGGCAGCACCGCGACGGGCGGCGGTGACCCTTCAAAATGTCCACCATGGTACAGTTCGGTCAAAGCGGACTGCACGGTGCCATCGCCGCCATTGATGACGAGCACCTTTGGCTTCACGCGGGCAATCATTTCCAGCGCTTTGGCGATCTGGCCAATTTCTTCGACTTCGTAATGGAATATATCGGGATTTTTCGCACAATAGTTTCGAACCGCCGGCAACAACGACCTGTTGCCGGTGGAATTGGGGTTCGAAAGAAGCGCGACTAAAGCCAAATCATTACCTTCACATATATTTCAGGTTGATGGTGATCCGCGTAACGCCTGGGCCCGCGTCAAATGCGACTTTGCTGACCGACGGCTTGCCCAAATTCAATATGCTCACGCTGGGGTTATTGGAAAAACCGCCGCCATCCTGCGTGAAGTCTGTTTTGCCATTTCCGTTCCGGTCATGGCGCACAGCAATGCCATATTTCCCTTCGGAAGGGACGGGCACACAAAAGCTCATATTGCCTGCGCTCGCGCGGCTTTCGATGCGGTGCAGCCAGCGGCCTTTGGCCAGCCAAGTGCCGGGCGTTGCGGCATAAGATTGCACGCGAACATTGCCGCGCGCTTCCTTTACGCCTTGCACGTTCACCAGCACAGCGGGGCCTTTGCCCGCGGCGCAGCGCGACAAATCATTGCTTATTTCCTGGCCTGCAGCAGCGGTGCCCGATACGAGCGCCAATGCCGTGGCAGATATAAGGACCAAATATTTGTTCATCTCAAAACTCCTGGAACAGCAATTTCGGTATCACTTCACAACGATACCATCGATATATTGCCCCTGAACCTGTAAGCGTCTATCGGGTCAGTTTGCGGCCAAATTAGGGTGACAGGGCGACCATAAGTTGAAATTTCTTACTGCCACCGACCGATATATCTTCCGGCTTGTGATGTTGCCGTTGCTCGCGACGCTCGCAATCGCGGCATCATTGTTGCTGCTGGACAAGATGTTGACCCTGTTTGACTTCGTCGCCGCAGAGGGCGGACCGGTCAGCGTGGTCTGGCGCATGCTCGCAAATCTGATACCGGAATATCTGTCGCTTGGCATCCCTATCGGGCTGTTGCTGGGCATATTGCTGGCGTTCCGCAAACTCGCGACATCGTCCGAACTCGACATTTTCCGGGCGGTGGGGATGAGCTATTTTCGGCTGCTGCGCGTGCCGTTCCTGCTGGCAATCGCGCTTGCCGCCGTCAATTTTGCCATTGTCGGATTCGTGCAGCCCAGCGCACGCTATCTCTATGAAGAACTGCGCTTCGAACTGCGATCAGGCGCCTTTGGCGCGAAGGTCCGGGTCGGCGAATTCAACAATGTTGGCAAGAATTTGACCGTGCGCATCGATGAAAGCCGGGACAATGGTAACGCACTGTCTGGCATGTTTGTGTACGCGCAGGGCAATAAAGGACAGTCGATTGCCGTTACGGCCGAAAAGGGGCAGTTTTTGCGCACCGATGATCCGGACACGATATTGCTGCGATTGGAAAAGGGCACGCTGGTGCACGACGCGCCCAATTATAAATCGCCGCGCGTTCTTAGCTTTACCAGCCATGATGTCCCCATCCCGCTGCCACAGATTGAAAGTTTTCGGTCGCGTGGCGGCAAAGACCGCGAATATTTGATTACCGAATTAGTCCAGATCGGAAATGATCCGCAAAAATCTGCGTCGGAACGGGGCAGTGCGTGGGCTAATTTCCATTTCCGCCTAGTTGAGGTGGCGATGATGCTTCTGCTGCCATTGCTTGCATTGGCGCTGGCGATACCGCCGAAACGGTCGACATCCGCGCTCGGCGTCTTTTTATCGATCGTGATGGTCGTGACCTATCATAAGATAAACGAATATGCCGAAAGCGTCGGTGCCATGGGCATTGTTGATCCGTTTATCGCATTGTGGGCGCCATTTGTGCTGTTCGCCGCGTTGATCATCTGGATGTATCATGTGATCGCGCATGTGCCCGGTGGTCAGCCCATCGGCGCACTGGAGGTCTTCGCGACAAAGGCCGGTAAATGGTTCAAGAAACTGTTCCGCTGGGGCCGGAAATCGCGGCTGGCCACCATTGGCATGCCTGTGCCGCAAGAGGGGTCATAACCCATGCATTTCTTCCCCTCGCGCAACATCACAATGTACATGGCCCGGCTGTTTGTCGTGCGCAGCTTTGCTGTGTTGATGATGCTTGTGCTGGTGTTGATGACGCTCGATCTGCTGGGTGAAAGTGGCAAGATACTGGCGGTCCCCGGAAATGATCAGGGCGATGTGTTGCGCTATGTAACGATGCGCGCACCGCAAATTATTGCGCGGTTTCTGCCTTTCTCGGTGCTGTTGGGGACGTTAATCACCTTCGCGACGCTCAGCCAGAACAGCGAAGTGGTGGCGATGAAGGCGGCGGGATTGTCCGCACACCAAATTCTTGCGCCCATGTTTGTCGCCAGCTTGGGCGTCGCGCTTATTTCTTTTGTGTTTAACGACGTTGTCGTCGCCCCGAATACGCAAAAGCTTAAAGTTTGGAAGGACGCCGAATATGGCGCGATTGCGCCCGATAGCGACCCGCGCAACAATGTGTGGGTCCGCGAGGGCGGCGACCTTATAAATGCGGGCAGAGTGCTAGGATCGGGCGACAATATCGTCCTCGATAATGTCCGCATCTATTTGCGCGCCAATGGCGGGTTGCGTCAGGTGATTACGGCACCAAATGCGCGTTATGTGGACAATGCATGGCTGCTTGAAAATGCGGAAACATTTGACGTCGCGACCACCGAACAGAAGAAGGTCAGCAATCTCATAATCGGCAAAGGCATCACGCCCGCTCGGTTCAACGTCATCAAGGTCGACGGGGACAGCCTTGCCTTCTTGCCATTGATGCGCGCCATTGACGATCTGCGCGCTGCCGGTCGCCGCACCGATAATCTGGAAGGCATATTGTGGCACAAGCTGGCAGGGCCTTTATCGACCTTGTTAATGCCCTTGCTCGCTGCGGTCGCCGCCTTTGGCCTTGCCCGATCGGGTGCGTTGTTCGTGCGCGCGGTGCTGGGCATGGCACTTGGCTTTACCTATTTCGTGGCTGATAACTTTGCCTTGGCGATGGGCAATCTGGGCGCTTATCCGCCCTGGATTGCCGCATGGGGGCCATTTCTGCTCTTTTTACTGATCGGCGAAACGGTGCTGATCCGCACCGAAGAATGAGCCTGCGGATAAGGCGGCGTTGGGCACATAAAATGCGTTTCGGGAATTCACTATGACAGACATCATCATTCGGCCGGTTGCATCCAAGGCAGACAAACGCGCCTTCATTGACCTGCCGTTCCGGCTTTATGCCAATGATCCCAACTGGGTTCCGCCGTTGAAAAGCGATGTGATGGCGACCATTACACCGGGTAAGAACCCGTGGTTCGAACATGGTGAGGCGCAGCTTTTTCTGGCGGAAAAGGACGGGAAAGTTGTTGGCCGGATCTCCGCACATTTGGATTTCCTCGCGCTGAAACAGCCGCCCGAGCAAGGCATGGGCCCCGGCGTCGGCAATTGGGGATTTTTTGAGGCGGAAGATGAAGCCATCGGAAAACTGCTGATTTCGACCGCTGAAGATTGGCTGCGCAGCAAAAACATGGTGCGCTCACTCGGACCGCTGAGCCTGTCCATCTGGGAGGAACCCGGCGTGTTGATTGATGGCCATGACCATCCATCCACCGTGCTGATGGGCTATCATAACACGGCCTATGGCGGGTGGATTGAGGCGGCGGGCTATGCCGGCATCAAAGATCTCTACACATATCAAATCCCGATTGATGTGCCGTTTCCGCCGCTGGTGGAACGCATTGTCGCGTCGGGCGAGCGCAATGAACGCATTGTCATTCGCAAGGTGAACAAGGATAATTTTGACGCTGAAGCCGCGTTAATCCTGTCCATATTGAACGACGCGTGGAGCGGGAATTGGGGCTTTGTGCCCATCACCGATGCCGAAGTCGCGCACACCGGAAAGCAGTTAAAACCTATCGTTTTTAACGACCTGATCCGCATTGCGGAGGTCGATGGGGAGCCCGTCGCCTTCATGATGACATGGCCCGACATCAACGAAAAAATCGGTCAATTTGGCGGCAGCCTGTTCCCGTTCAACTGGGCGAAGCTTTTGTGGTGGCTGCGTGCGCCAAAGGTCAGCACGATGCGCGTGCCGTTGATGGGCGTGATGAAAAAACTGCAGTCGACCCGCATGGCAAGCCAATTGGCGTTCATGATGGTCTCGCTCATTCGCGACGCGTCCACCAGCCAATTTGGCGCAAGCCGCGGGGAATTCGGCTGGGTCCTTGACGATAATGGCCCGATGCGATCGGTGGGTGAGGCGATTAACGGCAAAATCAACAAGGTATACCGCATCTACGAAAAGCAGCTGTGACGGCCTGCGCGGACATATGCTGGCGTGACGCGCATATACCGTCTTGATGCGCATTCCCGCGATATCGCGGCGGCCCTGTCCGCGGACCAAGGTCCGGACCCATGGGGCGGCGGCGAACCAAGGCCGGGCACATTCGCGCCGGTCGTCGTCCGCTCATCCAAAACGGCACGGCGCTTTATCCGCCCGATGGTATGGGGCTATCCCGCGCCCAACAGCCTAACGCCGGCGGGCGATGTGCAATGGGTGACGTCGGTGCGCAATGTCGCCAGCCCGTTTTGGATCGGTAATTTGCGGCACACCGAATTGCGTTGCCTCGTTCCGGCGACGTCGATCGGCAACCAGCAACCGGCGCACCCCGACAGCGGCCCAGCATCGGTCTGCGCAATGGCGGGCATTTGGCGGGACCTGACGGATATGCCGGTCTTTGCGATCATCACTGTTGATGATGCCACGGACCCCGCAAAAAAGCGCAGCACGCCGCTCATTCTCAACAGCGCGCAGCAGCACATGTGGCTGACGGCGGATTGGAAAGAGGCCTCTCGTCTGGTCCAGCCTGCGCAAAAGGAACCCACGACATGTGCGTAGTATCCATTGCGTGGGAGGCGCATAGGCGTTGGAAGCTCATCGCCGTTGGCAACCGCGATGAATTTCACGACCGCGCATCGGACCCGCTCAGTTCATGGGTCGACGCGCCGTTGATATTGGCGGGGCGCGATTTGTTGTCGGGTGGCACATGGATGGGGGTGCACAGCGATGGCCGCTTTGGTGTCGTCACCAACATACGCAACCCTGATGGAGTGGACCCGACCAAAAGGTCGCGGGGTGCGCTGGTTACCGACTGGCTATCTGGCGGGGTGCTGCCGAGCGCTGTGGAGACATTTAGCCCGTTCAATCTGGTGTTGGCTGACAAGGATGGCCTGACGCATATCGCGAACCGGCCCCATGCGGTGCAGGAGAGATGGCCGGGCGGCATATATGGATTGTCCAATGCGGAGACGGGCGCGCCATGGCCGCGCAAGGACCGGTTGAACCGCGCGCTTACAGAATGGTTTGCCGACGAAGGGCATGATCCGGTCGACCTATTCGACGTTCTGTTGGACGATCAAAGCCCGGCATCGGGCGATCCCCCGATCTTCATCCGCAACGATATTTACGGGACGCGCTGCAGCACGCTGGTGGCGGTGGATGGCGACGGTGGCGGGTTCATTATGGAACGGCGCTTTGACTGCGGTGGCAATTTGGCGCGCGAGAGCCGTTTCGCATTTGATTGGCCAATCTGACAGATTGTTGGGAACAGCGCATCGTCGGCGGCGTTTCCATTTTCCCACCGAGGAAAGGATGTGCCCGTGACCCAGACCGACAATGACCGCCCCATCGGCAATACCCCCATAACGGACGCCGCCGCTGCCACTGCACCAGCTGGATCGTCCGGAACGACCGCCAGCGACGCCGCCGTCACCGCGACAGGTGAAGACATTGACAATGACCATGCCGATGAACGCCCCGTTGACCGGTCGCAGGACTCGCTTGAGAATTATAACAGCGAACAGGATGACGAATCTGCACAGGCGCAGACTGTATCCGACGATGCCATTCGCAATAATCCCAATGGCGAGTCAGAGCATGGCGGCACGACCAACCCCGCGCAGATATACCCGGACGACGCGCAGGACGTGGTTGACCATATGCACCAGATGGAACGCAGCGGGCAGATTGATATGGACGCCTATCGCGGCGAGCGCAGCGACGACGATGAACCCGAAACCTTAGGCGAAGCCGCGCTTGAGCCTGGCGACGTCGACAGCCATGGCAACCGGTCGCGCAATCCGGGCTGACGTTTGAACCAGTTTTCCTGAAGCAGCTTATCGTTGCTTAAAGGAGCGGAGGACCCGTCCCCTGAAAGGGGGCGGGTCTTAACGCGTGATGGCTTCGCCGACAGAGGCGTAGATCATCACCACGGCAAAGGATGCGATCATGCCGATGAACAAGGCGACGGCGGGAATTTGAAAAACGTCCATATCAGGCTCCTTCGTTGAGGATCCCTGTATGCACCGCGCAATCAGGTCATGCTTTGATCTGGATCAAATGGCCGACAATCGCGCCCATCGGCAACGGCCCATAGATATGCGGGAAAAGCGCACCACCGCGGGATTCCTCCCATCGGATGGTCTCACCCAGATAGGCCAACGCAACTTCGGCAATGACGAGGCCGTCTTGTCCGGCAAAATGCTTGTCGAGCGTGCCCTGCAGCTGATCCTGCGCCGACAAATGAATATAGCCATCCGCCAGATCGACAGGTGCGCCGTGAAAGACGCCGTCGGCTTCAAACTGCGCCCATTGCGCGGCGGTGAATATTTTGAAGGCGGTATCGGGATGGCTATGTTCGGACATGCCCAGCCCATGCCGAAAAGCGGGGAGCGAGGCAAGCCGCGCATGGGGACGCCCCCCGACGTCGTCTCTCCCCACTTCGTCATGCTGAACTTGTTTCACCTGCGGTGACTGCGTGCCAGCATCTTACTTTTTCAACGTCGATAAGTAAGACCCTGGAGCCGGAGGCGTGCAGAGCACAAACAAGTTCAGGGTGACGGTAATTGCCACCCCCCCAAAAAACCATTTTCCTACACGAACCTATAT
>JBEDET010000007.1:0-47623 GCA_041175505.1 Pseudomonadota bacterium
GCACCAGGAAGTCCCCAATATCTTCACCGATTTCAGACGGCTGGCTTAGAGCAGAAATTGTCGCGTAACTTCCGTTACTTGCGATCATTAATTTTGCAGATCTGCTGCCATTCCATAGGGAGATCTGCACAGCGCATAACGTACCGGGCAGTGAGCTGTCCGGTGCCAGCCAAGGCATTCTCGCCAGCCGATGCAAGATTTCTTGAGGCTTTTAGGGCATTGCGATTGTTTCGAAACCCTCCAGCTTTTTGGTCTTTGTCATGGGTGGTTCTCCGTAATCGATGCAGCATCATGCTGCCCCACCACCCAAAGCCCAGCTAAATGCCTAGCCAGGTCTATCGCCGCCTTATGTCGGGGCGCTTGAATATGAACAGCAATGCTCGACTGCGTGCAGAAGGCGAATGGATTGTGCGCTCGATAGGCAGAAATTTAGATTAGTTGAGCACTTAGGGTCAGGACCAATTAAATGCGCCTTCGCGGTTTGAGGCCATGTTGTTCAGTGCAAGGCGGTAAGCGCCGGACTTAGTGGTTCTAAGTCCAAGCTTGCCAACGCAGCAATGGACAATATGGGTCAAATCCGAAGGACGTCAAAATGGCTTTGATCTCAAAGCAAAGTGCCCTTGCAGGCAGAATAACTGCCTGCGGCGGACATTTTACTTCGATATCTTTGCCATTTTGACGCCGCGATGGTGCATTTAATAGGTCCTGACCCTAACGCGCCAGCGCAGTGTTCGCTTCGTCGACCAGCTTGGCAATGATATCGACCACGGGCCGCTCCACATGGACCATGCCAACCGACTGGCCAGCCATGACCGAACCATATTCAACATCGCCGTCAATCACCGCGCGGCGCAATGCCCCTGCCCAATATTTCTCAATCTCAAGCTGCGCCGTTTCCATATCGATTTCGCCGCGGTCAAGCATCGCGGCAACTTCGACCTGTTTCTTGGTGAACTCCTCAGTGCCCTTGTTCTTCAGCGCGCGCACAGGAATGACCGGCAAACGCGGATCAATCTGGACGCTGGCCACCGCATCGCGGGCATTGGCGCGCAGGAACGCAGCCTTGAAATTCGGATGGGCAATGCTTTCATGCGCGCAGACGAACCGCGTGCCCAATTGCACACCCGCAGCGCCCATTTCGAGATAGCTTGCAATCGCGCCGCCACGGGCAATGCCGCCCGCGACGAAAATCGGCAGTTGTTCGCCCAGCTCTGGAAGGATTTCCTGCGCCAAGACGCTCGTCGCCACGGGGCCGATATGCCCGCCTGCCTCACTGCCCTCGATAACCAGCGCATCCACGCCGGACCGCGCAAATTTCTTCGCGAGCGTCAGCGCAGGGGCAAAGCAGATAACCTTTGCGCCGAACGCCTTGATCGCCTCAATGCTGCCCTTGGGCGGCAATCCGCCCGCGAGCACGACATGGCTCACGTTATATTTCGCGCAAACATCAATCAGTTCCATGATTTGCGGATGCATGGTGATCAGGTTCACGCCGAATGGCTTGGACGTCAGCGCCTTCGTGGCGGCAATTTCCGTATCGAGCAATTCGGGCGTCATCGCCCCGCACGCGATCACGCCAAACCCTCCGGCGTTGGAGATAGCCGACACCAGGTTCCGTTCGGAAACCCAGGACATAGCGCCGCACATGATGGCGACGTCGCAGCCAAGGAATTCCGTGCCGCGTTGCATGAGGTGTTTGAGTTTGGTCATAGCGGTCTCTTATCGGTCGCTAGTTGGCAAGGAAAGCGGTTTACTCGGCATCCAACCCATAAGCGGTGTGCAGCACGCGCACGGCCAGTTCGGTTTCGTCCTCGTCGATCAAAACCGAAACCTTGATTTCGGAGGTCGAAATCGCCTGAATGTTGATCTTGCGGTCGGCCAAGGAGCTGAACATCGTCGACGCGACGCCTGCGTGGCTTTTCATGCCGACGCCGACGACGGAAATCTTGGTCACCTTTGTATCGGGGATCAGGCGGTTGTAGCCAATCGCATCGCGGCGGTTTTCCAAGATATCGGTGCAACGCACAAGGTCGGCCTGCGGACAGGTGAAGGTCACGTCGGTTTCGCCTTTGTCGCGGCCCACGTTCTGAATGATCATGTCGACGTTGATATTTGCGTCGGCCAGCGGCGAAAAGATGTTGGCCACTGCGCCGGGACGGTCGGGCACGCGCGTAAGGGTGATCTTCGCCTCATTCTTGTCGGCGGCAATTCCGGTGATCAGTTGGCGTTCCACTTGATACTTCTCCAATTCTGCGTCGGTCACAATCATCGTGCCGGGGATACTGTCGGCGTCAGGCGCGCTTTCATCAACGAATGAAGACAGCACTTGCACGCGCACGCCTTCCTTCATCGCAAGGCCAACCGAGCGGGTCTGCAAAACCTTTGACCCGACCGATGCCAGTTCAAGCATTTCTTCGTAGGTAACGGCCTTCAGCTTGCGTGCGCGGGCCACGATGCGCGGGTCAGTGGTGTAAACGCCATCAACGTCGGTGTAGATATCGCAGCGGTCGGCCTTCACCGCAGCCGCCACGGCGACGGCAGAGGTATCGGAACCCCCGCGCCCCAAGGTGGTGATGCGGTTGTCGTCGGTTAGGCCCTGAAATCCGGGAATGACGGCGATGTTGCCAGCCTTCATCGACGCCAGCAATGCGTCGGTGTCGATGGAACCAATGCGCGCCTTGGCATGTGCGCTGTCGGTATGGATGGGCATTTGCCAGCCCAACCAGCTGCGCGCTTCGCAACCGAGCGCCTGCAAGGTTATCGCGAGCAAACCGGCGGTAATCTGTTCGCCAGCGGCGACCACCACGTCATATTCGGCGGGATCGTACAGCGCGTTCGCCTCGCGGCAGAAGTTGACGAGCCGGTCGGTATCACCCGCCATAGCGGAGACAACGACGGCAACTTCGTCACCGCGTTCGGCTTGACGCTTCACCAATTGCGCGACACGGCGGATACGTTCCGTTCCGGCCATAGACGTGCCGCCAAATTTCATTACAATGCGGGCCATGAAAACCTTGAATAGTCGCTATATTACAATCGAGGGCCCTGATAGGGACAGGATATGACAAACGCAAGCTCAGCAACGACAATAAACGCTACGGAAGCCGCACATTTTGGTGGTTTGGCTGCAGAATGGTGGGACCCCAAGGGTTCAAGCGCCATGCTGCACAAGTTGAATCCCGTTCGGCTTGGCTTCATTCGATCTGCCGTCGACGCGCATTTTGGTGGTGATGGCAAGGCGCGCCATCCGCTGTTGGGCAAGTCTGCGCTTGATGTCGGTTGCGGTGCGGGGCTGCTGTGTGAGCCACTTGCGCGTATGGGTGCGGACGTGACGGGCGTAGATGCCGCGCCCGAAAATATCGATGCCGCAACCGCGCATGCGGCGCTGTCGGGACTGCCAATCACGTATCGCGCGGGCGAAATCGCCGCACAAGGACTTGGCCAGTTTGATATCGTCTCGTCGATGGAAGTCATTGAGCATGTGAACGATCCAGCCGTGTTCATCGGCGAACTGAAGCGGCACATGAAACCCGATGGTGTGTTGTTGCTATCGACGCCAAACCGCACGCCCGCCTCGCGTATTTTTCTCGTGGAGGCCGCGGAGCGGCTTGGACAAGTCCCGCGCGGCACGCATGATTGGGACAAGTTTCTGACGCCCGATGAATTGACAGCAATTCTCGATGATGCCGAAATTGAGATTGTCGACATGCAGGGCATTGCGTTTTCGCCCATGTCCGGACTGCATTTAAGCAGCAACATGGCGTTGAACTACATTTTGTCCGCGCGGTTGCGGGGGTAACATCAGCGCCAGACCGTCACCCTGAACTTGTTTCAGGGTCTTACTTCGTCCGCCCGAAAGAAAGTAAGATGCTGAAACAAGTTCAGCATGACGATTTTGGGATTAGGATGACGTTTTTAACCTAAGCCTCAATCATAGCCAGCATCGGCATATTGGTCGTCGGCAAGGTCGGTAAAGCGGGTGATCTTCGCTTCGAACTTCATCCGGACGCGGCCCGTTGAACCGTGGCGCTGCTTGGCGACGATAAGTTCGGCGACGCCAAAAATGCGCTCCATCTTTTCCTTCCACGCATCATGCGCGGCTTCGTTGACGGGGTCGGGCTGCTTGGCAGCTTCGTAATAATCTTCGCGATACACGAACCAGACCATATCGGCGTCCTGCTCGATCGAACCGGATTCGCGAAGGTCGGACAACATCGGACGTTTATCCTCGCGCTGTTCAACCGCACGGCTGAGCTGCGAAAGCGCAATCACCGGCAGGCCCAGTTCCTTGGCCAAGGTTTTCAGACCACGGCTAATCTCGGAAATTTCATTAACGCGGTTGTCGCCGGAACGGCTTGAGCCCTGAAGCAACTGCAAATAGTCAACGACGATCAGCCCAATGCCATGCCGACGCTGCAAACGCCGTGCGCGGGTGCGCAGCGCAGCGATGGTCAGCGCTGGCGTGTCGTCAATATATAGCGGCAATTCCTGCAGCTCGCGGCTCGCGCGGGACAGTTCACGGAAATCTTCGCGACTGATTTTTCCCATACGCAGCAGTTCGGAACTGATGCCCGATTGTTCGGCCAAGATACGCGTCGCCAGCTGATCCGCCGACATTTCGAGGCTGAAAAAAGCGACCTTGGCACCAGCGCCCTTGGATTCTTCAATGCCGTCTTCACGTTCACGGATCCAGCGCCGCGCAGCGTTGAAGGCAATGTTGGTGGCAAGCGATGTCTTGCCCATGCCCGGGCGACCAGCGAGGATGACAAGGTCGGAATTGTGCAGGCCGCCGCATTTGGCGTTAATGCTATCTAGGCCCGTGGTCACACCGGACAGGCTACCGCCCGATTGCAACGCCTTTTCAACATTGCGAATGGCTTCGGTCGATGCGGCGAGAAAGCTCTTCATCGAGCCGGTTTCGCCTTCGCCTTCGGCGACTTTGTACAAAGCGCTTTCCGCTGCTTCGATCTGGCCCTTGGGGTCAACGCTCTCGCTCGTGTCGAGCGCATTGTCGACCAACGTGCGGCCCACTGTCACCAATTCACGCAGCAATGCGAGGTCATAAATCTGCTGCGCAAAGTCACGTGCGCCGATCAAGCCAGCGCCATCTGCCGTCAGCTTAATCAAATAGCCAGGGCCCCCAAGCTCCCGCATGGATTCGTCGGCTTCGAAAAATGGCTTCAGCGTGACGGGCGTAACCAGCATGTTCCGGTCCATCAGACGCAATATCTGTTCGTAAATGCGGCCGTGCAGTGGTTCAAAGAAATGGTCGGGCTGCAGTTTGATCGACACATCTTCGATCACCCGATTATCAATCAGAATTGCGCCAAGAAACGCGGCCTCCGCCTCAATATTGCGGGGAAGGCGTTGGGGTTCAGCTTCATTCGCTGCTGCAAGTCTGATAAGTTCGGCCATGGCTCCCTATCCTTTAGCATGTTCGGCTTCGCAAGGGGGGACAAAAAGAAGTGCGGGGATATGGCTGTGGACAACAATCGGACAACAACATGCCCCACAAACGGGATAGCGCTTGCCCCAAAAATATCTCAAGCTAACACAGCAACATGAGCGACCCGCGCATCATTAAAGTTGATCTGGACGAAGCAACGATACTTCGGCGCAATGCTGATATCGAGCAGGAGCGGCGCGTCGCGATCTTCGATCTGATCGAAGATAACTTCTTCAAGCCGCTGCGCGATATGGGCGATGGCTATGCCGGGCCATATCATTTGAGCATCAGCGTCGCCGACGGCCGCCTCATCCTCGACATTCGCCGCCCCGATAATGCGCCACATGAAATGCTCATCCTCAGCTTGGGCCGTTTCCGCCGGGTGGTGAAAGACTATTTCGCCATTTGCGACAGTTACTATCAGGCCATTCGCAAGGCGAGTGCGGCCGAAATCGAAACCATCGATATGGCCCGGCGCGGTGTGCATAATGAAGCAGCCGAGTTGTTGATGGAACGACTTGAGGGCAAAGTTGAGGTTGATTTTGCCACGGCCCGCAGGCTGTTCACGCTCATCTGCGTGTTGCATATCAAAAGCTGAGCGCGGCGCGGCGTAAAATCTTCTCTATTCGAACTGCCATTGCGCAACGGCTATCGACTTCGCGCGGCGGTAACGCCTAGAGGGACGAATCACATGCTTGAACAGAGGGTCGCATGACTGGGGGTAAACGCCAATTCGTCCGGTGGGGCATTATCATGCTCGGCATCGCGCTCGCGGTCTTTGCGGGCTGGCGTTATGTGACCGCTTGGGCACCGTCGCGCGCTGAATATCCGGTTCAAGGCATTGTGGTCACCCAAAGCAATGGCCGTCCCAATTGGGCGGAGCTTGGCGCAACGGGCGTCGATTTCGCTTATATCACTGCGGTCGAAGGTGCGCGCACGCGCGACGCAGAATTCCAAGCCAATTTGGCAGGCGCGCAAAACGCCGGCATCCGCTTTGGCGCGCTCCACCATTTTGACATTTGCCGTCTGGCATCGGACCAAGCGACGATGTTCATTACCAGCGTTCCGCGCAACGAAAGCGCCCTGCCCCCTGCGGTCCAGCTGGATTTTTCCGATACGTGCCAAGGGCGTCCGAACCGCGCGCTGATATTGTCAGAACTCGCGACATTCCTGAACCAGATAGAGGCGCATAGCGGCACACCCGCAATCCTGCTACTCACCCGGGAGTTTGAGAAGGAGTATCACGTGAGCAAGTCGATTGATCGCACTGTTTGGCTGGAAGGCAATTGGTTGATCCCCGATTATTCCGCGCGGCCTTGGGTTATGTGGACGGCCAATTTGCAGCGTCGCATCAACGGCGTTGACGGCCCTGTACGCTGGGTGGTGGTGCGCAAATGACCGAAAGCACGCAAAAGCTTGTTCAGCTTGCCATTGAAGCAGCGCAGACCGCATATGCGCCTTATTCAAACTTTCATGTCGGCACGGCCTTGCTGCTTGATACAGGCGAAATCATCACGGGCAGCAATTTTGAAAACGCCAGCTATGGCATGACGTTGTGCGCCGAAACGGTTGCGATTGCCAAAGCCAATAGTGACGGCAAATTGCGCGCCATTCGCGAAATCGCCGTGGCAGGTGGCTTGGCAGGGCATGTGGGTAAAGCAGCCGACCCCATTACCCCGTGCGGCCGATGCCGCCAGATTATCAAGGAAGTGGCGGACCTGACGGACACCGACATTCCCGTGCATTGTGCGCACGCAACTGGATATGAAACATTCCGGCTATCGGAATTGCTGCCGCATGGCTTTGGCCCCGCAAATTTGAAATAAAGCCCAACGCGCGTTTTGCGCACGATAATTTCTACGCCGCCACTTGCGCTCACACCGTAAATTGGCAAAAGCAGTCCCATAACAGGGAGTGATTATGTCCATATTGTCCGACATCTGGATCCGCGAGCAAGCCCAGGCGACCGGCATGATTGAACCATTTGTCGAGGCGCAACGCCGCGATGGCTGTATCAGCTATGGCCTGTCCTCTTATGGCTATGACGCCCGTGTGGCCGATGAGTTCAAGATTTTCACCAATGTCGACAGTTCCATCGTCGACCCAAAAGAATTCGATCCCAAAAGCTTTGTTGATCGCAAAACCGACGTGTGCATCATTCCGCCGAACAGCTTCGCGTTGGCACGCACTGTCGAATATTTCCGCATACCCCGCGACGTGTTGGTCATCTGTCTCGGCAAATCGACCTATGCCCGCTGCGGCATCATTGTGAATGTGACACCGCTTGAGCCAGGTTGGGAAGGGCATGTCACGCTCGAGTTCAGCAATACAACCCCGCTGCCCGCAAAGATTTACGCCAATGAAGGTGCGTGCCAGTTTCTGTTCCTAAAGGGCGAACAGCCTTGCGAGACGAGCTATGCCGACCGTGCCGGCAAATATATGGGCCAGCGCGGCGTCACTTTGCCCAAGCTTTAATTGGTCTAAACCCAAGGCTATGGCTCTTATGGGCTGGTCGTGCGTTATGCCTTCGACCGGGTTTTCTGCATTGGTCGGCTAAACGTTTTTAGCAACCATCCCTTAGCTGGTGCCAACGAAAACCATCTCTCCCTTTTGACATTGCCGCCCGCGCAGCCCATCAGGTTGGGCAACAGAATCACGGGAGAGAGCAGAATGTCAGACGCACGCGAGTTCGATATCATTGTCTATGGCGCCACCGGATATACCGGACGACTGGTTGCCGAATATCTTAAGACCAAAACGGGTCTCAAATGGGCAATGGCTGGACGCAGCGCGGATAAGCTGGCGGAAGTGCGCGACCTGATCGGCGCAGCTGCCGACACGCCGTTAATCGTCGCCGACGCGTCTGATCCAGCTTCGCTTGATGCTATGGTGAAGCGCACCAAAGTCGTGTTGACCACCGTTGGACCTTATCAGTTGTATGGCAATGAACTGGTTGAAGCCTGCGTTGCCAATGGAACCGACTATACCGATTTGTGCGGCGAGCCCGCATGGATGCGACAGAAAATCGACCAGCACAACGAAGCTGCAAAAGCATCGGGTGCGCGCATTGTCTTTTCCGCAGGGTTCGATTCCATCCCCTTCGATCTTGGCGTGTTGATGCTGCAAAAGCATTGCGTTGAAACCTTTGGTGCACCAGCGCCACGCGTAAAGGGCCGCGTCCGCGCAATGAAGGGCACATTCTCCGGCGGTACAGCGGCCAGCATGAAGGCGACGATGGCTGCCGCTTCAAAAGACCCAGTAGTGATCGGATATCTCACAAACCCGTTCAGCCTAGCTGGCGGATTTGAAGGTCCGGCGCAGCCAGCCGGCAACAAGCCCGAATATGACGAAAGCATCGGCAGCTGGGCCACAAGCTTCGTCATGGCGCCGATCAACACCAAAAATGTCCACCGCACCAACGCCTTGCTTGGCCAAGCCTTTGGCGCGGATTTTGTCTATGACGAAATGATGCTGACCGGTCCCGGCGAACAAGGCGAAGCGATGGCCAAACATGTCGCGTCGACGCCGATGATGGGTGGAGACAATGATCCCAAGCCCGGCGAAGGCCCGACCAAAGAAGAGCGCGACACCGGCTTTTATGATGTGCTGTTCATCGCCGAATATCCCGATGGTCGGACCGCGAAGCTGAGCGTGAAGGGCGACCGTGACCCGGGCTATGGTTCAACCAGCAAGATGATCAGCGAAACCGCAATTGCCTTGAGCGAAAATCAGGGTGCGGGCGGTGTCACGACGCCGGGAGCGGCGCTGGGTGAAACGCTGGTTGACCGGTTGCAGAAATATGCCGGATTAAGCTTTGCCGTTGAGGGCTGACCCCTTCCAAAACGGTCAGCACGGCTATATATGGCGCAAGCCATGTTAAGTCGCCTTTTCAAAAAAACTGCCGTCTTGCGGCCGATTGATACTGCCCGCGTGCCCGACGGTATGCGCATCTATGCCATTGGCGATATCCATGGCCGTGATGACCTGCTGAACGCGTTGTTGACGAAGATCGAGGCCGATGACCGTGCGCGCGGGGCAGCCGACACGCAGATCATCTTTTTGGGCGATCTTGTGGACCGGGGCCCCGGCAGTGCTGCAGTGGTCGAAACCGCATTGGCGCTCAAAAATTCGGGCCGCAACGTCCGCTTCCTCATGGGCAATCACGAAGAAGTATTCGTCAGCGCATGCCGCAAAGGCGACCCGAAAGTGACCCGCTTTTTCCTACGCATTGGTGGCGAGGCTACGGTGTTGTCTTATCCCATCACCCGCGCTGAATATATGACGCTGGATATGGAGCAGTTGACCGAGCGGTTGGACACGCTCGTGCCACGCGAACATGTTGAGTTCATCGAAAGCTTTGAAGATCAAATCATCATTGGCGATTATGTTTTCGTGCATGCAGGAATCCGCCCGGGCGTCCCGCTCAGCGACCAGAAACAAAGTGACATGCGCTGGATCCGGGAAGAATTTATCGACCAACGCGGCGATCTGGAAAAGGTCGTGGTGTACGGACACACGATTTACGAAGATGTCGAAGAACGCGGCTCACGCATCGGTATCGACACCGGCGCGTATGACTCCGGTAAGCTGACGGCATTGGCACTTGAAGGCGGCGAACGCTGGTTTCTCCAAACATGACGGGAATATCATCCATGAAAAAACTACCTTTATTGGCCAGTTTGCTTGCGCTGAGCATCGCTGCACCAGCCGCCGCGCATGATAGTCCAAGCCCGGAACGCCTAAAGGCGGATGTTGAAAAACTGGTGAGCTTCGGTACGCGGCATACCTTGTCATCGGCTACCGATCCAAAACGCGGCATTGGCGCGGCACGGCGCTGGGCACAAAGCGAGTTTGAGAAGATTTCCAAAGCCTGCAAAGGCTGCCTGACGGCCGAGTTGCTTGAACGCAATATGTCCGGCCCACGTATTCCCAATGGCGTGAACATCGTTGACGTCCTTGCGATCAAGCCCGGTAAAATGGGCTGGGACCACGTCATCATCATCGCTGGCCATATCGATAGCCGCGTGTCCGACGTGATGGACTTCACCAAAGACGCACCCGGCGCGAACGATGATGGATCGGGCAGCGCGCTCGTTATCGAAGCCGCACGATTGATGTCGAAAGAACCGCAAGGCGATGCGACCATCGTGTTTGCGCTTCTGTCAGGCGAAGAGCAGGGCCTAATGGGTGGGCGCTTGCTTGCGGAAACGGCCAAAGAACGCGGCTGGAAAGTCAGCGCGATGCTGAACAATGACATTGTCGGCGGCACACTTGGTACCGACGGTCGTATCGTCAAAAATGTCGTGCGGGTCTTCAGCGAAGGCATCCGCGCATCGGAAGATTTGTCCGGCCAAATGGCGCGCCGCAACAGCGGCGGCGAAGATGATGGCCCAAGCCGTTCATTGATGCGCTATGCCGACAATATTGGAGCGAAAGTATATCCCGATGTGACGCTGGACGTATTCGGCGTCCGCCGCCCCGACCGTTTTGCACGCGGCGGTGATCACCTGCCCTCGCTAGATCTCGGTTACCCCGCAATCCGCTTCACCGTTGGTGTCGAAAATTATCATCACCAGCATCAGGATTTGCGCATAGAAAACGGCATCGAATATGGCGACACGGTCGACAAGATGGACTTCGACTATCTGGCCAAAGTCACGATGCTGAACGTCTTTACCGCAAATGCGCTGTCG
The DNA here is from genome assembly GCA_041175505.1 of Pseudomonadota bacterium. Taxonomy (GTDB): domain Bacteria; phylum Pseudomonadota; class Alphaproteobacteria; order Sphingomonadales; family Sphingomonadaceae; genus Sphingorhabdus_B. The sequence continues at coordinate 11,140 of JBEDET010000007.1, forward strand.
GTCGCGCCCCCTGCCCCGGCTTCGGCGACTTTAGGTGGCGCAGTAACCTCTAACACGACCGTCAAATGGGACGCAGCGCCGGGTGCGCAGCGCTACCGCATTTACCAACGCCGTGCAGATGCGCAGGATTGGGTTTTTGTCCGCGACGTGCAAGGCACCGAAACCGTGCTTGAGGGGCTGATCGTGGACGATCATTTCGTCGGCGTCAGTTCGGTCAGCGCATCCGGTGGCGAAAGCATCATCACCTTTGCCGGGTTGCCACCCCGCCGGTAGGCTCAGGCGACGAGCGGCTCTTCCATTTCGTCAAGATCGCGCAGCACATAGCCACGGCCCCAGACGGTTTCGATGTAATTTTCGCCGCCACATGCGAGCGCGAGTTTCTTGCGCAGCTTGCAAATGAAAACGTCGATAATCTTGAGCTCGGGCTCGTCCATGCCGCCATAAAGGTGGTTCAGGAACATTTCCTTGGTCAGCGTGGTGCCCTTGCGCAGCGAAAGCAGCTCAAGCATCGCATATTCTTTGCCGGTCAGGTGCACACGGCTGCCATCGACTTCGACGGTCTTGGCATCAAGGTTCACTCCAAGCTTGCCCGTCCGGATAACCGACTGCGAATGGCCCTTTGAACGGCGCACGACGGCGTGAATACGCGCGACAAGTTCGTCGCGATGGAATGGCTTGGTCACATAATCATCGGCACCAAAGCCGAACGAGCGAACCTTTGAATCCATTTCGCTGATGCCCGAAAGGATCAGCACGGGTGTCTGCACCTTGGCCACACGCAGCTTCTTCAGAACATCATAACCGTGCATGTCGGGCAGGTTCAGGTCGAGCAATATGATGTCATAATCATACAGCTTACCCAGATCGAGACCCTCTTCGCCCAAATCGGTGGTGTAGACATTGAACCCTTCGGTCGCGAGCATCATCTCGATGGCCTTGGCCGTAGTTGGTTCGTCTTCAATCAAAAGCACACGCATTGGGCAAACCCCTCTTTGAAACCCTTGCACCCTCAAAGCAGCACCCGCGAACCGGGTGATGCGACGGACTTTATTAACCATAAGAAAAATGAACTGAAAAGGTTAATTTGGCGTTAATGCTGGGGTTTCGAGCGATCTACGGAATTTTAGTTCACAAATAATGACGTTTTCTGCGGGTTTGAGAGCCCTGTGACCCAGCAAAAATAATTTGTGGAATTTTGCCCAAATTGCCCTTTGGATGACCAAATGTGCAAAATCATGGACAACAGGACGTTAATTTTGCGGTGAGGTGGTACAGCTTATGCGGATTAAGCGACACTTGAACCCGCCCGCATCGACATTATCTCTGGCATATTCCGGCGGTTCATTTCCCCGCCGATGCGGGTATTTTGCATGACGGACACAAACCTATCCAACGGCCTCCATATCGAGGCACGCCCCTTTCCATCGCTGGGCAAGCGCGATCATGGCTGGCTGAAGCCCAATTTTCACTTCAGCTTTTCGGATTATTATGACCCATCAAGGATGAGCTGGGGCGCCATTCGCGTGTGGAATGATGATGAGATCGCCGCGCAGTCGGGCTTTGCCCCGCATGCGCACGACAATATGGAAATCATCACTTATGTCCGCGAAGGCGCGATTACGCATAAGGACAGCATGGGCAATGTGGGCCGGACCGAGGCTGGCGACGTGCAAGTCATGTCCGCTGGAACAGGCGTTACGCATAGCGAATATAATCTGGAGGACAGCCTATGCCGTCTGTTCCAGATTTGGGTCCTGCCCCGCAACCGAAATGTCCCGCCCGCGTGGGATCAGAGGCAATTCCCCAAAGGCGATCGTTCGGGCGCATTCAATGTGCTGGCAAGCGGTTATGGCGAAGACGGCGCGCTGGCCATAAACGCCGACGCCCGCGTGCTTGGCGCAACCGTCAGTGCGGGGGCGACGGCGGAATATGAATTGGCCGAAGGCAACCATGCCTATCTGGTTCCAGCAACGGGCCGCGTCCGCATTGCCGGCGTCGAATATGGTGCGCGCGACGGTATCGCGATCAAAGGCGCTGGCGTGCTGCACATTGAAGCCATCGAAGATGCCGAACTGGTGATGGTCGACAGCGCATAGTTTCACGCGCTATGGGCAGGCCATGGCCTTTGACCTTCCCGAAGACTTGCTTGAAGAAACCTTCCTGGCCTCAACCGGGCCAGGCGGGCAGAATGTCAACAAAGTCGCGACCGCGTGCCAGTTGCGCGTTGATGTCTTTGCGCTGGGCCTTCAGCCTTATGCATTCCGGCAGCTGAAGATATTGGCGGGCAGCAAGATGACGATGAACGGTGAGTTGATCGTCACCGCCCGCAGCCACCGAACCCGCGAAGCCAACCGCGCCGATGCCCGCGCACGCGTCATCGAACTCATCGACCGCGCACACATAAGGCAGGCACGCCGCGTCGCGACAAAACCCAGCAAGGCCGCCAAGGCACGGCGCGTGGATGCCAAAAAGGGCCGGTCAACGGTCAAGAAAAACCGTGGCAAGGTCAGCTTCGACTGATAGGGGGCACTGATGTACGAATTTTCCATTGATACGAACGCCCCGAAATCGGACATGTACCGCGAACTGGTTAAGTCCGCTGATGCCTTGACCCGTGGAGAGAGTGACGGCGTTGCCAACATGTCGAATATCGCCGCTCTGCTTTGGGAGTTCCTGCCCGATGTGAATTGGACCGGATTTTACCGCGTCGTGGACGGAGAGCTCGTTCTTGGCCCGTTTCAGGGCAAGGCAGCCTGTATCCGCATTCCCTTTGGCCGCGGCGTATGCGGCGCTGCGGCGCAAACGGGCGAGACGCAATTGGTTGAAGATGTGCACGCCTTTCCCGGCCATATCGCATGCGACGCCAACAGCGCGTCCGAACTTGTTGTGCCCGTGATGCGCAATGGCCAAGTAATTGCCGTGGTTGACTTAGACAGCCCGTCGCGCGGTCGGTTCGACCATGATGATGCGTTGGGGATAGAATCGCTCGTCGCTGTTATCGCAGACCGCATTTAAGCGCGCTGCCGCGTTAAACGTCATCGATGGGAACACGGTCGCCAAAATGGTCCGCGCCTTAAACCTTAATGGATAACGACATAGACTCGATCTGAAGGATATTTTACGAGACTGCGATGGACACACTTGACATCGCCTTTGCCGAAGCCCGCCGTTATTTGGCGTCTCTCGATACTCGACCAGTGGCGTCACGCGGAACGCCCGCGGACATGCGGTCGCCTCTGCCAGCACAGTTTCCTGAGCGCGGAATTCCAGCGAATGATGTGGTTCGCGCAATTGCAGCCGCCGCAGACCCAGGGTTAACAGGTAATGCCGGCGGACGCTTCTTCGCATGGGTAAAAGGCGGCGCGCTGCCGGCCGCGCTTGCGACGGATATCATGTGTTCTGCATGGGACCAAAATGCAGTGCTTGCATCCACCAGTCCCGCCGGCGCTGTTCTTGAGGAGGTGGCGGGCCGATTTCTGTTAGACGCGCTCCGTTTGCCCGCCGATGCCAGCTACGCCTTTGTCACCGGATGCCAGATGGCACATACGACGGCGCTGGCTGCCGCGCGTCATGCCGTGCTCGCGCAAAAGGGCTGGGATGTTGAGGCGAAGGGGCTTCAGGGCGCGCCTGTTATTCGCGTGCTGGCCAACAGCCATCACCATTCGTCAGTTACCCGGGCGTTGCGTCTGCTCGGGTTGGGCAGTGATTGTATCGTGCCCTTGGGCGGAGACAAGCCAGGTCTGGTGTCGCCAGAGGTACTGCGCGCGGCGCTTGCAGAAGCACCTGATGCGCCCACAATCGTGGTTCTCAATGCGGGTGATCTCAACATTGGTGCTTGCGATGATTTCGCAACTTTATGCCCCATCGCGCAAGCCGCAGGAGCTTGGGTTCATGTCGACGGTGCCTTCGGTCTTTGGGCCAATGCCAGCCCGCGTCTGGCCCCGCTCGTATCCGGGGTGGAGATGGCGGATAGTTGGGCCACCGATGGTCATAAATGGCTGAACACACCCTATGATTGCGGCATGGCAATTACGCGCCATCCAACCGCGCACAGTGCGGCGATGCGCATGACGGCGGCCTATCTGACCAGTGGCGGCGACGTACGCGATCCAATGGACTTCACACCGGAATGGTCGCGTCGCGCCCGGGCGTTGCCAGCGTTGGCCGCTTTGATGGAGCTCGGCCGTAACGGCCTTGCGGAGATGATCGAACGATGCTGCGACCATGCCGCCGCCATCTATGACGGGATCGTGGGCTTACAAGGCGCCACGGGCATCGCGCGTCCGACAATGAATCAGGGCCTGATACGGTTCGACGCAAAAGACGGATCGAACATCAGCGACGCGGTGATCGCCGCGATCAATGCCAGTGGCGAAGCATTCCTGAGCGGTGGCAGCTGGGACGGCGAGCGTGTTATGCGGATTAGCGTCTGTGGCTGGAATACGAGCGCCGACGACGTCGCAAGGACTGTGGCTGCAGCAAGTGAGGCACTATCTAGCCTTCGGTGAGTATTTTCAGCCTTCCGCGTCCGGATCAAACAATTCCCAGCCATCCGGCCCAAGGCGTTCCAATGGCTGGTAACGGGTTTTATACTGCATCCGTGCGGCGCCATTTACCCAATAGCCTAGATACACATAAGGCAGGCCAGCCGCCTTTGCGCGCAGAATGTGGTCCATGATGATGAAGGTGCCAAGGCCGCCGCGATCTTCGATGTCGGGATTGTAAAAGCTGTAGATCATCGACACGCCGTCGCTTTGCTGATCGGTCAGGCACGCCCCCACCAATTCGCCCAGCCGACCAAAAGTTGTGGGTGTACGATACTCCACCACATGGCTTCGGACGGGGGATTGTTCGACCATGTCGGCATAATCCATGTCGTCCATATTCGCCATGCCACCTTCGGGATGGCGGGTTGTCAGATAGCGGCGGAGCAGATCATATTGTTCGGATGTCGACCATGGGCGGCATGCGCTGACCACCAGATCGGCGTTGCGCCGCAATATTTTGCGCTGCGTGGCGTTGGGCTGGAATTCATCGGTGCGGACGCGAACGGACACACAGGCCTTACAATCGAGGCAGCTTGGCCGATATGCGACATTCTGGCTGCGGCGAAATCCGATGCGGCCCAGCGCTTCGTTCAGTTCGTCCGCATGGTTGCCGTTCAGCTCGGTAAAAACCTTGCGCTCGGTCTTGCCGGGCAAATAGGGACAAGGTCCCGGGGTGGTCACAAAAAACCGGGGAAAACGGACTGGTGCGCTCATATTCTCTCCGCTCTTGTGCTGGGACTGTTAAGACGTTCTTTACCTTTTATGCACAGGTCCCCAGTCGCTGAAAAGCGAATTAACCATGATTTTTTCGTTCCGGACTATTTGTTGAGCTCGACCCGCTCGACCTTGTAACCGGCGGCGTTCAGGCCATCGACAAGACCCTGCAATTGCTCCGCATCGCGGGCTTCGCATTCGATGTCGGTAATCAAGCCCTTGGCGGGTAGCGTCGTAAAAATACGCTGGTGATAAATTTCGATGATGTTGACGTTATGCTCGTTGAACAAACGCATGACCTTAAACAACGCGCCGGGGCGATCCTGAAGCGTCAGGCGCAAGCGCGCAAGGCGTCCGGACCGTGCAAGGTCACGCAACAGGACGTTCGCCAGCAGGCGCGTGTCGATATTACCGCCACACAATACGATCCCGACATTCTTGCCCTTGAATTTCTCCGGATGGGCCATGACGGCGGCAAGACCCGCCGCGCCAGCACCTTCGACCACGGTTTTTTCAATCTGCAGCAGCAAGCTGACGGCGGTTTCCAATTGCGCCTCGCTCACCAAGACGATTTCGTCGACCAAGGCGCGAATGACTTCGCTGGTGAACGACCCGGGGATTTTCACCGCAATGCCTTCGGCCAGCGTGTCACCTTCGCATGGCATCTGCATATCATTGAGCAGCGCATACATAGACGGATATAGCTCCGCCTGCACACCAATCAGGCCAATGTCCGGCTTCAGTGCGCGCGCCGCCGTGCCCATGCCCGACAGCAAGCCGCCGCCACCAATGGGCACGACAAGCATATCCAGCGACGGAATGCTCTCGAGCATTTCCAGCGCAACGGTGCCCTGCCCTGCGGCGACATTAGGGTCATCAAACGGATGCACGAATGTCAGGCCCTGCTCCGCCTCAAGCAAGCGGGCATGTTTGTAGGCGTCATCAAAAGTCTCGCCATGCAGCACGACTTTGCCGCCAACGCTTTCGGTCTGCATGACCTTCACCGTCGGGGTCGGCACGGGCATGACAATGGTCACCGGAATGCCCAGACGCGTACCATGATAGCTCAAACCTTGCGCGTGGTTCCCGGCCGATGCCGCAATCACGCCTTTGCTGCGCTGTTCTTCGGTAAGCAGCAAAATCGCGTTCAGCGCGCCGCGTTCCTTATACGCCGCCGTGAACTGATGGTTTTCGAACTTCAGATAAATATTTGCCCCGGTCAGCTTGGACAAAGTCTGGCTGTGCAGCGTTGGCGTCGCCACAATGGAGTCACGGATCCGGGCATGGGCGGCGCGGACATGTTCAAGGGTCAGTTGGTCAGACATAGAAAGCGGCCCTAACGTATCTGGCGTTAAGTGAAAACAAACATTAAGACCCACCTATGACTAGAATAGCTTTTATCGGACTGGGCGTCATGGGCGGCCCAATGGCGCGGCATCTTAAACAGGCAGGGCATGAGCTGACGGTGTATAACCGTTCGCGGGCCAAGGCCGAAAACTGGGTTGCTACCTATGGCGGAACGCTGGCGCTGTCGCCCGCGGATGCCGCCAAGGATGCAGAGGTCGTCATCAGCTGCGTGGGCACCGACGATGACTTGGCTGGCGTCACGCTCGGCCGCGATGGTGCATTTGCGGCGATGGCGAAGGGCAGCCTGTACATTGACCATACGACCGTCTCCGCACGGATTGCCCGTCAGCTTGGCGTAGAGGCAAAGTCACGCGGTCTGTTGGTCGTCGATGCGCCCGTGACCGGCGGACAGGCGGGCGCCGAAAACGGAACCCTGTCAATCATGTGCGGCGGCAGCGAAGCCGCTGTTGAGGCCGCGCGGCCGATCATGGCGCCTTATGCCAAGCGCGTTGTCCATGTTGGCGGCCCCGGTACGGGTCAGATCACGAAAATGTGCAACCAAATCGCCTTTGCGGGTATTATCCAGTCACTGTCCGAAGCGATGCGTTTCGCGCAATCGGCGGAACTTGACGTTGAAAAAGTCTATGAGGCGATTTCGGGCGGCGCGGCGCAAAGCTGGCAAATGGACAATCGCTGGGCCACGATGGCCGAGGACAAGTTCGACTTTGGCTTTGCCGTTGACTGGATGCGCAAGGACTTGGGCCTCGCGTTCGAAGAGGCGCGTGCTGTTGGTGCGACCTTGCCAATTACCGCGATCATCGATCAATTTTACGCCGATGTGCAACATATGGGTGGCGGCCGTCTGGACACCAGTGCAATTGTGAAAAGGCTGCCCAAGGGATGAGGGCGTTTTTCGCGTTAGCCCTGCTCGCTTTTGCCGCACCTGCATGTGCCGACGGACTGGTCGAGAATGTAAATGGCATCACGCTTGATCAGGACGGCAAGGTCATCCGGTTCAACGCGATGCTGGTGGGCACGGACGGCAAAGTCACCGAGCTGCTGACCAAGAAAGACAGACTTCCCAAGCAACTCGATTTCCGCCTCGATGGACGCGGCGCAACCTTGTTGCCCGGACTGATTGATGCGCACGGCCATGTCATGGGCCTTGGCTTTCAATTGCTGACGCTCGATTTGTCCGCAACCAATAGCCTTGCCGAAGCGCAAGCCGCGATAAAGACCTATGCGGCGAAATATCCCGAACGCCGCTGGATTGTCGGTCGGGGTTGGAACCAGGAAAAATGGGGCCTTGGCCGTTTCCCGACCGCGCAAGATTTGGACGCCGCCGTCGGTGATCGGCCTGTATGGCTTGAGCGCGTCGACGGGCACGCCGGATGGGCCAACAGCAAAGCCATGGAAATCGCGGGCGTCACCGCCGCATCCAAATCACCGCCCGGCGGTCGTATTGAACTGGCTGGCGGAAAACCCAGTGGTATCTTTGTTGACTCCGCCGCCGATCTGGTTGGCAAATTTGTGCCCGCACCCAAACCGTTGGAACGCGATGTTGCCTTGGGCGAAGCGCAAAAGAAACTGCACAGTCTGGGTATCACATCGATTGCCGACATGGGCACGTCGATGGACGATTGGCAAAGCTATCGCCGTGCAGGCGATGCGGGGTGGCTGACCGTCCGGATATTTGCCTATGCTGGTGGCATTGACAATATGGTCGCCATTGCTGGCCCTGCGCCAAGCCCGTGGCTGTATAACGACAAGCTACGCCTTGGCGGCGTGAAGCTGTATCTTGATGGTGCCTTGGGCAGCCGGGGTGCGTGGCTGAAGAAACCCTATGCCGACGCGCCGGGGCAGACTGGCCTTCAGTTTTTGGCGAGCGCGCAAATCCGCAACCTGATGGTGCGGGCATCGATGGACGGGTTTCAGACCGCCGTGCACGCGATTGGCGATGCAGCGAATGCCGAAGTTATCGGCGCGATCGAGGAACTGTCCGAAACATATACAGGCGATATGCGCTGGCGGATTGAACATGTCCAAATCGTCGACCCCGCCGATCTGCAAAAGCTTGGCACGCATGGCATCATATCGTCGATGCAGCCGGTGCACCAGACATCCGACCGGTTGATGGCCGAGGCGCGGCTGGGCCAAGAGCGGCTTAAGGGCGCTTATGCGTGGCAATCGATCGCGCGCGCTGGCGGAAAGCTGGCGTTCGGTTCGGACGTACCCGTTGAGTCCGCTGATCCCTTCGCTGGATTGGCAGCGGCCATGACGCGTGAAGATGCCGAAGGCCAACCCTTTGGTGGATGGCGCCCCGAAGATCGCGTTTCGCGCGAACAGGCGCTTGCCGGCTTTACCACGGGTGCTGCTTACGCAGCCTTTGCCGAAGGCAAATTTGGTTCGTTAACCCCCGGGCATTATGCCGACTTCATATTGATTGATGTCGATCCGTTGCTTGCAAGCCCGCGCGAACTGCGTAATGCCATAGTCAAAGAAACATGGGTCGGCGGTCGGCCCGTTTATAAAAATGCTGCAGCACATGCTGCGGACAAAAACAACAATGGAGAGACAAGATAATGCGTGCATGGACCTTAGCTAGCCGCCCTGCCGGGCTTCCAAATGACAGCAACTTTGCGATGATCGAAGCACCCGATGCACCATTGGGCGCGGACGAGTTTCGCGTTGCGAACAGCTGGTTGTCGGTTGACCCCTATATGCGTGGCCGCATGAACGATGCCAAAAGCTATGCCGATCCATTCATGCTTGGCGAACCCATGACCGGTGGCGCAGTCGGCGTTGTGACCGAAAGCAACAACGCCGAATATCCCGTCGGTGCAAAGGTCATGCATATGGCTGGCTGGCGCGACAGCGCAGTCTTCGGCGGCGGCAAAACGCCGCCTGCTGGCATGCCGCCGGTTAAACTGCCCGATCTGGGCGTTCCCGATCAACATTGGCTCAGCATCATCGGTATGCCCGGCGGCACCGCATGGTTCGGCTTGCTCAAGGTTGCCGAAGCGAAGGCTGGTGAAGTCATTTTCGTATCGGCCGCAGCGGGCGCTGTTGGTTCGACCGTCACGCAAATTGCGAAGGCCAAGGGCATGAAGGTTATCGGCTCAGCCGGTGGCGCAGAAAAATGCGCCTGGGTCAAAGAACTCGGTGCCGATGCCGTTATCGACTATAAATCGGGCAAGGTGCTGCCGCAGTTGATGGCCGCGCTGAAAGACATGGGCGAAAGCGGCATTGATGTTTATTTTGACAATGTCGGCGGTGAACATTTTGATGCGGCACTGGCCACATCCAAAGAATGGGCACGCTTTGCGATTTGCGGCATGATTGACGTGTATAACGACTTCAAAGCCCAACCGATGCAATATCTTCCGATGATCATCGGCAAGCGTATCATGATCAAGGGCTTCCTCTACCCTGACTTCTACGCACAGGTTTCGGAATTCAACGCCGATATGGCGGGCCTGATTCAATCGGGCGCGGTCAAGGGCCGTGAAACAGTGAAAGACGGGCTGGAGAAAACACCAGAAGCCTTCATCGGCCTGTTCAGTGGCGAAAACACCGGCAAGATGCTTGTAAAACTATAAGCAAATTGCTGCGCAGCATTGGTTGATGTGTTACGGAAAAGTCTGTTCAAACTGAACAGGCTTTCCGTAACGTCATAAATGTCAATGTGGCAATATTGACGCACAGAATAAATTTCAGGAATACCGCTGTTAACGGCGATGACATTGCCAATTCCTTTCGTTAGATTGTGACAAAATGATTTCAACACAGGAGAGAAGCATATGTTACGACGTGACAAATCCCTCAGCCATGCATTGAGACTATCGGCCGCGTGCCTTGCGCTTTCGGTGCCAAGCCTTGCATTTGCGCAGGAGGCCCCTCAGGCCGACGATACAGCGGACGAAGAAATCGTTGTAACCGCGCAGGGCCGCAGCCAGCTATTGTCTGACGTGCCAGTGGCCATTTCCGCAGTTAATGCCGAAACCCTCCAAAATAGCGGCGCGAACGATATTCGTCAGCTGAACCAGGTTGCACCATCGTTGCTCGTATCTTCGACGGGTTCGGAAGCCAACGGCTCAGCCCGTATTCGCGGCATCGGTACGGTCGGTGACAATCCCGGCCTCGAAAGCTCGGTCCCTGTTTTCATTGACGGCGTATACCGTTCGCGTTCGGGCATCGGTCTGAACGAACTCGGCGAAATCGACCGCGTTGAAGTGCAGCGTGGACCGCAAGGTACCTTGGGCGGACGTAACTCGTCTGCTGGTCTCATCAGCATCTATTCGAAAAAGCCAAGCTTCACCTTTGGTGTCAACGGCGAGCTGACCTACGGCAATTATGACTTCATGCGCGCTGCAACCAGCATCACGGGCCCACTCTCGGACCAGGTCGCGTTCCGCGTCGATGGCGTGTATGTAAAGCGTGACGGTTTCTACCGCGACGACCAAAATGGCAGCGACGTCAACAATCGTAACCGTTACTTCCTGCGTGGCCAGCTGTTGTTCCAACCAACCGATGCGCTGTCGGTACGTCTGATTGCAGACTATACCTCGCGTAACGAAGAATGCTGTGCAGCGACCTATGTCGACCGGTCCGTCAATCAATTCATTGGCGACCTGAACAACCCAAGCACGACCGGCGTGGCTTCAACAGCGACATCCAACAACATCATCAACGTATTGCGTGACCTTGGCCAGCCATTGGCTGCGTTCAACCAAGGCTATGGCCGTAACATCTCGGTCAGCGCGAACCGCGTCTTCAGCGGCGAAACCAAGGATTATGGTTTCTCTGGCCAAATCGATTATGATTTCGGCGGCGCAACTTTGACATCGATTACGGCATATCGCCAATATCGTTCCGGTCAGGCGTCCGACACCGATTATGGTGAAGTCGACATTCTGTACCGTGCACCGAGCGATGATGCCTATCGCCAATTCCACACCTTTACGCAGGAACTGCGCCTACAGGGTGAAGCGTTCGGCGGAAAGCTGGATTGGCTCGTCGGCGGATTTTTCTCCAATGAAAAGCTGACCGTCCGGGACAATCTGCGTTTCGGCAACCAATATGGCCGCTTTGCAACATGCCGCATCATTTCGGGTGGCGGTTTGGCGGGGCTATATTCGCCCACCAGCCCATCATGCGTCATCCCCGGCGTCGGCACCACAACGATCGGTGGCGCTTCGGGTCTGTCGGGTCCGGATATTCTGGCGGCGTTCACGGCGCTCGATAACCTTAATGATCGGGGTACCACGAACGACCGTTATTTCCAGAACGGCACGAACTTCGCGGCGTTCACGCACAATATCTTGCACATCACCGATGCGCTCGATCTGACGCTTGGCCTTCGCTACACAAGCGACAAGAAGAAGTTTGACGCCACCTTCGGCAATGACAATACCGTTTGTACGGCCGTCCAAGGTCTTGTGACCGACGACTTGGTGAACCCGCAGACAACCGCAACAGCACGTGCACTTGCGGGTTCGTTGATTGGTCTGTCTTGTCAGGGCAACTCGACAGCGGAATTGAACGGCGTGTCTATCAACGACGAGCGCAGTGAAGATGAATTCACCGGCACCGCAATCCTGTCGTGGAAAGCAACCGACGACCTGTTGGTCTATAGCAGCTTCGCCCGTGGGTATAAGGCTGGTGGTTTCAACCTTGACCGTTCAGCACTGAAGTCACCGATCGGCACATTCGCAGCATCGGGCGGCGCGCAGGCGTTGACGGGCAGGTTGCAATTCGACCCCGAATTGGTCGACAGCTATGAGATCGGTGCGAAATTCTCGAACGGACCGTTTGGCCTTAGCGTTTCTGCGTTCCGTTCGGACTTCAGCAATTTCCAGCTGAATACGTTCAATGGCACCGTGTTCCTTGTGCAGTCGATCAACGGTTGCAGCGCGGATTTGGCCGGTGCAGACCGTGACCAGAACTTGTCATCAGCAGGATCCAACTTCAACGCAGCAGCGGCAACAACGGGTGCCTGTGCGGCAAGCGATGTTGGTTACGGTGTTCGCGCACAAGGCGTCGAGCTGGAAGCATCCTTGGTGCCAGCACGCAACTTCCGCGTGGCGGCAGGTCTGACATATGCAAACACCAGCTATCGTGAAAATCTGGTCGGCAGCAAAACCGGCGCACCGCTTGACCCCGCATTGCGCAAATTGCCGGGGGACAATCTGTCCAACGCGCCAGAACTGGTTGCGACTTCAAGCGTCACATGGACGCCGGATATCGGCAGCAATGGCATGAGCGGTCTGGTGTACATCGACGGTCGTATGACCAGCGATTACAACACCGGTTCCGACCTGTTCCCGCAAAAGGAACAAGATGGTTTCGCGGTTTTCAACGCACGTATTGGTCTTCGCGGGCCTGACGAGTCCTGGGGCATTGAGCTTTGGGGTCAGAACATCTTCAATCAGGATTATGCGCAGGTCGCGTTCAACTCGCCATTCCAGGCGGGTGCAACTTCGGCGCCATTTGTGGATCCGCAATATCCCGGTGGTCGCCAGTTGATGTCACAGTTCCTTGCCGAACCACGGACATACGGCATCACATTGCGCGTCAAGTTCTAAGAACTTCGCGAACCTAAACAAAAAAGGGCCTGCAGCGATGCGGGCCCTTTTTTGTTGGGTGGGTTGAAACCGGTCTCATGACGGGCGTTCTGGCACCATCGGGAACAGCGACCACGACCCTATTCGTCATCCTGAACTTGTTTCAGGATAACGCATGAACGTCGCATGTTATCCTGAAACAAGTTCAGGATGACGATTTAAGGGTATTTCGGAACCGAGGCCTGCGCGAAAGCCTAGTTAAGACGTCCCAAACCCAACGCCCAGGAAGCCGGGCATGGGACCGTTCCAACCATCATCGCCCGCTGGCGCTGCACTTGGCTTTTGCGCTGATTCAGCTTCAACCATTGGCGTTGCCTTTGCACGGGCGGGCTTGGCCGCAGCTTTTTCGCGTGCTGGCTTTGGTTCCGCTGGTGCCGCCGCTTCTGCGGGTGCGGCCTTGGCTTTGGGCTCTGTTGGCTTACGGCCGCGCTTTGCGGGTGCGCGCTCTTCGGGTTCACCCGATGCTGCTTCGATCTTGCCAAGACGCTCGATCTTGGTGCCAATCAGCTTTTCGATGTTCTCAATGGCTTCTTCATCAGCCTTGGTGACAAAGGTAAATGCCTTGCCCTTAGCACCGGCGCGGCCCGTACGGCCAATGCGGTGGACGTAATCATCGGGGTGCCATGGCGCGTCAAAGTTGAACACATGGCTGACGCCCTTAACGTCGAGGCCGCGTGCTGCCACGTCGGACGCGACGAGCAGATTGATGTCGCCGTTCTTAAACGCTTCCAATTGCTTCTGGCGTGACGCCTGATCAATGTCGCCGTGAATTTCGCCCGAACGCATTCCGTGGCGCTGCAGGCTGGTGTTCAATTCGCGCACCGTCGTCTTGCGGTTGCAGAAGATAATCGCGTTGGACACATCTTCGGTACGCAAAAGATCGCGCAACACATCGCGCTTTTTCATCGGTGATACATTCACCAAAAACTGCTCGATATTGACATTCGCGGTCGCGGGACGCGCGACTTCGATATATTTCGGGTTCGACAGAAACTTGTCCGCCAGCTTCTTAATCGGCGGCGGCATCGTTGCCGAAAACAGCAATGTCTGGCGCGTCGCCGGCAACTTGGTGCAGATATGTTCGATGTCGGGAATGAAGCCCATGTCCAACATACGGTCCGCTTCATCGATGACGAGCATTTCGCAGCCCGTCAGCAAAATCTTACCGCGTTCGAACAAATCCATCAGCCGCCCGGGGGTCGCGATCAAAACATCAACGCCCTTTTCAAGCGCCTTCACCTGGTCGCCCATCTGAACGCCGCCGATAAGCAGTGCCATCGATAGCTTGTGATATTTGCCGTATTTTTCAAAATTCTCCGCAACCTGCGCCGCAAGTTCGCGCGTCGGTTCGAGAATGAGGCTGCGCGGCATGCGCGCACGCGCACGGCCATTGGCAAGCACATCGATCATCGGAAGGACGAAGCTCGCGGTTTTACCCGTGCCCGTCTGTGCGATTGCGATGATGTCACGCATCATCTGGACCTGCGGGATAGCAGCGGCCTGAATTGGGGTTGGCTCGTCATAGCCAGCCTCGCTTAAGGCTCTCAATAATTCATCAGACAAGCCGATATCGGCAAAACGCATATGTTGTTCCGGAAAAGAAGATGCTGTGCCACCGGTGCCAAAGCCATAGCGACGAGCGTCGCCATTGGTCTCTACGGGCAGAAATGTCAAGGTAATTGGCCGAATGCGCCCGGCGCTATCGCGGTATCAACAATCGGAATTTATCGATGGTGCATTTTGCCCCGGTGCGGGCATGCAACAAATCCCGATCCACGCACAACTTACCATCATATGACCGCTCCATATAAGCGCCCGCATAAAACTCCCGCGCCAGACAACCGTCACCCAAATACGCGCGGATAAGGATGCCGTCGCGCGTCAACAGGTCGAGCGTGCGGTCGGGTCCGGGACGCGATCCGCCCAGCCTGTCGACCCAAAGGCATTTGCCGATTTTCTTTTCTTTATACTGCAGCTTCGCGACCGATTGCCGCTGTGCGCCCACGGCTGCTGGCGCCGACGCGGGGCTTGGCAAACGAATGATGATGCGTTGGTCAATGCGCACTTGGTCAAATTCGGTATTCAACCTGACGAACGGCGCGAACGGATTGCGCGCCATGTCGACATTAAAATCGGCCCAAGCCTTTTGCGACACGGTCGTCAGACCTGCCGCAAGCAGGATTATGGCAAAAACTATGCGCAAGAAACATTCCGGTATGAAGTTGAAGTTCTGCCGACTTTACCCGATAGGGTTGAACGTATCATGAATTAAATGCCCTGAACCTTTGCACATAATGGGAAATACCGTGCCAGATGTAAACGCCTTATCCGAGCTTCGCTCTATTTTAGGACCAAAGGGCTATTCGGATGATCAGGACGTCATATCCCCATGGCTGACCGACTGGCGTGGCCGATTTACAGGCGCCGCCGCAGCATTGCTGTCACCCGCCACCACCGAAGAAGTTGCCGCAATTGTGCGGATTGCCGCGAAGTATCGGCTGTCACTGGTTCCACAGGGCGGCAATAGCGGGATGGTCGCCGGGGCCACCCCAAATAGCAGCGGCGATCAACTGATCCTTTCAATGCGGCGGATGAACAATATCACCGCGATCGATGCGGATGCCGGCCTGATAAGCTGTGAAGCGGGTGTCATCTTGCAGAACCTGCATGAAGCCGCCGCGCAGGCCGGACGGCGCTTTCCACTCACGCTTGGCGGCAAGGGGTCGGCAACCGTCGGCGGCCTGATTTCAACCAACGCGGGCGGCACGCAAGTGTTGCGGCACGGCACAATGCGTCTGCTCGTTGCAGGTCTTGAGGCTGTTCTGCCCGATGGATCGATTTATGACGCCATGGCGCCGTTGAAAAAAGACAATCGCGGCTATGACTTGAAACAATTGCTGATTGGCGGCGAAGGCACGATTGGCGTGGTGACCAAGGCCGTGCTGCAAACCGTGCCCGCGCTCATTGACCGCTGCGTCGTGTGGGCAGGCATCGATAGCCCGCAACAAGCGTATGAACTGTTGCTGTTCATGCAGAAACATGGACGCGATCGTTTGGAGGGCTTTGAAATCCTTCCCCAGCGCGCGCTCAATGCCGTGCTCACGCATATTGCGGGCACACGGCCGCCGCTCGACACAACGCACCGCTGGCATGCGCTGATGGAATTTGTGCAGGACGACCCTGCCCAGTCCAGCCCCGGAGAGCTGGCCATGCATTTGCTTGAAGATGCCATCGGCCATAATTTGCTCGAAAACGCGACCATCGCGAGCAGCGACGTGCAGGCAGAAGCTTTTTGGAAAATTCGCGATTCGATTGCGGAGGCCGAACGTGCCGCCGGCGCGGCGCTGCAACATGATATCAGCGTTCCAGTCGCGGCTATGGCGCGCTTCATTGAACAAGAATCGCCGCGTATCGAAGCGGACTACCCCGGAACCAAGACCGTTGCATTCGGACATTTGGGCGATGGCAACATCCATTTTCACGTAAAGGCCCCCGAAGGTGTCGATGTCGCGGGTTGGTATGCCGGAGATGGCAAGGCGATCACGTCGCACGTCTATGATCGCGTGCGCGCCTATGGCGGTTCATTGTCCGCTGAACATGGCATTGGCCAATCCAAAATCGACGAATTTGCGCGGCTTGCAGAGCCTGCCCGCCTTTCGGCATTGCGTGCCATTAAGAGCGCGTTCGATCCGCTTGGCATTATGAACCCCGGCAAGCTTGTTCCACTTGCGTAAAGGCTGCTGCCCGACTAAAGCGCCCAATTAAATTTTTGCCCACAACAAGCACTGGAGTTTCACATGGCCACAGCGCCCCAAGCCGCAAATTTGCCGCTTCTTTATAAAGACCTCATCCCGCTCAACAGCAACGATCACGTCACGTGGAAATCGCGCCTGTTGGAGAATGCAAAGTTCCTTGAAGGACAGCATGCAATCCCGTTGACGATCGAAGAGTTCGTCCCTGCATCGCGCACCTATCCCATCATTTTTTCCGCAACAGACAATCCTGTTCCGCTGGTCCTGATGGGCATGAACGAAGGCGTAAACACTTTCATGAACGCGGAAGGCTTTTTCGAGCGTCCCGTTTACGTCCCTGCATATGTCCGCCGCTATCCATTCCTGTTGGCCAAGCTGCGTCCCGACACCGAAGAGCTGTCCTTGTGCTTTGACCCCACATCTGGCGCCGTTGGTGAATTTGAAGAAGGCACGCCCTTGTTCGACGATGGCAAGCCAAGCGAAAACACACAGGCTATTTTGAAATTCTGCGAAGAATTCGAAAATGCCGGTGCGCAAACCCACGCATTTGTTGAAGAGCTGCAAAAGCTTGACCTGTTAATGGACGGCGAAGTGTCGATCCAACAAGAAGGTCAGGAACAGCCATTCATCTACCGTGGTTTCAAAATGATCGACGAAGCGAAACTGCGCGAATTGCGCGGCGACACCGTCCGCAAGCTGAACCAGAACGGTATCCTTGCACTCATCCACGCACATCTGTTCTCATTGCAGCTGATGCGGGAAATATTTGCAGTTCAGGTTGCACAAGGTAAGGTACCGCAGGTGACGGAACTGCCTTCGACCTAATCAGGCCAAATGCTTCATGCCGTCACTGTCCATCAAAGGAAGTGACGGCATGGCAAAATATAGCAAAATCGCGATCCTTTTTCACTGGCTGATTGCCATATTGATCGGTGCCAACATCTTGTTGGCAAATCTGGGCGAAGGTCTGCCCCGCGCCGCGCGCGCGGCCTATATGAGCCCGCACAAGGCCATTGGCATTTCCATCTTGATACTGACCATTGGCCGAATTTTATGGCGCCTCACCCACCGTCCACCTGCGCTGCCTGACAAGATTACGGGTTGGCAGGCCAAAGCTGGCCATAGCGCCCATATATTATTCTACGTCCTCATGATCGCCATGCCGCTGACCGGTTGGCTGATGATCGGCGCCAAGGGCAACGCTGCGCCGGTTGATTTCTTCGGCCTGTTCACGCTCGATATGGCGGTTGGCAAAAATGCGATGCTGGCGGACATCGGGAATGAGGGGCATGAGATATTGGTCGCGCCGCTGATCATTCTCATCGGCTTGCATATTTTGGGCGCTTTGAAGCATCAGTTCATCGACAAGATACCATTTATCCAACGGATGTGGCCTTAAACGGGCGTTAGCGCCGTCAACATAGCCAGCGCAACAACTGCCCGCACCCATGCCTCGCCTCAACGACATTGCGGGCAGAATGTTTTTGCGCTGACTTGAAACTGCAATGGTCAGGTCCCATTCTCGAGTCTGGACGGAGACTTCCCCTCCCGTTTCTGTCCAACGATGCCCTAACCGGCATCAACTCCCTGAACCTCGGCCACCCCGGAGCATTCCGGGGTGGTTTTTTTATGCGAATCGGGTTGATTTATTCGGCCGCGATCAACGCAATCGAACCAAGCGCCTCATCCGCCAAGGCCTTCACTAGCCCGGCTATCAACACCTTCAGCCGCTCAACGCCAGCCCCAGGCTGTCGCAAATCAGCATCAAGATAGAGCGACCGGTCCACTTCCAATTGGATCGCATGGATATTGGCACGCGGCTTGGCATGGCGGCGCAGGATATAATCCCCGGCATAGGGGTGGTTGAGCGCCGCCGTAAATCCGTGCCCCTGCAAACGGGACATCAGCAATTCGGCATATTGCGAGGATGCACTTTTGCCGAACCGGTCGCCAATCACAAATTGCGGCCCCGCGCCAGTTGCCGGGTTGTGGAGCGGTGGCATGCTGTGCACATCAAGCAGGATCGCGACCCCGAACTTTTGCCGCATATTTTCAAGTATATTGGACACGGCCTGATGATAGGGCCGATGCAGCGCAGCAATGCGGTCATTGATATCGTCTAACGTGAACTGCCGCTTCCACAAATCGCCTTCGCCCGACAATCGGCGCGGCACAAGGCCAAGGCCGCCGCGCTGCTTCACGCCGGGCGCGGGATAATCCGCGCGCTGTGCGCCTTGGACCATCTCAACGTCTATATCCTGTTCATCGCGGTTCAGGTCGATCCAGGCCCGTGCACGGTGGGCAACGATGACCGGATGGCCAAATTGTACCGAACGACGCACCAATAGATCGGCATAGCGATCCTCAAGCCTAACAAGCGATGCCGGCGGCACGCGCAGCGCGTCAATGACAGCTGCGGGATAATCGCGCCCAGCGTGCGGCACAGACAACAGCACAGGCACGGACATGTTTTCCGTTCCCCACATTGCAAATCCGGATGCCGCTATGTCCAACACGCCCTCTTCATTAGACTAAAATATGTTGTTGGCAGGTTTTGCGCAAAATGGTGAAAAAAATTAAGCCTCTGCAATTATAGATACAGCCAGCGCCGCAATTTGGCGCGCAAAAGATGTTTAAGGATTTGTTATGACCCGCATTTTGCTCGCCGAAGATGAACAGGCCATGCGCGAATATCTCGCGCGCGCACTGGAACGGTCGGGCTATGACGTGGTCGCGGTCGACCGCGGCACAGCAGCAGCGCCTTTGTTAGAACAAGAGCATTTCGATCTGCTGCTCACCGACATTGTGATGCCGGAAATGGACGGCATTGAACTCGCGCGCCACTGTAACCGCGTGTCTCCGGGCACGGAGGTCATGTTTATCACGGGCTTTTCGGGCGTCGCACTGCGCGCGAGCGCGTCCATGCCAAGCGCCAAAATACTGTCCAAACCCTTCCATCTCAAAGACCTTGTCCTTGAAGTCGAACGGCTGTTTTCCAAGGAAAGTTTTGGCGAACTGAAATAGGCTTGAATGATAGCAAAAGCCCAGCTAGAGGCTGCGGCATAATGGGCGTATAGCTCAGCGGTAGAGCACTGCATTGACATTGCAGGGGTCGCAAGTTCAAACCTTGCTACGCCCACCATTTAAAAACCCCGCCGTCCAAATGGAACGGCGGGGTTTTTTATTTGCCCACCGACCGGGGGGCATAAAACTTTTGCTGTTTTTCAAGCGATTGAGTCCCCACGTCCACGACAAAACAACGCAACAAAAAAACCCAGTTATCGTTAGATAACTGGGTGAAGTGGAGAGTATGAATCGCATCATGCTCTCTGGGTCACTCAAGCAATGTCACCCGCTTGAATCTCGTAATTACCTATCATCAACTTCCCATTTGCCATTGCCGCGCTTAGCCATGGCTATTCCGCAATAGTTACATTTCGAAACTGGAAAACTCCCACCGATCTTCGCGTGTTTGCGACTTCGGACGTGCGCGTTGAACCTACAAAAAAATATGCGCCTGATAGCTTTGTGAATCATATTTCGCTCTGAACCGCCTCATCTAATCTCATGATCCTGTGCCCGCTGCTCCAGCAGGGAAAAGTTGATTTGACGCAAAATGAGAATGTCTTATAAACTTTCGTAAATGACAGCTAATTCGCCAAGTGGCGGCACCGCAAGTAAAAACTTTCACAATTGAAACCATTTTGGAGACATCGTGCCGTTGAGGGGCAGAAAGGCGAATGACATGACGAGACCGCCACCGCCCTCCTTTGTCCGACTGCTGGATATGCTGAATGCGATTAGGCAGCTGTCACCGTTTGACACGTTAAATGCGGACGAAGGCTTGCTGCTGGATGCGCTGATCGTGAAATGGCACGAGCGTGATGATATCATGGTCAGCGAAGTGATGAGTGACGCGCGATTCGGCTCTCAGCCAACGGCGTATCGCAGGATAATAGCTCTGCGCGACAAGGGGCTCGTTTGTTTGCGCATCGACAGCAAAGATAAGCGGATCAAATTCGTGGAGCCTACGCAACTCGCGCGCGATTACATGGCGAGCATTCGTGAAGGCGTCACCGCTCTTGGGCAATCACCGCAAACTGTATGAAGGCACAGTTGAAGGATGCGTCGGGATGGGTTCTACTTGTAGTCGGCTTATCGCTCGCGTGGTATGGCTTGGCTTCAGCAAATGATTTTGTTTTTCAACAATTGTCCCTGACCCCCAATGCTACCCTGATATATCTGCCTGCGGCCTTACGCATTATCTACACTCTCGTTTTTCGGAGCGCCGGCGTTTTGGGGATCATCATAGGCAGCTACTTTGTCGTCCAAAACCGCGTAAATGATGGCATAATGGACATTGTCTCTTTGGCTATAATGTCTGGCGTAGCGCCGCTCATCGGCATCGGATTGTTCAAAATGCTGTTTACGACAAAACCAGGTTTAGCCGACTTAGAAACGGTTCATTTCTTTGCATTGGGCGCTATATGCGCAGCATCAAATGCTGTGCTTTTGAACCTGTATTTCGCAATATCAGGTCGCTTGATGCAACCACTCGACCATGCGATGACAATTTTCATCGGCGATGTCGCGGGTACTGTAATAGTCCTATCGTTACTGTCGTTTGTGCTGACATTTTTCATTTCGCGGCGTCGCGTGTAAGCGCATGCTGCTATGGTGGATGTGATCAATCCAAAATCTGCGGAGACCTAAGTCTGCCTTACCGCAGCAGCCTCCGTCGGGAATCTTCTGAACATTGCTCTTGAATCACAAGATCGGAAGCAATGAGTTGCTTAAGGATTTCGTTGAACCAACGCCCCGACATCCCGGATTTGTTCATATAATATTTAACAGGCTGCCGCGGTTCTTGCTTGATCAAAAACAACAACTCGCCTTCCTTCCGGACGATTTGAATATCGCTAGACTCTTGAAACTCAATAATACGCTTAAGCGCTTCATTAAATGTACGATTACTTTTTTCGGTTTTATCGTCATTTAAACTCATGAAAAACCCCAGAATACATTTGAAATTTCAAATCATCACAAATGTAAAATCACATAACAATAATTAAATAAAATATTTATGATTAAAAATAGTATTTTTAAAAACTATTATTTATGTTTTTCGTAATGACGGTTGCGGCACATGCGCAAAGCACCGGTGAATACAGACGGTACAGACAAGAAGAACACATGGGCGCTTACTAAAGAAGATAAGGGTGCCGCAAAGCCAGCCGCAACTCTGACTGCTGAACAGCAAGCAGCAGCTGATGCACTCGCCTCCAGCCTTCTTGCCAAAAAGGCCATCGCTGACGCAGCTGTAATAACTGCAACGACCGTGCAGACCAACGCATCAACTGGCCACCCGTTGTACATGCAATGAGTGGCATCTTTTATGCACTATGCCCCACGCCTGCTTGGCACGGCGCCGGGCCAGCGTTTGTAAGCGTGGGTGATTGTTTTGCCATCCTTCAACCGTTGATCAATCTAACTGACAATAACAGACACGCGGCCGAAGATTGTGAACACAAGCGCGACGTCGGCTGCGCCTTGCGGCTTCAAATTTCTCTCGCTAAGTCAACGCTATGAACCTTGCATCACTTCTCGCCCAGTTCGAGCCGGGCGCCGCGTCGCACAAGATATCCATCCCCGCCACTTGGCATCAGGGGCGCACCTCTTATGGTGGCTTAAGTTCGGCACTGGCCTATCAAGCGGCGAAGCTGACTGCGGAGGATTTGCCGCCGCTCCAGTCCGCACAAATCGCATTTGTGGGCCCCTTGGCGGGCGATGTTGAGGTGCAGGCCAATATCCTGCGTCGCGGTAAAAACACGGCATTCATTAAGGCTGACATTGTCGGCGCAGATGGCATTGGCCTGACCTGCACGTTTATTTTCATGAACCGGCGGCAGAGCCATTTGGACTATATCAACATCGCCCAGCCCGAATTTCCGCCGCTTCCGACCGCGGACAATGTACGCAGCGGCCCGCCTGAATTTTTCACCGGCCATATGCAATATCCGGACAAGCGGCTCGAACTGGGCTTGGCCACCAATCGGCTCGCATCATGGCACCGCTTCACCGAACATGACGGGCTTGACCATATTGCAGAGCTTATCTGCATTGGCGATGCATTGCCGCCATCTGCCATGGGATTGATGACCGAAAAGGGCATGGTCAGCTCCATGAACTGGCAGATCAACATGCTGACAGATACGCCGACGACCGAAGATGGATGGTGGTATCTGTCCAGCGAAACGCATCACGCCGCCAACGGCGCGAGCAGCCAATATATGACCGCATGGAACAGCCGCGGCGAAGCGGTGCTTACCGGCATGCAGTCGGTGGCAATTTTCGCTTAAGCAGCCTGTTTGGCGCGGACAAAGCGCATGGCAAGCATCACAAGACCAATAACGATAAAATTATCGATAAAGGTTTTGTAGAACAACCAATTGTCCGTCGTCAGCAATTTTGCGGCGCCATAATTCAGCGCCGCCATGATCATGCCGATAACGCCCATCACGATAGCAAAGCGGCCGGCATGGATATCCGAATATGGCATATACCGCGCCAGCCCCTTGCCGATATATGGCCCGCCACGCGCGCCATCGATAATGAAGAAACTGGCGGCGATCAGGCCAGTGATTGTGCCGCGTAATTTGATCCATTCATCATCGTTCAGCCAAACTGCGAGGCCTGCCGAAATGCACAGCATCAATATGCCGAAGAGCGCAAGCCCGCCGGTGACATCGATTTTCGTTATGCGCTGGAACAGGACAAGCCCGAACCCGACGACCACGCCTACAATCGCCGCGGTCTGCAGATCGGTGAACTTCGCAACAAAGTAGAACAATAGGCCCGTGATGATATCAATGGCAAATGGCAAGCGGTTGTGGCGCGCAAATACGCCGCCATTCATCCCTTGGGCAGCTTGGCTGGCCTGCATATGTTCGCGAAAGCTGTTATGTTGCGCGGCGGTATCACGATATTTTTCCGGATAAGCGGGGGCACGGCCTTTGTGGCTTTCATAACCGACAACGCCATCCAGCCGGGCGACAATCCCTGTCGTCCACATGCCCATATAGCCAAGCTCAACCTCTAACACCCGACCATCGGGAAGCTTGGCGCGCAACTGGTGATTACGGACAGATTCGGGACCAAAAACGGGCGTTTGGTCATGCGCCTGCTCGACACCAAGCATGGCCAACGACGAATGCAGGCCATCGCCGCGCGCTTTGCTGGAAACAGTGAAGGACAGCCCGTCGATTGCAAATTGTCGTGTGGGGTATTTCCACCAGGTGAAGCTCATGGCCTTATCCCAATGCCGCCTGTTTTTCCTCAGCGAGGCGGTCCAGTTCGGCGCGGCTTTTCTTTTCGCTGGAGGATTTCAGCTGGCCGCAGGCCGCCATGATATCGCGGCCGCGCGGTGTGCGCACGGGCGCGCTGATGCCGGCTTCGAAAACGATGCTGGAAAAACGCTTGATGCGTTCTGGATCCGAACATTCATAAATCGCGCCGGGCCATGGGTTGAACGGTATCAGATTGACCTTTGCCGGCAATTTATACTGGCGGATGAGGTTCACAAGCTCATGCGCATCTTCGTCGCTGTCATTCTTATCCTTCAACATCACATATTCAAATGTAATGCGCCGCGCGTTGCTGACGCCGGGATATTCGGCGCAGGCACGTAAAAGTTCATCAATGCCATATTTGCGGTTGATGGGGACGATTTCGTCACGGATTTCCTTGGTCACCGCATGCAGCGAGACCGCGAGGTTTACGTTAATTTCCTCGCCCGCGCGCGCCATCATCGGCACAACGCCCGACGTCGAAAGCGTGATGCGGCGGCGCGACAGGCCAAGGCCATCGCCATGCATAACGATCTTCATCGCATCACGAACATTGTCGAAATTATAAAGCGGCTCGCCCATGCCCATCAACACGATGTTTGTGAGCATGCGGCCGTCGGCGGTATAATGGCCGACATCGTCATCTTCATCATCGTCCGCAACCGACGCCATATTGCCCTTTGGCCATTCGCCAAGCGCATCGCGCGCCAGCATGACCTGCCCGACAATTTCGCCCGGTGTCAGGTTGCGCACCAGCCGCATCGTGCCCGTATGACAGAAACGGCAGTTGAGCGTGCAGCCGACCTGCGAAGATATGCAAAGCGTGCCGCGATCCGCATCGGGAATGAACACCATTTCATAATCTTGGGCATCATCGGTGCGCAAAAGCCATTTGCGCGTGCCATCTGTTGAAACCTGCGCCTCGACAACTTCTGGCCGGCCAATGACAAAGCGGTCGGCAAGCCATGGGCGCATGGTTTTGGCGATGTCGGTCATCGCTTCAAAATCGGTCACGCCGCGATGGTATATCCAATGGAACACCTGCTTTGACCGCAGCTTTGCCGCTTTTTCATCGAGCTGCGATTCTTCAAACAGCTGCCGGATTTGGAGATGGTTCAAGCCCAAAAGGTCAATTCGGCCATCCGCACGCTGCGTAATCGCGCGTGGGGTGACAACGGGGTCTATATGGCCGGGAATCTGCATGATGGCCGCGCCTATACGCAATGAATCGCCGAAATGCCAGCTATGCTATCGTGCAGCGCATCCCAACGCCGCAGCGTCGATTGCACTGGGCGCACCGCGCAATGCGTAGGCATCGACAATCGACTTGCCATCGCGGCCAATCGTTTCGATGCTGAGCGACGTTGCCGAGCGGATGGCGGCGATAATCGCCAAGTCCGTCCGCCGGTCCGCCGCCCATGCCGCGCTGCTGTCGGCCCTTAAACGAAAGCGCCTGCCGCCCGCGCTCAGTGTCACGCCGCTATTGGCAGACCGATCGCGCGACAGCTGCACATAAAGCTGGTGCGTCACGTTGCGCTTTGGCCAAAAACCGATGGAGACATAAGCCGCCCGCGTTGGCGGACCTATCGTCTCGTCGGGTTCGGAAATCGCATAGCAGCGGGGGGTTTCAGGGTCACGAAACGCCGCCCACCCCTGATATACGCCAAGCCGGTCTTTGGCAGACAGCGGCGCGGCCGCCGCAAGCGTCAACGCAAGCATAAAAAGCATGTGCTTTCCGGCGTAGGCCGGAATCCAGCGGGGCGATGCGCTGGACTGTTCTGGGCTCCTGCCTTCGCAGGAGAACACATCATGTGGGGTGACAAACCTCAAGCACGTTCCCCAGCGCCGTCGCCATCAATCACGAGCGTTTCAACACCATCGCGGATCATCACCATGCTGCCCTGCGCAAGGCTGTGGGCGATGGGCGCGCCAAAGCGTTCCATGGGTTCCAGCCCCAGCAATACCCCGCGCAGCACGCGTGCGGTCATCCCGTGGCAAATGATCAGCATGTCCTGTTCAAAGCTTTGGTCCGCTATCCAGTGACGCAGTCGCTGCGCGACATCATCGTAAAATTCGCCGCCCTCGGGACGTACGGAAAACAGCTTGTGCTCCATATCGACAATTGGGCCGATTTCCGCGGATATGTCGGCATAGGTGCGGCTTGACCAAAGGCCGACGTCAATTTCCAGCAGCCGGTCGTCGCGCATCGTTTGGTGCCAGTCGGCGTTGATTTCCTCTGCGACCAACGCAAGCGTCTGCAGCGCGCGCCCTGCGGTGGACGACCAAAGCTGCGGCGCGGGGTCATCCCCCAGATAGTTTGCCAACGCACGGCCCATTAAGCGCGCTTGCACGCAGCCCTCCCATGTCAGCGGGGTATGCAGCTCCGCCTGCCCCTGCATCCGCGCAATTCTGTTAAACACCGTCTCCCCATGCCGTGCGATGAAAAGCCGTCTACCGTTTGTTGAAATCGTCATAATGGCCTTATTCCACAGGATATTCTTCGACGCAAAACCTATCGGCTTGCCCTGCTGGCCAAAGCGGTTATGGAAGAGTCGCCATAGAAATAGGGATTTTTGGCTGCTTTATGCTCGCCATGCCCGATAAGGGGAATTTGAATGAGAGCCACGATCGAACGCGCGACCCTGCTGAAAAGCCTGAGCCACGTCCAATCCGTTGTGGAACGGCGCAACACTATTCCCATTTTGTCGAACGTCCTGATCGAAGCCAGCGAAGGCGGCAAGATCAAGCTGACCGCGACGGACCTTGATCTGCAGGTTGTTGAAACCTTTGCCGCCGATGTTGAAACCCCCGGTGCAACCACCGTTTCGGCGCACACCTTGTTCGAAATCGCGCGCAAGCTTCCCGAAGGTTCGCAAGTCCAATTGCATGCCGCAGATGGCCGCATGGCGGTGAACGCTGGCCGCGCCCGCTTCTCGCTCGCAACGCTGCCGCGCGAAGATTTCCCGACGATCGCAGAGGGCGAATTGCCCACCTCGTTCGAAATTCCTGCAAGTTCGCTGATCCAGATCATCGACAAGACCCGCTTTGCGATCTCGACCGAAGAAACGCGTTATTATCTCAACGGTATTTTCCTGCACGTCACCGACGATGCCGATCCTGTGTTGAAGGCAGCGGCCACCGACGGCCACCGCCTCGCCCGCGTCACGCTGCCGCGTCCAGCGGGTGCAGAAAATATGCCCGACATCATCGTGCCGCGCAAATGCGTCGCCGAAATCCGCAAGCTGCTGGACGAAAGCGGCGGCAATGTCATCCAGATCGATCTGTCGGCGAGCAAAATCCGCTTCACCTTTGACAGCGTCATCCTGACATCAAAGCTGATTGACGGCACATTCCCCGATTACAGCCGCGTCATTCCAACCGCGAATGACAAGCTGCTGCGCATCGACCCCAAGGCATTCAGCCAAGGCGTTGACCGCGTGGCGACCATCGCCACCGAAAAAACCCGCGCTGTCAAAATGGCGCTCGATAAAGACAAGATCACTTTGTCGGTCACCAGCCCTGAAAACGGCACGGCGGCAGAAGAAGTGTCCGGCCAATATAGCAGCGACGGCTTCGAAATCGGGTTTAACGCCCGTTATCTGATGGACATATTAGGCGAGATCGAAGGCGACATCGTCGAGCTTCACTTGGCCGACGCCAGCGCCCCAACACTCATTCGCGAGAATGACAAGTCAGCGGCCCTGTACGTTTTGATGCCAATGCGCGTCTAATATATGGAGTGGCTTCCGCGCTGGAAGCCCTCCCTTATTCCGCGGCTTCCGCCATATCGATGCTCTGCGGACCGCGCACCACGATACCGGGCAACGCGCCTGTCATCGCGCCATTACGGAACGTGACCACGCCCGATTTTATCGTCGCGGCATAGCCGTCAGCCTTTTGCAGTAAGCGCTTGCCACCGGCGGGCAAGTCGAACGCCAGCCATGGCTTCAACAGTTTCAACGCGTCAAAATCGATGACGTTGATATCGGCGAGATAGCCGGGTTTCAGCACACCGCGGTCATTCAACCCATAAAGCCGCGCCGTGTCGTGGCATTGCCGTTTGACGGCCAGTTCGAGCGGTATTGTTCCGGCCTTGCGATCACGCGCCCAGTAACTGAGCAGAAATGTCGGTGACGCCGCGTCGCAAATCGTCCCGCAATGTGCGCCACCGTCGGACAGCGATGCGACGATATCGTCACGCTGGAGCAGCTCTTTAGTGAAGTCCAAATTGCCATCCATATAATTCAATATCGGCAGGTAAATCATGCCGTTGCCGTCGTCGGCCATCAACTGGTCATAGGCATATTCGGCCGCGTCTTTGCCTGCGGCTTGCGCAAAGCCAAAGACGCTTTCTTCGCGTGTCGGTTCATAGCTAAAGCCATCGCCGAGCGGGAATTGCATGGCCCATGCGGCGGTGACCAGCATGAAAAACGGCGCCATATCAAACGACGGCGGTGGCAAATTATCCTCCGCCAACATCGCCGCCTTAAACGCCGGGTCGGACAGCTTTGCCTTTTGTTCGTCCCACGACAGTCCGGCGATTTTCTGCCAGCTTGGCTTGCGCATGAATGGGTGCACCGTGCCGCGCCAGTTCATGATAACGCCAATACCGCGCAGGCCAATCGCCGCGACCAGATTCGCACCATTGTCATTGGCGTTGCACATCCCTGCCATTTGTTCGGTCCACGGCATTTGCTTGATGGGCGATTGCAACATGGTGAAGGCGATGGGCAGCCCCGTCTCGCGGCTTAGCCGGCCCATCCAGCCGAACTCGTCCCATTCTTCCAAGAAATCGGTGGTCAGCTCAAACACCCCATGCCCGACTTTGCCCATGGCGCGGCCGATGCCCACCAGTTCGGGTTCGGTCGCCGTGGTCCCGGGGACAAGTTCGCCATCAATCGATTTATGCAACACCGTGCGCGATGTGGAAAAACCCAAAGCCCCTGCGCGTAAGCCTTCCTCCACCAGCCGCGCCATTTCGGCGATGTCGGCTTCGGTTGGCTCCTCATTATCCGCGCCGCGCTGTCCCATGACAAAGGCGCGCAACGCGCCGTGCGGAACTTGCGTGCCAATATCGATGGTGCGCGGCAGGCGTTCGAGCGCATCGAGATAATCGGGAAAGCTCTCCCAATCCCATTTCATTCCCTCGGCCAACGCAGTGCCGGGAATATCCTCGACACCCTCCATCAGGCCGATCAACCAATCATGCTTGTCCTTTTTCGCGGGCGCAAAGCCAACGCCGCAATTGCCCATGACAACCGTGGTGACGCCATGCCAGCTCGACGGACCCATCTCGCTGTCCCACGTTGCTTGGCCGTCATAATGGGTATGGATATCAACAAACCCTGGCGCGACGATTTTACCCGAAGCATCGATCTCTTCGCGGCCCGAAGCGCTGATTTGGCCGATAGCGGTAATGATGCCGCCATCCACCGCAATATCGGCAACAAAGCGCGGTGCGCCCGTGCCATCCACCACGGTTCCACCGCGAATGACCAAATCATGCATATCGACTCTCCTCTTCCTAAAGGAGAGCCTATCAGACTTAATCGGGCGGTTAAAGTGGGGTCGCGTTGACGGCGAAATAACCAATAATCGTCATCCTGAACTTGTTTCAGGATAACGCGTCACCGTTGCATGTTATCCTGAAACAAGTTCAGGATGACGTTTTTCTGCGAAGTTACGTTTTACGCTGTCCCAACAAACGCAGGCGAAGTGCGTTCAGTTTGATGAAGCCCGCTGCGTCCTTTTGGTCATAAGCGCCGGCGTCATCCTCAAACGTCACAACCTTTTCGCTGTACAGGCTGTTGGGCGATTTGCGGCCAACAACACTCGCCAGACCCTTATACAGCTTCAGCCGCACGGTGCCGGAAACCAACGTCTGCGAATGGTCAATCGCGGCTTGCAGCATCTCGCGCTCTGGCGAGAACCAGAAGCCATTATAGATAAGCTCCGCATATTTCGGCATCAACTCATCCTTAAGATGCGCTGCGCCGCGGTCGAGCGTGATGCTTTCAATACCGCGATGGGCACGGGCATAAATCTCGCCACCGGGGGTTTCATACATGCCGCGCGATTTCATACCGACGAAGCGGTTCTCGACCAGATCAAGGCGGCCAATGCCATGCTTACGGCCAAGGTCATTCAGCGCGGCGAGCAAGGTCGCAGGCGACATCGCTTCGCCGTTCAGCGCGACGCCGTCGCCCTTTTCAAAATCGATGGTGATATATTCGGGCGTGTCGGGCGCATCCTCTGGATTGACGGTGCGCGAATAGACATAATCGGGCGTTTCATCCCACGGGTCCTCAAGCACTTTGCCTTCGGACGAGGTGTGCAGCAGATTGGCGTCGGTCGAAAAGGGGCTTTCGCCGCGCTTGTCCTTGGGCACAGGAATCTGGTGTTGCTCCGCCCATTCGATCAGCCGTGTCCGGCTCGTCAGGTCCCACTCACGCCATGGCGCAATCACCTTGATATCGGGGTTCAGCGCATATGCCGAAAGTTCGAACCGCACCTGATCATTGCCCTTGCCCGTTGCGCCATGCGCAATCGCGTCCGCGCCGGTTTCGGCGGCAATTTCGATCAAACGCTTGGAAATGAGCGGACGGGCAATCGATGTGCCCAACAAATAGTCGCCTTCATACCGCGCATTGGCGCGCATCATCGGGAAAACGAAATCGCGCACAAATTCTTCGCGCAGATCATCAATGTAGATATGGTGATCAGGCACGCCCATCAGCACAGCCTTTTCGCGTGCTGGCCCAAGCTCTTCGCCCTGCCCCAAATCGGCGGTGAAGGTGACGACTTCGCAGCCATATTCCACCTGTAGCCATTTCAGGATGACGCTGGTGTCGAGGCCACCCGAATATGCGAGGACGACTTTTTTAACGCTGTCTTTGGTCATATCATTTTCCGAAGCTGAATATCCGCCGCGCGCCTAACAGCTTAGGCGGGGTTCGACAACTCCCACAACTGCCAAAGCCCCAGAAAGAGGAACATCGACGCTGCAATCCTATGCACAATGCGCAGCGAAACCTTTTCCACCAGCTTCTCACCCAGATAGACCGCAGGGACATTGGCGATCATCATGCCCAATGTTGTTCCGGCCGCAACTACCAGCACGGCATGATATTGCGCGCCAAGTGCGATCGTTGCGACTTGCGTCTTATCGCCCATCTCGACCAGGAAAAACGCAATTGTTGTCGCAACAAACGCCCCGCGCTGCGACGCGACTTTCATATCGTCATCGACCTTGTCGGGAATAAGCGTCCATGCCGCCATCAGGATGAAACCAATGGCCACCGCGATGCGAAATGTCTCGCTCATGAAGACACTGGCGAGCGCACTGCCCGCCCAAGCCGCGAGTGCATGATTGGCCATTGTGGCGGCAAAAATGCCAGCGATGACCGGCAGCGGCTTTTTAAACCGTGTCGCCAGCAATATGGCG
Source organism: Pseudomonadota bacterium (assembly GCA_041175505.1). Taxonomy (GTDB): domain Bacteria; phylum Pseudomonadota; class Alphaproteobacteria; order Sphingomonadales; family Sphingomonadaceae; genus Sphingorhabdus_B. The sequence goes on from JBEDET010000007.1 coordinate 42,913, forward strand.
AGCAGCATTGTCTTATCGCCGATTTCGGCAACAGCAACAAGCAAGGTAGATGCGAAGAAAATTTCCATAATGCTTTCCGGATCAGGCAGTTAAAAAACGCAATGCCACCCACAACCCCGCCCGACCGGAACGGATTGCAGATGCCATTGGTCTCGCCTTGAACCGCATTTGCGGCCCCACATGCACCATGACTTCTCGGCCAAATATGTTGATGCATGTCCCGTTCGCGTAGAACGGCTGGCTACTCCCCAGATGACGAAATGGCGTTTACGTCGCGAATCTCATCGATGCAACTATGCTGTTATGGAGCAGCATTTACCCGAGAGCCCGGCGCAGCCTTGCCGCGGCCCATTTGACGGATCTTGAACTGTTTGCGGCGACGGGAATAGCGCACAGCAGCAACAATGAGAGCGAGCACCATAATCGTGATCAACACGAATGCGACAATTAATCTTGTTTCCACGGGTTTCTATCAGTCCAAGATAATAGGCTTTGTTTGCGTTTGAATATACTTGTAATTTTAACTAGCATTTAACAACGCTAGCACAACAAGTAATTGCTCAACTGTAAACAAGGCAAAAATTGTGCAACTTCGGTTACACGCACGCGATACGCCTTAACCCTTAACGGTCAATTGGCGTTATTGGTTAGCACGCTATCAACAATGTTGCGTCGGCTGATAATTTAATAGCGGTTGGCGCACTCACGAGCAGGCAGTCGCCCACCGCAGCCATTTCGTGCGCCACCGAAACCGTCCCCGTCAGGGGCACAATCCAACAGTTGCCCGCTAAATCCAGCGCATCAATCTGACTTTGGTCATCGACATAGCAAAGCTGGAAATGTGGTCCGTCGACCATCTGTTGCCCGCCGGTAATGCGGCCCGATCGCGCATCGCGATACGGCGTTGCGACAGACACAGCGACACCGTCATCCAAATGCAGTTCGCGTGGCCGGCCATAGTCGAACAAACGATAGGTTATGTCGGCAAATTGCTGCACTTCAACGAGCGTGATGCCCGCGCCAATCGCGTGGACGGTTCCGGCGGGAATATAATAATAATCGCCGGCCGAAACCGGCTTCCAATCCATCAGCGATTCAATCTCGCCCGAAAGCGACGCCGCCCGCAAGGCTTCTGCGCTCAGATCCTGATGCGTGCCAATGCCGAGCACGGCACCAGGTTCTGCATCCACCACAAACCAGCATTCTTCCTTGCCCGATTGCAACCCGCGATCACGCGCTTGGGCGTCGTTGGGATGCACCTGAATGGATAGCTTTTCCGATGTAAACAGCCATTTCACCAATATGGGCAGCGAGCCGCCATCGGCGCTTTCATACCAAATTTCGCCAATGCGGCGGTCGCCCATATCGCCAAATTGCGCCGGTATGTCTGTGCGGCCCCATGGCTTTTCAACAAGATGCTTGGTCAGTTTCATGGGCCAGCCGTTATCAGCAATTAAACCCTTTTGCACCGTCCAAACTATCGCTAGGGAAGCGGCAACAACAAAAATTTCTCCCCAGGCACCACGTCCCACTGGAGCCAAAGTCATGACTGAATATGTAACCCGCGCAAACCTGCAGGTCGCCGATGAACTCGCGCTTTTCGTTGAAAGCCGCGCGCTGTCGGGCACGGGCATAGCCGCCGACGCTTTATGGTCGGGCCTATCCGATATTCTCGCACAGTTTGTGCCGGTGAACCGCGCACTGCTCGCCAAACGCGACACGCTGCAAACGCAGATTGATGCTTGGCACAAGGCAAATCCCGGACCGATCAGCGACATGCCCGCCTATCAGGCATTTTTGCGCGACATTGGCTATCTCGTTGCCGAACCAGCTCCATTCGCCATTGGCACGCAAAATGTCGACGGCGAAATCGCGACGATGGCGGGGCCGCAGTTGGTCGTGCCGAGCCTTAACGACCGCTTCGTGCTCAACGCCGCCAACGCCCGTTGGGGCAGCCTATATGATGCTTTATACGGCACCGATGCGCTTGATGCCCCGCCCGCCCGTGCAGGCGGCTATGATGCGACACGCGGTGCGGCTGTCATTGCTTATGCGCGCAATTTCCTGAACCACAGCATCCCCGGTTGGGAAGCCGTCCTGTCGGGCGGGACATCCGATTTCTTCGTCGCGCAAACCGCATCGGGCGACACCAAACGCTATCTGTTCAAACAGAATGGCCTGCATATCGAGATATTGGTTGATCCCGCGCACCCCATCGGCGCGACCGACGAACTGCATATCGCCGATGTCATCCTTGAAGCTGCGCTGACCACGATTATCGATCTGGAAGACTCGGTTGCTGCCGTCGACGCGCAGGACAAGGTTGCCGCTTACACCAACTGGCTTGGCCTGATGCGGGGTGATCTGGTTGCGTCGTTCGATAAGGGCGGGCGGACAATGACCCGCGCGCTTGAGGCGGACCGCAATTACGACGGCCTCATCCTCGCGGGCCGCAGCCTGATGTTCGTGCGCAATGTCGGGCATCTGATGACCAATCCGGCGGTGCTGTTGCCCGATGGCAGCGAAGCGCCCGAAGGCATTCTCGACGCATTGTTCACCTCTTTATGCGCACTGCACGACCTCAAAGGTCTTGGCACGCATCGCAACAGCCGCGCGGGTTCAATCTACATCGTAAAGCCCAAGATGCACGGTCCCGAAGAAGCCGCGCTGACCAACGCTTTGTTTGATGCGGTCGAAGATGTGCTTGGCCTGCCGCGTCACACCATCAAGGTCGGCGTGATGGACGAAGAACGCCGCACCAGCGCCAACCTCGCCGCATGTATTCACGCCGTCAAAGACCGCATCGTCTTCATCAACACCGGCTTCCTTGATCGCACCGGCGACGAAATGCACACCGCGATGCAGGCTGGCCCCATGATCCGCAAGGCGGAGATGAAAGCCAGCAGCTGGATCCAAGCCTATGAAGCGCGCAACGTCCAAATCGGCCTTGCCTGCGGTCTTTCGGGCAAAGCGCAAATCGGCAAAGGCATGTGGGCCGCGCCCGATATGATGGCAGACATGATGGTGCAGAAAATCGGCCATCCGAAGGCTGGTGCCAACACCGCATGGGTCCCCTCACCTACCGCAGCAACGCTGCACGCGATGCATTATCACCAGTTTGACGTCTTTGCGCGGCAGGCGGAATTGGCACAAGAACCGACGCCGGGCCTTGATCCGTTGCTGACCATTCCCGTTGCGCCGGTCGGCCACAATTGGTCCGATGAAGAGGTCACGCAAGAGCTTGAGAACAACGCGCAAGGCATCCTTGGCTATGTCGTCCGCTGGATTGACCAAGGTGTCGGCTGTTCAAAGGTCCCCGACATTCACGACATCGGCCTGATGGAAGACCGCGCCACTTTGCGTATTTCGTCGCAGCATATCGCCAACTGGCTGCTCCACGGCATTGCGACCGAGGCGCAGGTGGACGCCGCGCTCACCAAGATGGCGGCGAAGGTCGACGCGCAAAATGCCAGCGATCCGCTTTACGAAAAGCTCACATCGGGCAGCATCGCATTGAAGGCCGCCCGTGCGCTCATCTTCGAAGGCGTGGCGCAGCCCAATGGCTATACCGAACCATTGCTGCACAAATTCCGGCAGGAGAAGAAAGCGGCGGCCTAACGCGGCGCCGCTTTTTTCAGCTGTTCGGCTTTCCAGTCCATCGCGCTGCGAACACGTTTTTCAACCGACGGGTGCGAATAGAATATCACTTCTTGCAACGCCGATGGCCGCGGGTAGCGATATTCGGCGGTCTTCACCAACGCGCCTGCAAGCGCATCGGGCAAATTCGCCGTCCGAAGCGAATAAGCGTCGGCCTCGCTTTCGCCGACACGCGTCACGCTGTTGACCACCGGCTGCGCAAACAGGCCCAGAACCGAAACGATCAGCAACAATATTGGTAATCCCTCGGGGTCGCCGATGGTGGCTTTGCTGCCAAATAAGGCCGCGACCCGGTTGAACAATCGGTCGGCCAGAAAAAAGCCAAGCATCGCAATGAACACAATGGCAAACACCATCCGCCAGACATGGCCAAGAACATAATGCCCAATCTCATGCCCCGTTACGGCCTTCACCTCGTCCAATGACGCCTGCTTGAGCGCAACGTCGGAAATCGCAATCCGCGCCGAACCAAAAACGCCCGAGACATTGGCGGTGAAGTTGTTCGATTGGCGTGAGCCATCAAACATCAGCACACGGTCATGCGGAATATTGGCTTCGTCCGCCATTTCAAGCAACGCCGTCCGCACTGGCCCCGCAGGGACCGGCTTATATTCGTTGAACATCGGTTCAATCACCACAGGCGCGAACAATATCGTCGCCGCCGCTGCAAAAGCCGCAAGGCCACCGGACCATATCCACCATGTTTTGCCCGCACGGCGAATGAGCGCATAGACGCCGAGGAAAAACAGCCCGCCCAATATGCTCGAAATCGTGATGCCAATGGCATTTTGTGCGAGGAAATCAGACAATGGCTGGTCCGTCCGGCCATAGGATCGTTCAAAACCCCATTGCTCATAAATGCCCCAGGGCAGGCTAATCACCGCCGAAATGAAGAAGAAAGCGACGCAGATTGTCCATGTCCGCAATGCCCAGCCGCGATTTTGCAATTTCGCCGACAGGCGGTCGAGCAGGCCCGAGCGTACAATAATCCACGTTACAATGGCGGTGACAACCAATCCCGCCAACAACATCCAATGCGTGGCGATGGTATAGC
>JBEDET010000008.1:0-45157 GCA_041175505.1 Pseudomonadota bacterium
AGTCGGTAGCGTAACGTCTGCATTTGGGCGCAAAGCGGACATCCGGTTCAATGCCTAAACTAAGCTTCGTCCTGCGATGAGGCCTTGTTTAGCCGACTTAGCCGCAATGACGGCTCGAAGTGCTCAAACAATCTAAATTTCTGCTTATCGAGCGCACAATCCATTCGACTTCTGCACGCAGTCGAGCATTGCTGTTCATATTCAAGCGCCCCGATATAAGGCGGCGGCAGACCCGGCTAGGCATTTAGCTGGGCTTTGGGTGGTGGGGCAGCATTATGCTGCATCGATTAAGGAGAACCACTCATGACAAAGACCAAAAAGCTCGAGGTTAGCGAAACAATCATAGTCCCCTCAAAGCCTCAACAGATCTTGGATCTGCTGACCCGGGATTGCGGTACCACGCTCACAGAACTCGCGACACTTGCAAACTGGCTGCCGCATTCGACGCGGGCATATCTGACCGGCCTGAGGAAGAAGGGGCACGTCATCGATAGCGACAAGGTGGATGGCGTTCGCCGCTACCGCCTATCATCGTCGCCCGAGGTGTAAGGCGGTGGTCATGACAAACAGTCTAAGCTTGGAACTGGCCCGCCTTCTTACCATGAAGCCTGCCGAACTGCGTTCTCGATGGCGCGAGGTCTATCGGAACGTGGCACCGGATATCGGACCGGATCTGCTCCGGCGCGGTATCGCCTATCGCCTGCAGGAACGAGGGCAGGGAACCCTGACCAGTTCCACGCGCCGTGACATTGAACGCCAGATAAAAAGGCTGGGCAAGGATGATGTAGAAGCGGTGATTGCGCCTTCCCTAAAGCCTGGAACCCGTCTGGTGCGCTCATGGCATGGGAAAATGCATCAGGTGCTTGTTCTTGATGATGGGTTTGAGTTCGACGGCAGGAGGTATGCATCGCTCACCCAGATCGCAGGCGACATCACCGGCACACATTGGTCAGGGCCACGGTTCTTTGGCCTAGTCACCAGGCGACGGAGAAGGGCAGTAGGGCCATGATATCACCTAACCGTAAACGCTGTGCGATCTACACGCGCAAATCAACCGAGGAGGGGCTGGAGATGGACTTCAACAGCCTGGATGCCCAGCGCGAAGCCTGTGCCGCTTATATATTGAGCCAGGCAGGCGAGGGATGGGAACAAGTTGGCGAGCTATACGATGACGGCGGTTGGTCAGGAGGTTCCATGATCCGTCCTGCACTTAAGCAACTGCTCGACGACATACAGGCAGGCAAGGTCGATATTGTCGTGGTCTATAAGGTTGACCGGCTGACTCGGTCACTTGCGGACTTTGCCAAGATCGTCGAGATCCTTGATGCAAAAGGCGCGTCGTTCGTGAGCGTTACACAGGCGTTCAACACCACGAACAGCATGGGTCGTTTGACGCTCAACGTATTGCTATCGTTCGCGCAGTTCGAACGCGAGGTCACAGGCGAACGTATCCGTGACAAGATAGCCGCATCCAAGCGTAAAGGCATGTGGATGGGAGGTACGGTTCCCCATGGCTATCGTGTTGAAGACCGCAAGTTACTTATCGAGCCAACGGAAGCCGAGGAGGTGCGATATATCTTTACCCGCTATCTTGAACTCAAATCCGTTCCGGCACTGGTAGATGACCTCGCACTACGCGGCATGCGCACCCGCACGCGCCATCGCAAGGCGGGTGGCACTATCGGCAATATCTACTTTGGAAAAGGACCACTGGGGTTCCTGCTCAAGAACCCCGTGTTCATTGGCAAGATCAAACATAAGGATGCCGTTTATGACGGTGAGCATGATCCGATAATTGATCACGACACTTTTGAACGCGTCCAGACCATGCTTGCGAGTAACACTCGCGACAAGCTGATATCAAAGCATGCAAAGTCGCCAAGTCTTTTGGCAGGCCTTGTCACTGATCCGGATGGCCGGCCAATGTCGCCGTCACGCGGAAAGAGGGGATCGAAGCAATATTGCTATTATGTCACTCGGTTCAAACCAGGCGAAGACCGTTCGACCATCTGCAGACTGCCAGCTGGTCCGCTCGATCAGATTGTCATAAAAACCTTGAAGGCATATCTCAAAAAGCCCGCTGAACCTGATGTATCAACATGCAAGGTTGCATGGCAGGCCAATTGCCAAGCCGAAGCCGCATTAGCTGACAGCCTTGATCATATTACAACGAGCGCGTTGCGTGCGATATTGATTGACTGTCTTGTGAAGGTGAATGTTGCCGCCGACCGGATCGACGTTGTGATTGGGGAAGAAGACGCAGTTACTATAACCACGCCTGCACAATTGGTTCGCCGAGGAAATGAGGTTCGGATTGCCCTGTCGCCTGATGGCGAATCCGCCAATAACAAAAATGCTGATGCTGCCCTCGTTCGCCTCGTGGTTCAGGGTTTTGCAGCAAGAGAGCATCTCCTAACCGGCGAAGAAATTCCAGCAGTATCGCATTACGACAAGCGGCACTTGCATCGGCTTGGGAGGATGTCTTGGCTAGCACCGGACATCATAACCGCCATTCTCGATGGTCGGCAGCCTGTTCAACTGACCGCCCGTCACCTGATGCGCTGTGCAGATATCCCGATGGAGTGGCAGCAGCAGAGGCAATTTCTAGGGTTCAGTTAGCACCGGCCAAAACAAAATTGGTGCCACGAAATAGGGCCCCGGAGAACTCCGGGGCTTTTTTGTGAGATAGGGCGCCTGCAAGGTGTCTCTTGCAGCGGATTTGCAAAACGCGTTGTCACAAGTAACGGAAATTACGCGACAATTATCGCCCTAAGCCGATAGCCTGAAATCACTGGAGATATGAGAGATTTCCTGGTGCTGCTGGGGAGGATTGAACTCCCGACCTCGTCATTACCAATGACGCGCTCTACCACTGAGCTACAGCAGCATACACCGAAGGTGCGGCCCTATGCGAAGGGACGGGGCTGTTGTCAAGCGGCTTGCGCCTTTGCGGGCGATTTGGCATCGGGTGCGCGAGCTGGCAGAATGGATCGGAGAACGCAATTGGCAAAAGACGCGCAAGACAAAGAGCGGATTAAGGCCGAACGGTTGCGTGAGGCCCTGCGTGCGAATCTCCGCCGCCGTAAAGCAAAGCCGCAAAGTCCAGAACCGGATGCACCGAAGGCATAGCCGCCGAACGGCCCGTCAGGGACGATGGCAGCGGTGAGGGGGGCTATCAGGAAAAGAACGCCCGTTTTTCATCGGCGGAGCTCTTGGGTTGGGCTTCGACAGTGCAGACGTTTGGTAAAATGCGATTGGACGGAATCGTCACCACCCCATAAAATTCGGGCATTTGAGGCCAAAATCATCTTGGTACGCTTCATGAACGTCATCCCGCCGTTGCACCTTGCACGCGACTCGTGAATAGCACCGCAATGTTTTACCGACTTGCACGCCCCTTTTTGTTTCAGGCAGATGCCGAAACCGCCCACAACATGTCCCTTACGGCACTGAAAATGTTGCCCATCCCGTCTATGGGAACGCAGGACGCGGCTTTGCAGCAAAGCTTTGCTGGCTTGCACTTTGCAAATCCGGTTGGCCTTGCGCCGGGCTATGACAAAAATGCCGAAGTACCCGTTGAGATCATGCGCCTTGGCTTTGGGTTTACCGAGGTCGGCACGCTAACGCCGTTGCCGCAGGCGGGTAACCCAAAACCGCGCTTGTTTCGGTTAGTCGAGGACGCAGCGGTCATCAACCGCATGGGTTTCAACAACGAAGGACAGGCGGCGGCCATCGCGCGGCTGCAGAATATTCCGGACACGGCATTGGGTGGGCCGCTGGGCATCAATATTGGCGCCAATAAGGACAGCGCGGACCGCATTGCCGATTATGTCATCGGTGTGCGCAATATGGAGCCGTTGGCCGATTATCTGACGGTCAATATCAGCTCGCCCAATACGCCAGGGCTACGTGCGTTGCAGGACAAGGCTGCGTTGGATGATCTGTTGGCGCAGGTTATGGCCGCGCGGTCACGGGCAACGCCGGTCTTCCTGAAAGTCGCGCCCGATCTGCAACCCGCCGACATTGACGATATTGTGAACGTGGCGATGGCGCGCGGTGTTGCTGCCTTGATCGTATCGAACACCACTATTTCGCGGCCAGACCTGCAATCGAAACATGCAGGCGAGACGGGCGGTCTGTCGGGTGCGCCATTGCGTGACCTTGCGCAGCAACGCCTCATCGATTTTCGCAAGGCGAGCGGCGGGAAGCTGGGCTTGATCGGTGTTGGCGGGATTGCATCTGCCGAAGATGCTTATGCGCGCATTCGTGCGGGCGCATCGCTGGTGCAGATTTACAGTGCGCTTGTGTATCATGGCCCCGGACTGGCGCTTAAAATCAACCGGCAACTGCTGAAACTTTTGAAGCGGGACGGATTTGCCAATATCTCGGATGCCGTCGGGACGGACGCGTAAATCCGGACTTGGCATTGCCGTGTGAAGCGGGCTAAGTATCGGGCATGAAAAAATTGTCATTCGCGATCAGCGCACTCGTCCTTGCCGCTCAACCGGTTTTTGCCGAAAATGTCGGTGTCACATCCTCTGCCGATCCCCGCGTTACCGAAGCGGGAATGGAAATGTTGCGTCAGGGTGGTTCCGCTGCCGATGCGGCGATGGCCATGATGTTGGCGTTGACCGTCGTTGAACCGCAATCAAGCGGCATTGGGGGCGGCGGCTTCCTTTTGTATCAGGACAGCGCAAAGGGCGTGCTTTCAACCATCAACGGTCGCGAGACGGCGCCCGCTGCGGCGACACCCGATCGTTTTGTCGGACCCGACGGCAAAGCGCTGGGTTTCTTGGAGGCCTTTCAAGGCGGACGTTCCGTGGGCGTTCCCGGCAATATCCAGCTTATGGCGGAAACCCACCGCAAATGGGGCAAGCTGTCTTGGGCGACAATTTTCAAGCCCGCCATCCGCCTTGCCGACAAAGGGTTCATCGTCAACAAGACGCTTGAATCACGGCTAAAAGGCATTCAGCCACTGTGGTCTAACTTTGACGCTGCGCGTGCGATTTATTGGCGGAACGGCGCGCCCGTGACCGCAGGGATGACGCTTAAGAATCCCGAACTTGCCACGACCATGAAGTTGCTGGCGAAAAAGGGGCCCGATGCATTTTACACCGGCCCCGTCGCCAACCAGATTGTAAGTGCGGTCACGACGAGCAAGCTTAGCCCCGGCGACATGACCATGACGGACCTTGCGCAATATCGCGCAAAGGAACAGCAAGCGGTTTGCGCGCCGTACCGCGTCTATGTGGTGTGCGGCATGGCCCCACCTTCATCAGGCGCGACAACGGTGTTGCAAATATTGGGCACGTTGCAGCGGTTCGACTTGGCAGCATCGGGCAAAGACAGCCCCAAAAGCTGGTATTTAATTGGTCAGGCGATGCAGTTGGCTTATGCGGACCGCGAAAAATATCTGGCGGATGATGCGTTTGTGGATGTGCCGGTCGCTGGCCTTTTGAACCCCGAATATATCAAAGAGCGTTCCGCGCTTATTGACCCTGAAAAGGCGCGCACGGACTATCCGGCAGGGAACCCGCCCGGCGCGATGCCGCGCACGGCGGCCATTTCCAGTGAAGTGGCAGGAACAACGCATTTCACCGCAGTCGACCGTAGCGGCAATATCGCCAACATGACGTCGACGATTGAGGGGCCATTTGGCAGCCAGCTGGTCGCGGGCGGCTTTTTCTTGAACAATGAACTGACTGACTTCACCTTTTCACCCGAAAAGAACGGCGCACCGGTCGCCAACCGCGTGATGGGCGGAAAGCGGCCGTTGTCTTCCATGGCCCCGACGATCGTGTTTGATCGCGATGGCCGGGCGGTTCTGGCGCTTGGTTCGGCCGGCGGAAAGCGCATCATCATGCATGTGACCAAGACGCTTATTGGCGTCATCGACTTCGGCCTTCCGCTCGATCAAGCGATTGCGCTGCCGAACATCTATTTTGGCGGTGGCGGTCTTGAGGTCGAACAAAATACCATGCTTTCGGCGATGTCTGATGGGCTCAGCAAATTTGGACAAACGGTTCGCCCCGTGGATTTGGGTTCAAAGGTTAACGGCGCGCAGCTTGTAGGCAATAGCTGGACAGGGGCATCCGACCCACGCAGCGAGGGGACATCGGCCACTATCGACGCCAAGGGCAAAGTGAAAGTAACCGTGCCGAGATCGGTTGATGAAGCACCAACGGAGGATGTCGGTTAACACGATAGGCACGTTGCGCCCAACGCATTGGCGCGCTAGCGTAATCTTTCAGAGTCCCATAATGGACCGCAAAATGTTGTTTAGGAGAGAATAGTGGCTGCCGAGCAATTCGACGATTTTGACAGCTTCCCCAACCTCGTCACCATGTTTTTTGCGCGCGCGCGGCATCGCGGTGACGCGCCGTTTTTATGGGCAAAGCATGATGGTACGTGGCAATCGTTAAGCTGGGCTGAGGTCGCGCGCCAGGTCGCGGGCTTTGCCAAATCGCTGCGCCAGCTTGGGCTGGAAAAGGGCGACCGGGTCATGCTCGTGTCGGAAAATCGTCCCGAATGGTGTATCGCCGATTTGGGCATCATGGCGGCTGGATGCGTAACCGTGCCGACCTACGTCACCAATACCGAACGCGACCATCAGCATATTCTCGACGACAGCGCCGCGCGCGCGGTGATTGTTTCGACTGCAAAGTTGGCAAAGACATTGATGCCGGCGGCGTTGCGGTCTTCGCAAGCGGAATTCATCATCGCAATGGAGCCGCAGCCAGCGGTGCAGCACGGCCAGTTGTCGATGCACCAGTGGTCTGAGATGGTTCAAGGCAATGATGCCGATATACGGGCTGCTGAGGCGGCCATGGCGGCAGTGACCCGCGACGATTTGGCGTGCATCATTTACACCAGCGGCACCGGTGGTGCGCCGCGCGGTGTGATGCAGCATCATGGCGCGATATTGCATAATGCCGATGGCGCCGCTGAGGTGCTGCGCGAAGATTTTGGGCTGGACGAAGAAGAAGTCTTCTTGTCATTTTTGCCTCTGTCACATGCCTATGAACATAGCGGCGGTCAGTTTCTGCCCATCGGTGTTGGCGCGCAAATCTATTATTCGGAAGGGCTGGAAAAGCTTGCTTCCAATATCGAGGAAACACGGCCAACCGTGATGGTGGTCGTTCCCAGATTGTTTGAAGTCCTGCGCCAAAGAATGATCAAGGCCGTCGAAAAGCAGGGTAAGTTTCCAAATTACCTGCTCAATAAAGCCCTGACCATTGGCGAGCGCGACTATTCGGGGCGCAAGCGGCTTTCCGATGCGCCGATGCGGCTGATTTTATCGCGGACGATTAAGCCCAAAATCCAGGGACGCTTTGGCGGCCGGATGAAGGCGATGGTATCGGGCGGTGCGCCGCTCAACCCCGACATTGGCGTGTTTTTCCAATCCTTGGGCATTACCTTGCTGCAAGGCTACGGACAGACCGAGTCTGGCCCCGTCATCAGCTGCAACCGGCCGCAAGCGGGTATCAAGATGGATACTGTTGGTCCGCCGTTGAAGAACACTGAGGTCAAGATTGCCGAAGATGGCGAGATCCTTGTGCGCGGTCCTTTGGTGATGAAGGGCTATTGGCGGAACAAGGCGGAGACCGACCGGGTCATCAAGGATGGTTGGCTGCACACCGGCGACATCGGCCATATTGATGATTGCGGACGCATTGCCATTACCGACCGCAAAAAGGACCTGATCGTCAACGACAAGGGCGATAACATCGCGCCGCAAAAGATTGAGGGCATGCTCACACTTCAGCCCGAAATTTTGCAGGCGATGGTTTCAGGGGACAAGCGGCCGTACATTGTTGGCCTGATCGTTCCAGACCCCGAATGGGCGTTGGAATGGGCGCGTGCGCAAGACATGAAATATGATTTCAATGACTTGCAGGCAAATCCGCAGTTTCGTGCCGCGGTTCGTGCTGCCGTCGACCGGGTCAACGCCGATGTGTCCGTCACCGAAAAGGTCCGCCAGTTCGAATTTGCCGATGAGCCTTTCTCAATAGAAAATGGCGAAATGACGCCGAGCATGAAAATTCGGCGCCATGTCATCCGCGAACGTTACGCCGCGCGCGTCAATGGCCTTTACAAGGACTGACGCGGCGCGACCTTTTGTCGGTTTGATTATTTCGCATCCAGCCATGCACTGACCTCGGAACGGATCCGGGGTTGGGTTTTGATGCGCGTTTCTACCGACCGGATCTTCATATGACTGCTCCCCGGTGGGGCGCTATGCATTTTGCGCCCAGATTAGAAATTCGACATTGCCTTGCGGCCCTGTAATCGGGCTGGTGGTTAGACCGCGCACGGTCCAGTTTTTTTCGACCAAATACTGCTGGACCTCGTTGCAAACGCGTTCATGGACTTCGGGGTCCCGCACGACGCCGCCTTTGCCCACTTCTTCGCGGCCCGCCTCGAACTGAGGTTTAATAAGTGCGATCAATTGTGCGCCGCTTTTGGCAAAGGTCAAAGGCCGATCTAGCACTTTGGCGAGACCAATGAAGCTGGCGTCACAGACGATCAGGTCAACGGGCTCGGTGATGTGCACATCGGTCAATATGCGCGCGCTTGTCTGTTCATGAACCACCACGCGGGGGTCTTGCCGCAGTTTCCACGCAAGCTGGTTCGTGCCGCTATCGACGGCGAAAACCCGCGTTGCGCCGTGCGTCAGCATAACGTCGGTAAAGCCGCCCGTTGATGAACCCACATCAATGGCAACCATGCCGGCGACATCGATAGCAAATTCATTAAGGGCATGGGCAAGTTTAATGCCGCCGCGCGAGACCCATGGATGATCGCTGCCCTTCACACTGATTTCGGTATCTTCGGCGATTTGCTGCCCCGGCTTTAGTGCCTTGGCATCACCGATATAGACATGGCCCGCCATGACCAATGCCTGCGCGCGCGTCTTGCTCTCGGCAAGGCCGCGATCAACGATCAATTGGTCTAGTCGTGTTTTTTTGGTCGCCATGTCGCAACGCGCTAGCGGAGCAGATACGATTTGGCCATAAGACAAAGTCATGCAATCCCGTAACCTGACCCTCGTCGCAATGTTGCTGCTCGCATCCTGCGTTGCGCCGCCGCCTCCGCAACCCCAAAGGGCCGCACCCGCGCCGCCACCAGTGGTCGCCACACCTGCGCCAACGCCGCCGCTGTCGGCGGACTGGAATGACTGGCCGTTTGCCGTGGGTGAGTGGGTATATCGGCGCGATGATCGCGGATCGACTGCTGTATTTGGCCCGACGGGCCAAAATGCCGTCGTAAGCCTGCGCTGCGACCTGCAAAATCGGCGCATATATGTGTCGCGTGAAGCGACTGCAGCGGGGCAACGCATCGTCATACGGACATCGTCGTCAACAAAGGAATTTGCTGCACAGGCGACCGACGGAACGCCCGCCTATCTGGCAGCCGAAATCATGCCGATGGATGCGATATTGGATGCGATGGCGTTTAGCCGCGGACGGATATTATTGGAAACCGACGGACATCCGCCCATCATTTTGCCCGCGTGGGCAGAGATTGCACGCATTGTCGAAGATTGCCGCAAATAGCCATTTGACGACATCAAATATCGCGGCGCGGAACCCCAATATTTGCCCGAAAAAAAATTTATTACAAGACTTGTTTAAGTCACCCGTTTGATTCAACTTCGGTCCTGCGGAGGGCAGATATATGTTTGAAGCAAGCAATTTCCATTCAACGAAAGGAGGTGATCCGATGTCTCATGGTTCAGTTAAGAGGTCGGGGAATTCCGTTCGGGAGATCGGCCGCCGATGATATCGGCGATGCCGGTCACGGCATGAAAGCAACTTCCGGCAGCGGCATATCCGACCGCTGACCCATGTTTAAGGGCCGTTGGATCATTCCGGCGGCCCTTTTCTGTTTCGCCTGCATTTCGCTGGTCTTGTCAGCGCGCAACATCTTTTTGTCGAACAATAGTGGCAAACGGCGTTTGAATGCTTACATCGGAACAAAGATCAAAAGGGGCATCACATTATGCAGTTTCTGCGCGTCAGCTGGAAAATATTGGTCGGGTTTAAGGACCTGCTGGTGCTCTTTTTCCTGTTATTGTTCTTCCTCGCGATATTCGCGCTTCTGAACGCCAGCCCCAATCCGGCGGTCGTGCGCGATGGTGCATTGTTGCTGAAACTTGATGGCGTTATTTCCGAACAGCCTGCAGAAGTTGACCCGCTTACAGCGCTCACATCCTCAGCCATGCCAACCGGTGAAATTCGGCAACGCGATGTCGTTCGCGCGCTCAAGCTGGCGGAAAACGATACACGGGTGAAACTGGTCGTTGTCGACATGGAGCGGTTCATGGGCGGCGGACAGGCAAGCCTTGCGGCAATCGGCAACAGTCTTGAAGCGGTGAAAAAGGCGGGCAAGCCTGTCTATGCCTTCGCCACGGCCTATTCCGACGACAGCTATCAACTGGCGGCCCATGCCACGCAAATCTGGATGGACCCGTTGGGCGGCGCAATGATCACCGGCCCCGGCGGATCACAGCCATATTATAAAGGCTTGCTCGACCAGCTTGGCGTGAAGGCCAACATCTACCGTGTCGGCACCTTCAAAAGCGCCGTTGAGCCTTATACACGGTCAGAGCAGTCCCCTGAATCCAAAATGGCGATCAAGGGCGTGTATGATGAGGTTTGGGGACAGTGGAAAGCGGGCGTAGCAAAGGCGCGCCCTCAGGCGCAGCTGGACCGCATGTTGACCGACCCGGCCGGTGCAGTGGAGTCCGCCAAAGGCGATCTGGCGCAATTGGCGCTGTCGTCGCGCCTTGTCGACAAGCTGGGCGACCGTATCGCATTCGGGAAATTCATCGCCGGAAAGGTCGGCGCGGATGACAAGAAAACGACCGGCGGTTTTGCCCACACACCGATGGACGCGTTACTTGCGAGCTACGGTCCCGCAACCGCGGGTGCGCAGATTGGCGTTGTAACCATTGCGGGTACGATCGTCGATGGAGAGGGTGGTCCCGGAACCGCAGCGGGCGACACCGTCAGCGGCCTCATTTACGATGCGCTCGACAATAAGGATTTGAAAGCGTTGGTGGTCCGTGTGGATTCGCCGGGCGGTTCCGTCATGGCGTCTGAAAAAATCCGTCTGGCGATTGCAGCGGCGAAGGCCAAAAAAATTCCGGTCATCGTTTCGATGGCGAATTTGGCCGCAAGCGGCGGTTATTGGATATCGCTTCCTGCCGACGTCATCTTTGCCGATCCTGCCACGATTACCGGATCCATTGGTATTTTCGGGGTCATCCCAAGTGCGGAGGCTGGCCTTGCGAAAATCGGGGTGAATGCGGACGGCGTGAAGACGACGCCATTGTCGGGCGAACCCGATATCTTGAACGGCTTCAGCCCCGAATTTGATCGCGTGGCCCAAAGTGCCATTGAGAACGGCTATCGCCAGTTCCTCACCCGCGTAGCAACCGCGCGTAAGAAAACGCCCGAACAAGTCGATGCCGTCGCACAGGGGCGTATATGGGCGGGTGGCACGGCCCGCCAGCTCGGCCTTGTCGACAGGACCGGTGGTATGCATGATGCGTTCGCGGAAGCCGTAAAGCGTGCCGGATTGAAACCCGATGGATGGCATGCCGAATATATTGAACCACCCACGAGCTTCGCTGGTACGCTGATCAGTGGCCTGATGCCAAAGCGGACGCAGGCTGCAGCGCCGATGGACATTTTTGCGCAGGCATCATGGCAGCAGCAGTTGCTGTTTCAGCGGATTTCGTCAGATTTGAACATGCTGACTGGCGTGCGTGGTGCACAGGCCAAGTGCCTTGAATGTGTGGATTTTGGCGCACCCGCGACGGCAAAGGCCGATACCGGCTGGTTCGCGATGTTGGTGAAGGCTTTAAGCTAAATAATTGTCATCCCGAACCCATGTCCGGGATGACAATGATCACTTGAGCTGCTTACGCCTTAATTGCGCAAATAAGCCCGGACGCGCTTACGATTCCGAGAATTTCGGGGTCTTGCAGCGAGCGTGTGCGCTTCAGAAAGTCCTCGACGGTAATCTTGCGCATGTCCTGACCGCGCAGCTTTTTAAGGCCGCTCAGCTTATTCAATTGCACAAGTGAAAGCCGGTCGACCATCCGGTCAGCCATGCAGGCTGCAATCGGTTGAGACAGACCGGCATCCATCAGCGCGGTTCTTACGCGTGTTTCAGGGGTGGCACATGCCAAGAGCGCTAGTGCAACCAATGTGACCAGCGCTGCCCGATTCATATACCATGTTCCTTCGCACGTTCGACGCATTCCATAATAATGCGCTTGGCGTCGTTTTCATCACCCCAGCCATTCAACTTGGCCCATTTGCCGGGCTCCAGGTCTTTATAATGGGTGAAGAAATGTTCGATCTGTTGCAGGACGATTGGCGGCATATCCTTGTACGTCACAACGTCCGAATAATAAGGAAAGGTCTTGTTGACGGGAACGCAGAGCAATTTTTCATCACCGCCAGCATCATCTTCCATCATCAAAACGCCAATCGGGCGGCATTTGACCACCGCACCGGCGACGATGGGCGAGCGCGCGACGACGAGCGCGTCCAAAGGGTCGCCATCTTCACCCAAAGTATGCGGAACAAAACCATAATTGGCGGGGTAACGCATAGGCGTGTGCAGGAAACGGTCTACGAAAAGAGCGCCAGAAGCCTTGTCGAATTCATACTTTACAGGTTCGCCGCCAATGGGAACCTCGATCAGCACGTTCAGGCTTTCAGGCACATTGTCGCCTGCTGGAATCAAATCAATACGCATGGGAGAATGCTTTCAAATTGTTTTTAGTTGGTCCGCCGCGGACTCAGTAAACGATCGATCGCCGTTTCGCCCTTGCCCGTGGATTCGAGGTGCGGATAGCGCAAGCCGCCCGAATAGGCGATGTCTATTTGCTCAAAACGTTTGTTGCGTTCCAATATAAGGCGCACGGGCTTTTCCCCACCCTTTGCGGCCTTGATTGCGGCACTGAGGCCATCTTTGGAATAAGCATAGCCGTTGACGGCAATGATTTTGGTGCCGTTGACAATATTGGCCTTAAAAGCAGGGCCGTTCCATAATACCGATGTAACGCGGCCTTCTTTATCCAACGTCAGCCCCAACGAGTGCGTCAGGTTGAAATTGTTGCCTTCCTTCATCAGTTCTTTGTCAAAGATGTTTGGCTCTTCTTTCCAGACAAGTTTGTACCCGCCCAATTCAAAACCGTTCAACGGTGCGGGCTGACCGGGTTGGCGCAGCTTCGTATCCAGAAACTTCGCCCAATCATAAGGCTGTACAGCATTCAGCGTGCGGACAATCTCGTCAAAATTATAAGTGAGCACGCCCCAGTCGGCGTTGCGCACGCCAAAAAAGGCTTTGGCAAAATCATCGAGCGATTTTTTGCCCTTCGAAAGCGTGCGGATGGTCATGTCCGCATCGAGCCAGATCAGCGAGCTTTCATTGTAATAATCTTCGCCGCGTGCGTGGCTTGCGAATGGCTTGGCTTTGCGTGCGCCAAAAATGGGGTCATGCGTGGTATCTTCCACCGAACGCCAATTGCGGCCGGGCTGCTCTGCATAAAAGCCCGCATATTTGGCCCATTCGCCCATCACCATTTCTTTGGATTGTAGGCCCGAGCGCGCGCCAAGGACGAGATCCCAAAAGGTCGTCTGACCTTCATAGACCCACAATAAATTGTCGCGCATCGGGGTGGAATAATCGGGCGTCCACATCGTATCAGGGCGGCGGAATTTGCCGTTCCAGCTGTGCGTGAATTCGTGGGGCAACAGACCGCGTTCGGACATATTGTCATCCCATTCGATGAAATAGTCGGTCTCGCGCGTATTTTCAGAGCTGCGATGATGTTCCAGCCCAATGCCGCCAAGCTCTTCGGTCAAGCCAAGCAGAAATTCGTAGCGATCAAAATGCTTTGATCCAAAAAGCAGGAGCGATTCATCCACCAATGCGCGATGCGCAGCGATGTGTTCGGGCTTCGCGGCCAAATATTTGGCGGCGTCCGCCCACACATTGAGCGTGACATTGTGGCCCAGATCCCATTTTTTGTAATGCGGCCCCGCAAACATCGGGCTGTCGACCAGGGTTTCAAAACTCGTCACGCCATAATCGATGCGGTTGCCGGTAATCTTTGCACCATCAAGCGCGGCGACGCCTGTCCAGCCTTCAGGCAGTGTAATCGACGGCTTTACCTGAATAGCGCGGGTGAAATGTCCCGCGGGGTACAGGGCAACCTGTTCCCATTGGACGTTCATCATATTGGGCGTGACGTTGATGCGGCCTTCGCTTTCGCGGACAGGCGCTGTGAATTGGAATTCTACATCGACGGACGATGTTTCGGCAGGCACATCGACATGAAAGGCGTAAACTTGAACCGAGTCGCGGGTCCAACGCAGCGTCTTCCCGCCCGCGCGGATCATCAGCCCCGTCATTTCGGCCAGTGCACCGCGTGGGCCATGCTTGCCGGGCAGCCACTGCGGGTACAGCAGGATCAGCGGCTTGCCTTTTTCTACAGGAATGACCTGACGCACTTGGAAAATGGCGCGATCAATATCGGTTGCGTCCACAGACAAGATCATCGGTTCCGACAAGGGGCGGTCTTGCGGCTCAGGGATGTTCGAGACGATCGGCACTGGCTGCGGGGCACTGTTTTGCGCAGATGCTGCAGAAATGAGGCTGGCAGAAAGGGCGAATGCGGCGATAGCGCGCGACAATATGCGTGGATTCATGGGCCATACTTTTGGCGAAAGCCAATTGGCGCGTCCAGCCCTATTCCACTAACAACAATTAGCCGCTAGGGCGCTTTAATATGGCAAAGATACAGACACCCCAAGCCGTTCGCGGTACTCAGGACATGTTCGGCGAGACAGAAGAACGTTTTGCGCATGTCGTCGCAACATTTGAGCGCGTGCGCAGGCTTTATGGATTTAAGGGCCTGCAACTGCCCGTCATTGAGCCAACGGCGGTATTTTCGCGCAGCCTCGGTGAGGCGACGGATGTTGTATCCAAGGAAATGTACAGCTTCGAAGATCGCGGCGGAGATTCGATCACGCTGCGCCCCGAATTTACCGCGGGCATTGCGCGCGCGTACCTTACCAATGGCTGGCAGCAATTTGCGCCGATGAAGCTGTCGGTGCACGGCCCATTGTTCCGCTACGAACGCCCGCAAAAGGGCCGCTATCGTCAATTTCACCAAATTGATGCCGAGATTATTGGCGCAGCAGAGCCTTCTGCCGACGTCGAACTGCTGGTAATGGCGGACCAATTGCTGAAGGAATTGGGCATAAATGACGGCGTGACGTTGCAGCTCAACACATTGGGCGACACGCCAAGCCGCGACGCGTGGCGCGCGGCATTGGTCGGCTATTTCAACGACCATAAGGGTGCGCTGTCCGAAGATAGCCTCGCGCGCCTCGAGAAAAATCCGCTGCGGATTCTGGATAGCAAAGACCCCAAAGATCGCCCGATTGCCGACGCGGCGCCGGTGATCGACGATTATCTATCGGGCGAGGCACAGGACTTCTTCGGTGCGGTCACAGCGGGCCTTGATGCCGCTGGTGTGGCTTGGACGCGCAATGCAGCGTTGGTACGCGGGCTAGATTATTATCGCCATACCGCGTTTGAATTTGTGACCGACCGGCTGGGTGCGCAGGGCACCGTGCTTGGCGGCGGACGCTATGATGGCTTGATCGAAAATCTCGGCGGACCAGCAACGCCTGCCGTCGGCTGGGCTGCGGGCATTGAGCGGTTGGGCATGTTGATTGATGCCGTACCAACACAGCAGATCGAAGCCATGATTGTTTTGGAGAATGACGCGGGTCTTGGACATGCCTTCGCGCTTTTGCGCCAGCTGCGCCAAGCCGGAATTTCGGCCGACATGATTGCAACGGGCTCACCGAAAAAGCGTTATGACAAGGCCGTCAAGCAAAGCCCGGCTGCTATCCTGCGCGTCAATGAGGATGGATATTACGGGATGTCCGGTGAAGGCAACAATGACCGGCTTAAGAGCGTACTTCAGTCGCTCGCATGACCAAAATTTCCCCGCAACGTATCGCACTTATTGAATCGCGCTTTTCCGAGCTTGAGGCGCGGATGGCGTCGGGGCAGTTGGAGGGCGATGCCTTTGTCACGGCGTCCAAGGAATATTCAGAACTGGAACCGGTCGCAAAGGCGGCTGCCAATGTCCGGCGACTGCGCAAGGAAATCGAAACCTTGCAGCATATGTCGAAGGATTCCTCCGATCCCGACCTGCACGAGATGGCGCTCGAGGAACTGGAGGATGTCAGCGACCAGTTGGGCCAAGCCGAAACCGCTTTGGCCATTTCGCTCTTGCCGAAAGATGCTGCCGATGACCGGCCCGCCATGCTTGAAATCCGGGCTGGCACAGGCGGTGATGAAGCGGCGTTGTTCGCCGGTGACCTCTACCGCATGTACGAACGCTATGCCGCGGGGCAGGGGTGGAAGATCGAACCTATCTCCGTCAGCGCGTCCGATGTGGGCGGGTTCAAGGAAGTTGTTGTCGCGATCAAGGGCAATGGCGTTTTCGCCAAGCTAAAATATGAAAGCGGTGTCCACCGTGTGCAGCGCGTGCCTGTCACCGAAAGCGGTGGCCGCATTCACACCAGCGCAGCGACGGTCGCGGTGCTGCCGGAGCCGACCGAAGTCGATATCCAGATCGAGGTGCGCGACCTGAAAATCGACGTGTACCGTGCGTCGGGTGCAGGCGGACAGCACGTCAATACGACGGACTCGGCCGTGCGCATCACCCACTTGCCAACAGGCATTGTGGTCACCTGCCAAGACGGGCGCAGCCAGCACAAGAATAAAGACCAAGCGATGCAGGTGCTGCGCGCGCGGATGTATGAAAAAGAGCGCGAGGAAGCCCAAGGCGCGGAAGCCGAGGCCCGCAAAGCAATGGTTGGCTCAGGCGACCGTTCGGAACGCATCCGCACCTATAATTTCCCGCAAGGTCGCGTGACCGACCACCGGATCAACCTGACGCTGCATAAGCTTCCGGAGATATTGGAGGGCGGTGGCCTTGGTGAATTGGTCGCGGCGTTAATTGCCGAGGATCAGGCCGAGCGTATGGCGGGTCTGTCGGATTAAGCCTGTAATCTCTCTACCGTCATCCTGAACTTGTTTCAGGATAACGCACCGCCGTTGCCTGTTATCCTGAAACAAGTTCAGGATGACGACGCGGCGTTAAGTGGCTTCACACCACCAAACGCCCATGGTCCAACTTCGGCAACACATAACGTGCAAACATGTCGCATTCGTTGATGTGCGGGTAACCCGACAAAATGAACGCTTCGATGCCGACGGCGCGATATGCCTCGATTTTGGCGAGCACTTGGTCCGGGTCGCCAACGATCGCAGCGCCGCAGCCTGAACGTGCGCGGCCAATTCCGGTCCACAGATTATCTTCCAAATATCCGTCGTTCGCTTCCGATTGCGCGCGCAATTCAGCCTGATGCGCCACACCGAAGGTTTGCGTATCCAAGGATTTGTTCCGGATTGCTTCGCCTTGCTGCGCATCCAGCTTGGACAAAAGACGGTCCGCATAGGCCCGGGCTTCAGCTTCGGTTTCACGCACAATGACGTGCGCGCGGAAGCCATATTTCAACGTCCGTCCAAATTTTGCCGCGCGCGCGGTCATGTCTTCGACAAGGTCCTTTGCGCCCTGAACCGTTTCTGGCCACATCAAATAGACATCGCAACCTTCGGCAGCAGCGTCCTTTGCGGCGGGCGAGAGACCACCGAAATATAGCGGCGGGCATTTGCCGCTGACGGTCTTCATGCGTGGCGGATCGATATCGATTTTATAATGTTCGCCATCAATCGACAGATGTTCGCCGTTCAACAATGTCTTGAGGATGTGCATCGCTTCGACCGTCCGGCGATAGCGTGGTTCGCTGTCCATCTTGTCACCCGGCAAGTCAGACGAGATGATGTTGACGTTCAACCGCCCACCCGAAATCTGGTCCAGCGTGGCAATCTGCCGCGCCAATTGCGGAGGCCAGCTTTCGCCAATACGCACCGCCATCAGCAACTTGATACGTGTTGTCAGCGTCGCAATCGCGCTGGCAAAAGCTGTGGTATCCAACCCAAGCGTGTAGCCCGATGGCAGCAATATATTGTCGAACCCGCCCTTTTCCGCGGCGAGCACGATATTGCGGCAATGCTCCCAACTCGACGCGAGCATGGGATCGGGTTGCCCAAGAAATTCATAATCATCGTCGCATAATGCGGAGAACCAGCTGACTTCGATTGGGTTTTTCATGGCAGGGGAACTCCTCGCGCGGCGACCAATACGCTGTACCAATCAGCGCGGGTCCATTTGATTTTGAAGGCATCGGCAGCCTCAATGATGCGTGCCGGGTTTTGCGAGCCGACAATCGGGATTGGTCGTGCGGGGTGCGCCATAATCCAGCTATAGGCGGCTGCGGTGCGCGAAACGCCATGCGCGGCTGCAACGTCCGACAAGGCTGCCGCTACATTTTGTTCGCGCGTGTCGCCGGGGTCGCCGATGCGACCGCCGCCAAGTGGGGACCATGCCAACACCGCCAAATCCATGGCGATGGCTTGATCAAGCTCGCCATTTTCGATGGTATCGATCCGCAATGGGGAAAGTTCCGGCTGTGTCGAGACAATCGGAACGCTGCTGAACTGTGCCAGCGTCGTTATTTGCGCGGTCGTGAAGTTCGACACACCAAAGGCCCGGATTTTTCCGGCTTTATGTGCGTTTTCAATGGTCCGTGCGATTTCTTGCGGGTGGGTGAGGATATCGGGACGGTGGATTTGCCACAGGTCGACATATTCCGTCCCCAAACGCGACAGGCTGTCGTCAATTGCCTTGGTCAGATATTCCGCGCTGCTGTCGTACGGCGTCGGCGGGGTAATTCCGCCCTTGGTGGCCAGCACCATCCGGTCGCGATATTCCGGTGCCTCGGCAAATACGCGGCCAAGCAGCTCCTCGGCCTTGCCAAAGCCTTGTTCGCCAAAGCCATAAATGTCCGCCGTATCAAAAAGGGTGATGCCTGCTTCGAACGCCGCATCAATGGCCGCGCGGGCTGCGGACATTTCAAGACCCGCAAAGCGCCACATGCCCCAGGCAATCGATGAAATTTCAATGCCGCTCTTGCCCAAAAGGCGTGTGGACGGGGGTGTTGGAAGGGTCATGTGTTTTTGCTCTTTTTTATGGAAGGTGAATAAGGTGGGGCAACCGACTCGCGGCTGATCAGTTCGTGTGGAAGACGGCGATGCTCAATTCCGCCCTCGCCAAATAATAGGTCCGCAGCGGTCGACGCCAGATCGCGTACAGGCTGGCGCACGGTGGTTAAGGGCGGCCAAACAACGCGGGCGAGCGTGGTGTCGTCGAACCCTGCGACAGACAGTTGTTCTGGTACCTGAATGCCGCGGCGATGGGCCACGGCCAGGACGCCCGAGGCCATGTCATCGTTCGATGCAAAGACCGCCGTGGGCGGATATTTAAGCGACAGAAACTGCTCGGTCGCCGCAACGCCGCTTTCAAAATCAAAATGGCCCTCGGCGATCAAGTCGGGATCCACCGATATGCCAACGCGGCTAAGCGCGCGTTCATATCCTGCCTGACGTTCCGCACTGGCCATATGGTTCGCATGACCCTTGATAAAGGCAATCCGCCGGTGACCGATGTTGATGAGGTGCGTCGTCATGTCGTCCGCGGCCTGCATATCATCCATGAATACCGAGCTGGTAAGCGCATGGTTGGTGCCGGGCGAAATGCGCACGAAGGGAATGTTCATCGCTTCGAGAACGTTCAGCACGGGGCCGCAATCGGTGACGGGTGAAGACAATATCGCGCCATCCACATGCGTCTGCCGGACCATGCCGCGCACCTGCTCGCCCACATCGGGGTCGGACACATCGACGGGCTGGGCAATCAGGCGCATGCCTTCTTCATGGCATCGGTCCCAGCAGCCCTGCATGATCTGGTGCATGTAATAAGGGCTGTGATTATCATAAATCAGCGCAATTTGGCCCGACTTCGTGCCCGCCAATATACGCGCTGCGATGCTGGGCGAAAACCGCAGCTCCGCCATTGCGGCGTCGACCTTCGCTTTGGTTTCTGCGCTGACATAAGGGTGATTGTTGAGGACGCGGCTCACGGTTTTGACGGCCACACCGGCAAGCTTTGCGACATCACGGATATTCGATCGACTGTTCATGACCTGAATTCCCGTGTGATAACGCTGAACAGCGATGCGTGCGCGCTGTCCTTGCGCGTGAACACGGGTGGCTGCCCATGCGGAGCCGCGATGTCATATGTGCCCTTGGCGTAAACATCGCCGGACCAAAGATGGACCCAATCCCCATCTGGCAAAGTCACATTGCGGCTGCTTGCGCCCTCTTCGACCACAGGGGCGACGATCATGTCCGCGCCATAGAGATATTGGTCCTGAATGTCGTAATAGGCCGCGTCGTCATAGTGCAGGAACAATGGACGCTGAAGCGGCAGGCCGGTCGCCACAGCCTCGTCGGACAGAGCGCGGACATAAGGTGCGAGGCGGGCATGCACTTGGCTCATGCGGGCAAAATGGGTGAGTATTTCGGCGCTGCTATCGAGTTGCAGATTGTCCGCAGGGCGATTGCCCTCATGACTGCGCATGACGGGTGCAAAGGCCGCCAAGTCAATCCAACGGTGCATCAATTCTGCGGTCCGGACCACGCCATGCAGGCTGGTATACCCGCCAAGGTCGCTGTGGTGGTACGCGTTCCCAAGCAATCCAGACGATAATGCCGCCGTGATGACCGTGTTGATCCCGTCGTGGCGCGTGAAGTCGACGCATTGGTCGCCTGCCCACAATAATGGGCAATGCGCCTGCACGCCCGAAAAACCGGCGCGCATGAAAAATGTCGCGTCATGCGTTTTGCCGCGCGATGCTATGGCGTCAGCATTCACCTTTGCCCAAAGCACGGGCCAGCGATTATGCGCCTCCATCGGGTCGGACCCATCGAACAGGCGCACATCGGTCGGCAGATATTCGCCAAAATCCGCCATCCATCCCGAAAGCCCGAAGTCGAGCATTTCCTGACCGATGATGCGGTCGGCAAACCACGCCGCGGCGGCAGGGTTGGTGAAATCCACAACGCCTGCGTCAAATTCGCCGAAGTCGACGGCATAAGGCTCGTCGCTGTCCTGCCGCAGCGCAAGGAAGTTGGCGGCGCGGGCCTCTTGATACAGCGACCCATCCACCGCCAGATAGGGGTTTACATAGCCGAGAAAACGAATGCCGCGTTCGGCAAGCGCCGCGATTTGTGCGGGTAAATCCGGATAGCGGGCAGCATTCCATTTCCAGTCCCAAAATAACCGTTTGCCAAAGCTGGTCTGACGAATGCCGATCCAATCTTCGCACCACAGGCCGGTAATCGCGGCGCCCGATGCTGCGATTTTTTCGAACCGGTCAAAGGTGTCGACACCATCCTTTAGCCCAACGATGGCACCGGAAATGGCCCAATCTGGCAGGGCAGGCTGGCGACCAAAGCGATCCGACATTTTGGTAACAAGCGCGGGAAGCGTCGGCGCGTCAAAAAGCTCCAGATCGACATTTGCCGACCAACATTCGACCCCAACCCGGCCCGCGTCCGTCAGATCAAGCACCGAATAGGCCGCCGTTTCGAGGTGCACCGCATAACGCGCACTACTTACCCATGTCGGCTGCGGATAATTGGTGGTCCAATAATCACCGCCGGCCAAGCCATCGGCATCCATCGTCTGCGTCAATGCTGTCGACTTATCCCGGCCAACGCCGGGTTCCGATGTCCAGAACGGAAAACGCCTGCCGTTGAGGCGCAGATACGACATCTGCTCGCCGCCGCCCCAAAAGGCTTCGGACGTCGCGCACTGCATATCTATCCAAAGCCGGTTAAACGCCGGATCTGTGCAACGAAATGTGAGGATGGATTGCAGCGCCCGTTCCTCAAGCAGCAGCGTTGCGACGATGTCAGGCCGCTTTGCGTTCCAAAGCCGGATACAGCCATCGACTTGGGCGAAGCAATCAAGCGCCAATCGTGTTTCAACGATGTCGTCTATGCGAAAATTGCCACGAACCATTTCCAGATCAGGCGCGCCAATACCGATGCTGATCGCAGGCGCGTCATTCCGGTGCGACAACATGCTGACATCACCATGCAGCAGGTCAAAGCCCTCAGGATGCATGATGACTGTAAATGGCAACTTCTGTCCTTCTCGCCGTCAATGCAGCCACTATGGCATGATTGCCACAGTCTTTGCCTAAATATTGTCGCTATATGACACCGCTAGACATATCAAGCGGCGTTGGTTACATCAACCCCGTTATCAACGACTATCACGTCGACCTGCATGGTTTTAGGGGGCCAACTTCTCTGAAACTGTCACAAGCGGGCGGCAATTAAGGGAGGCACAGGATGCATTTTTCAACGTATAAAAAGACGAACCTTGTTCGCGCAGCATTGCTCGGCACCAGCGCAATCGCGCTAGGGGTATCGGCACCAGCGTTTGCGCAGGTTGAGGAAATTGTTGTTACGGCCCAGAAGGTCGAAGAAAATTTGCAGGATGTGCCAATTGCGATCACCGCCGTTTCTGGTGACGCCTTGGCGGCGGCAGGCACAACCAGCCTTGAGAATCTGAGCCAGCTCGTTCCATCGGTCACATTCCGCAAGGGTACGACCAACGCCAACTCGGCAGTTGTGTTGCGTGGCGTTGGAACGATTTCGTTCTCAATCGCCGCAGAGCCAAGTGTTTCGACGGTTGTCGACGGCGTTGTGTTGAGCCGCTCGGGTCAGGCATTTGCCGATCTGGTGGAAATCGAGCGCCTCGAAGTGTTGCGCGGGCCGCAAGGCACCTTGTTTGGTAAGAACGCGTCGGCTGGTCTTATCAACGTCGTTTCCAAAGGTGGTACAGACACGCTTGAGGGCGAAGTTACCGTAGAGGGTTTTGAAGGTGGCGAATATCGTGGCCGTGCAACCGTTTCCGGC
The DNA here is from genome assembly GCA_041175505.1 of Pseudomonadota bacterium. Lineage (GTDB taxonomy): Bacteria > Pseudomonadota > Alphaproteobacteria > Sphingomonadales > Sphingomonadaceae > Sphingorhabdus_B. The sequence goes on from JBEDET010000008.1 coordinate 23,002, forward strand.
CCAGTCGCAGAAAGCCTGACTTTCCGCGCAAACGCATTTTACGGCACTTATGAAGGCAATATCACCAACATATTTGGCGGTACGAATAACAAAGTGAATGGTTATGAGCATGTCGGTTTCCGCGGATTGCTCGATTTTGACAATGGTCCCGCACGGATCAAGCTCATCGCAGATTATTATGAAGCCGATGATGATTGCTGCGGCGAAGTCACCGGCGTTTCGCGCGGTGCGGCGCTGGACGCAGAACTGAACCTGCCATTGGGCGTGGCCCAAGGTGAAAATCAGCGCTTCGTGAACCATAATCTCGTAACGGAGTCGTTGGATCGTCAAGTCGGCGTCACGATAAACGCAGATTTCGATGTATTTTCTGACTACACGTTGAGCGCGATTTACGGATATCGTAACTGGAACAATACAGAAATCCGCGAAGGCGATTTCTTGCCCCGTGCTGTTGTTGGTACACCACAATTGCATGACCGTGGTTTTGTCGAAACCAACCAAAGCTCGCTTGAGGTGCGTTTGGCGTCAGACCAAAGCAAAGCATTCAAATATCAGGTCGGGACGTTTTACTGGAAATCCGAAAATACGCAGGACTTCACGCGTGACGTTACCACGTGCACAACATCCACTTCGGCTGTTGATCCGATTACGGGTGCGCGTCCCTGTAACCTTACAGATACCGTCAATACATTGTTTCCGACTGCCACATCAAACAGCTTAGTTGATATCGAAAATTATGCTGTTTTCGGTCAGGCAACATATGATTTCACCGATCGCATCGGTCTAACCGTTGGTATGCGCTGGACGCATGACGCTATCGATTACACGCACAACCGTGCACCGGGCGTAAACCGCACCAATGGCGCGGCGGCAACGGGTGCCGGCATCTCGGGTTCGCCTGCTGGTGGCACAGTTGCATCCGGCGGTAACGGAACGGCGCTGTCAACCGGATCGTCTAGCAACAGCAATTTCTCCGGCAAGGCAGTGCTTACTGTGAAGCCAACGGACGATGTCATGGTCTATGGCAGCTACACGCGTGGCTATAAGGGCCCAGCGTTCAACGTATTCTTCAACCACACGGCACCCGTCAACGCAGTGCCGATCGATGAAGAAACATCAGATTCGTTTGAAGCTGGCATTAAGAGCCAATTTGCCGACAACCGCATTCAATTGAATGCGTCGGCATTCCAAGTGACCTATGACGGGTTCCAAGCGAACAACTTCGTGCTTTTGAATGGTGCAGTTGTTACCAACTTGACCAATGCTGGCCAAGTGCGCAGCACAGGTTTTGAACTGGATGCACTTGCCAACCCTGTTGAAGGCCTCGACCTGTTCGGCAGCGTTGCATATGCGGATGCCAAGGTGCGCAGGTTCAACCCCAACCCGCTGACCAACGCACCGGACGCCCGCAACGGCACGAAGTTGCCTTTGGCTCCAACATGGAGTTGGAACATCGGCGCATCGTACGAATCGCCGTTCAATATGTTCGGTAAAGATGCGAAGGTTTATCTGCGGACGAGCTACAACCATGTTGGCAGCCAGTTCTCGGATCTGGGCCAGAGCGGACCAATCGACAGCTATGGTCTGTGGAATGCAAGTGTTGGATATTCGGACGCCGAAGACAACTGGCGCCTGACCTTCATCGTCCGCAACATCACAGACGAAAGCTATGTGCTGCTGAATACCAGCGCTGGCCAGCGTCTGCATATTCCACGTGATGCAGATCGTTACATGGGTGCAAGCTTGCGCTTCCGCATGTAATCCATCACGCGACAAAAACTTAAAAAAGGCTGGAATCCTCAATGGGTTCCAGCCTTTTTTGTTTTCAAATTTCAGGAGAGCAAAGTGAGGACGGTTGGCGCGAGACCATAAGCATAGCACCCCTTCCTCACTGAGTGGGTGTTGAGCAAGCCATATGTGCACTGGTCATGCCATGCAGTAAAAAACGTTTTATATCAGATATATGAACGTCTAATCCGACATCTACCTGATGCCCAGCTGTAAAGGCGTTCGACAAAAAACCGACAATGGCAGACAAACGACGTTTACAGATGTAGTCGAATCGACTACGTCTGTAGTCGGAGATTTCAAAATGTCATCAGAACGTATCAGCGACGCTGAATTAACAATCATGGAAATCCTATGGGAACGCGCGCCGTTGACGGCGACAGATGTCGCTGCGCGCTTACCCGATGATCGTGATTGGTCCTTACCAACCGTGAAAACCTTGCTGTCGCGCCTGCTGACCAAAGCAGCTGTTGAACATCGCGCCGACGGACGCCGGTTCTTATACTCCCCTCTTATTGATCGCGAAGACTATGTTTCGCATGAATCCAAGCGGCTGGTCGACCGGCTTTTTGGGGGGCGGTTTATGCCGCTGGTTGCGCATCTTGCCGAGCAGGAAAAGCTGAGCGACGCTGACATTTCCGAAATTGAACAACTGTTGCGGGAGATGAAATCATGAACATAGACTTCATGGGCGCTTGGTTGTTTGATACCTTATTGACCACGACATTGCTGATGGCCGCCATTTTGATTGTACGGCGGCCTGTCGCCAAATATTTTGGTCCAACCATCGCATATGCGCTTTGGCTTATACCGGCTGCTCGTGTGTGTATGCCGACGCTCGAAGGACCATCCAGTTTAACCGCTGACGGCGGTATTGCCGTCCAAGACGCGGTAAGGGATGCTGTGCTCGCGGGGCTATCGTCGCCGAACACTATGGCGACTGCGGCGAACCCGGTCGATGCCCTCCCTATGATCGATTTTCTGGCACTCGGTGTTTTGACCTGGCTTGGCGGGGCGGTGCTGTTGTTCATGATCCAGATGATCCGTTACGCCGCAATGCGTGATGACCTGTTGTCCGAAGCGACAGACATCGCGGTTGTCGATGGCGTCAAAATCGTCGCATCCGATCAGGTGGCCGGACCATTGGCTTTTGGCCTTTTCCAACGCGTGATCGCCGTGCCGCAGGATTTCACCAAAGCTTATTCGCCTGCCGAACGCGACTTAGCGATTGCGCATGAAATGGCGCACCACAAATCGGGCGATCTGTTCGCCAATCTGGCCGCTTTCATCATCCTGTGCCTGCAATGGTTCAACCCAGTGGCGTGGATCAGCTGGAACGCATTCCGCTTTGATCAGGAAGCGGCATGCGATGCGCGCGTGTTGGCCGGCAAGGGCCCCGAAGAGCGTGCGATGTACGGTCAGGCGTTGGCAAAGACAGCATTTGACGGCGTGCCGACCTTTGCGACGGCATTGAATTCACCAAAAACCATAATTGAACGATTGAGGAGAATAACGATGAAGGACACCAGCAATACCCGCCGTTCGCTTGGCAAGATTGGCATAATAACAGCCGCTGCGATCATATTGCCGCTGACCGCGACCATAGTTCCCGCGGTCGGTGCCCAGGACAAAGTGGCGACGGAAGAAAGCAAGCCTGAAGTGGTCAAGCGCGAGGTCCGGATAATTAAGCTGAAACGCGACGGTGAGACGGTCGACATAGTCGGTCATGACGACATGGGCGGCGAAGTGACTAAGGTCGAACGTGACGGAAAAACGTTCATCTTCCGCACCGATAAGAAATTGTCGCCGGAAGAAGTCGAAAAATTGATCGATGGCGCCGAAAAATCGCGGGAAGAGGCTGAAGTTGTTATGGTGCAGGCCGACAGCGCAAAGGATGCTGAAGGCAATACGCCCGCACCCGGAAAAATCCGCCGCGTGGAAACCATTCGCGTCATGGGCGACATGGATATCGCTTCCTACATCCCCGAAATCGACATTAGCGAAATGACCAAGGACTGTCGTGACGGTCAACCAGTGACCACCGATGTCAGCGGGTTCGACGGCAAGCATAAATCGCGTGTCCGGCTGGTTATGTGCGGCAAAGGGCAAGCCAAATTAGCACGGGCCGAAGCGATCAAAGGCTTGCGTGAGGCGCGTAACGAAATTGCGAAGGACAAAGAAATGCCCAAGGGCGTTCGCAAAGATGTTGTGAAACAACTTGATCTGCAAATTCGTAAGCTTGAAACGCAAAGCGACGCAGCGGAATAAACGCCAATCCATTCGCTGGGCTGCCACGCTCGGCTTGTGACAGAACATTTGGGGCGGTTTTCGCGAACCGCCCCTTTTTCTTTACGCGACATTGCGCCATAGCCATTTCATGAGCAACTGGCCCGATAGCATAGAAGCTGGCGAAACTGAGCAGCACGAACCACTTGTGCGTCGCGTGCTTGCGCCCAACGCCTCACCGTACACCTATACAGGCACGCAAACCTGGCTGGTTGGCGCAGGGTCCGATGTCGCGGTAATCGATCCGGGCCCGGTCGGTACCGGGATGAGCGTCGGCGATCCGGCTGATATCAATGGCGATGGTCATGTTGACGCGATCTTGCGCGCGGTTGCCGGTAAGCGTGTCGCGGCCATCATGTGCACGCACACCCATCGCGATCATTCGCCAGCGGCGGCGCCGTTGAAGGCGGCGACGGGCGCGCCCATCATTGGGTGCGCGCCGCTTGTATTGCGCGACGACGGCCCGCGTTCCGATAGTGCTTTTGACCCGGACTATGCCCCCGACCGCATCCTTGCCGACGGTGAGCGCATTTCAGGCGACGGGTGGACGTTGGAAGCCGTCGCGACCCCCGGCCACACCAGCAACCATATATGTTACGGACTGGTTGAAAGCGGGGCGCTGTTTACCGGCGACCATGTCATGAAATGGTCCACCAGCGTCGTCAGCCCGCCCGATGGCGATATGAGCGACTATCTGGCGTCGCTGCAAAAATTATATGAGCGTACGGACCGTATTTATTACCCTGCACATGGGCCAGCGGTCGAAAACCCAAGGCAGCTTGTGCGCGGTATGATTGGTCACCGGCGTCAACGCGAACGCCAGATTCTGAATTTGCTTGAGGCAGGCGATGGGCACATTCCCGACATGGTCGCGGCGATGTACAAGGGCCTCGATCCGCGTCTGACCGGCGCTGCCGGCCGGTCGGTATTGGCGCATCTCATCGATTTGCAAAATCAGGGCCGGGTCGCGGCCCAAGGCGAAGGTTGGCATTTAATCCCGCAAAAAACAGCGTAAAAGCGTTCGCCAGAACTTGTTTCGATGGGCCTTATGGACCACATAGGGCTTCACTCGAGACGCAGATGACAAATCTGCAACGCAAAGGTACGATAGCATGAACGCCCCTGTAGCCCGCGAAAATCTGCAAGGACTTGACCTGCTCGCTGAAATTCAGCGGCTGAAAAAAGAACGCAATGCGGTCATTCTCGCGCATTATTATCAAAAGCCGGAAATTCAGGACCTTGCCGATTTCGTCGGGGACTCGCTTGAATTGAGCAAGCGTGCGGCGGAAACCGACGCGGATGTCATCGCTTTTTGCGGCGTGAAGTTCATGGCCGAGACCGCGAAAATATTGAGCCCGCAAAAGACCGTCATTTTGCCCGATATGGCGGCGGGTTGTTCATTGGAAGATGCGTGCCCCCCCGGCAAATTTAAGGCTTTCCGGGAAGCGCACCCTGACCATATCGCGCTGACATACATCAATTGTTCGGCGGAAGTGAAAGCGCTGTCTGATATCATCGTCACATCCTCAAGCGCCGAAACGATTTTGAGCCAAATTCCCCCCGAACAGAAAATCATTTTTGGGCCGGACCGGCATTTGGGTGGCTATCTGAGCCGTAAGTTCAACCGTGACATGCTGTTGTGGCCGGGCGTGTGCATTGTGCATGAGGCGTTTTCGGAAACCGAATTGCTGAAACTGAAAACGCAGCATCCCGGCGTTCCAGTGGCAGCGCACCCCGAATGCCCGCCGCATATTATCGATCACGCCGATTATGTCGGCAGCACCAGCGGTATCTTGCAATATGCGCAGACGATGAAGGGCGACACGCTCATCGTCGCGACCGAACCGCACATCATCCACCAGATGGAAAAGGCCGAGCCCACCAAGACCTTCATCGGTGCGCCGGGGGCTGACGGCAACTGCGCGTGCAATATCTGCCCCTATATGGCGCTCAACACGATGGAGAAGCTGTATCTCGCGCTGCGCGACCTTCAGCCGCAAATTCATCTCGATGAAACCGTCCGTTTGGGAGCCAAGAAGAGCCTCGACCGGATGCTTGAAATGGCGAGCGGGACCGTCGGTAAAGGCGACCTCGGCAGGGCCTAGCCCATTCTGCAGAGCATTTGGACAACATTGGCTGGATGCCGGCGGACGCTAAAAAAGCGCCTTCATCTGACGTTCAGCGAAAAGCGCAAATATACGCTCGCAATCACCGTTATATCGATATAATACAGCCACGCGATGCTTTTCCGGCGCTCCTCTTCTGACATTCCTTCGGATATTGACGGCCGGCTTGCGGCCTTCGATGAAAGCTATGCGCAGCGCTTTCCCGATGATCCGCAGCCTTGGAATCCCGATGCAAAGCCAGCGTCGACACGGCGCCTTATCTTGGGCAAGACCCGCTGGTGGTGGTTTGGGCGTATCAGCGCGGTTTTACTTGGCCTGTTCTTATCTTTGATATTGTGGCTTGCGATTACGGCGCCATTGTCCAAATCGCTTCAGCCCATCGCACCGCCGCGCATTACGTTGCTGGCATCGGATGGCACGCCGATCGCGCGGAACGGCGCTATCGTTGATAAGCCGGTTGATGTCGGCACGCTGCCGCCGCACGTCGTGCAGGCGTTTTTGTCTATCGAAGATCGCCGGTTTTATTCGCATTTCGGCATCGACCCCCGCGGCCTTGCGCGGGCGTTTTGGTCCAATGCTTTTGGCAGCGGAATGACGCAGGGCGGAAGCACGATTACGCAGCAACTCGCGAAATTCACGTTTCTGACGCCGGAGCGCAGCCTGACGCGCAAGGCGCGCGAAATGCTCATCGCCTTTTGGTTGGAAGGGCGTTTGACGAAGGACGAAATTCTTGAGCGCTATTTGTCGAACGTCTATTTTGGCGACAATGTTTACGGCCTGCGCGCAGCGTCTTTACATTATTTCTACAGACAACCCGAGCGGCTGACGCTCAGCCAGTCGGTGATGCTCGCTGGCCTTGTGCAGGCGCCGTCGCGGCTTGCCCCGACCAAGAACCCCGAACGGGCGGCGAAGCGGGCGCAATTGGTGCTGAATGCAATGGTCGCCAATAATGTCATTACGCGGGCCAAGGCCGACGCAACACCCGTCGCGCGGCTTGACGTTCGTGTACGCGAAACGCTGCCTACGGGCACCTATTTTGCGGACTGGGCCATTCCCCAAGCGCGGTTGCTGACCGAAAGTGGTTATGCCGACGTCAGGATTACCACGACATTGGATGCGCGATTGCAGAACATCGCCCGCAAGGTCGTGGCGCGATCCGCCGTTGGCAATGCCCAAATCGCGCTCGTTGCGATGCGCCCCAATGGCGAAGTCGTGGCCATGGTCGGTGGGCGAAGCTACAAGGACTCCGCGTTCAACCGCGCGACGCAGGCAAAGCGGCAACCCGGGTCTACCTTCAAACTGTTTGTCTATCTGGCGGCGCTCCGGTCGGGGATGACGCCTCAATCGTTGATTGCCGATACGCCGATCAATGAAGGCGCGTATCGCCCCAAAAATTCGGGACAAAATTACCGCGGTGATATTACGCTGGAGCAGGCATTTGCCCAGTCAAGCAACGTGGCGGCGGTGCGCCTGTATCAAAAAGTTGGCGGTGAAGCGGTGGCGCGCGCGGCAACGGATCTCGGCGTGCGCAGTCCGTTGACGATGGACCAGAGCATGGCGCTGGGCAGTTCCGGCCTGACGCTGATTGAACTGACGGCTGCCTATGCCGGTGTTGCGGGGAACCAGTGGCCCGTTGAACCGCACGCCATCAAACGCGAAGAGCAAGGATGGATTGAGTGGCTGTTTTCCGGACCACGTTCATTCAGCAGCCGTACGCACGGCATGCTGCTCGATTTGCTGGGTGCGACGGTCAATAAGGGGACCGGGCGCGCGGCGCGGCTCTCCATCCCCGCTTATGGCAAAACGGGAACGAGCCAGGACAATCGCGATGCATTATTTGTGGGATTTGCGGGTAACCTCGTGGTCGGGGTCTGGATTGGCAATGATGACAATACCCCGCTCCGCGGCGTCAACGGCGGCGGTCTGCCGGCGCGCATCTGGCGCGATTTCATGGCGCAGTCGATCCGCAATGCGGCGCCTGCGGCAAGGCCAAAACTGCGTCAGCAACCTGACCCCGAAGGCCCGATTGAGCCGTTGGATTTACCGGAGCTAAGCGAATTTCCAGTCGATGTTGGCAATGCTGAAGTCCGCATTGATCAAGGCGAGGGCGTGACCGTGAATGCCGAGGTCGGCGGCATGCCTGTGGAGGTCAAGCTTGACCGTGGCGGTGTGAATACCCAGCCTGCGCCGCCTGAAACGCGACAAGCGCCGGGGACGCGGTGATGCGCCTTCGGTCTTTGCGTTTAACTATTCAAAAGCTCGCGCTGGCACTGGCATGTGTTCTTGGTGTGGTCGTTGCGGCCCCGGTATATGCAGATGCCAGTGATATTAGCGCTGCCGCACGCAGTGTCGTGCGCATCGTCGTTTTTAGCTCCGCAGAAGGCCAGCAGACCATTGTCAGCATTGGTTCTGGCGTGGTTGTTGACCGCAACAAGGTCATTACCAACGCCCATGTCGTGGAACAGGCGCGCTTCGACGACAGTGTCGAAATTGTCGTTGTGCCCTCCGACGGGACGCAAAGTTATCGCGCCACGGTGTCTGCCGTAGTCGCGCGCAAGGACCTTGCACTTCTGCGGCTTTCTTCGGGCGCATTGGTCCCCGCAAGCATATTTGCGGGCACGGTGTCCGATGGCGCGGATGTCTTCGCAATTGGCTATCCGGCCAGCGTCGATGTCGCGCTTGAACAAAGCGAGGCGGACGTACTGCGGCCGCAACCACCCGTTAAAACGCGGGGCACTATTTCTTCGGGCCGGACATCGAAGTCCGTTGAATCGCTTTTGCACACCGCACCCATTGCACCGGGCAATAGCGGCGGGCCGATTGTCGATGCATGTGGGCGCGTTGTCGGCATCAACAGCTTTGGATCGGTCGCGAACGAGGGCGGCGCCGAGTTCTACTTCGCCATTTCGACCCGCGAGCTGGCGGCATTTCTCGACAATCAAGGCGTCGCATTCCGGACGGTTCGTGGCGATTGCCGTTCGGTCGCGGAATTGACCCGCGCTGAGGCGGAGCTTGAAGCGACAGCCCGCGCTAAGGTCGAGAAAGAAGCACGCGTCGCCGCCGAATTGCAACGCAGCCGTGAAGGCAAAGTGCGCAGTGACGCCGAGCACGCAGTGATATCAGCCCGCGAAAACCACATTGCGCTTGCGGTTTTGCTGCTGGTCTTAAGTGCCGTCGCCGGTGGCGCAGCGTGGCAATTTTCGGAGCGTGGGCAGCGCGATCGTTTCAAGGGGGCTACCGCTGCAGGCGCGATATTACTCGTTTCAGCCGTCGGTATTTTTGCAGCGCGCCCCTCTTTCGACGAAGTTGATGACAGGGTGCGCGCGGCGCTCACCGCTGATGCGCCGCAGGACGAAGCGGTCAAAGCGGCCGTGACCGAGGTGGCCAAAATATGCGTGCTGCAGCCCGAACGCAGCCGTATCACCATGTCCGATACCGCCGATGTTGATTTCACATGGCGGCCGGACGGATGCGTCAATGGCCGCACGCAATATGTCGAAAGCGGCGGGCGATGGGTCCGAAGCTTTGTGCCGAACAATGATGCACAGATTTCGGTGACGAGTTACGCCCCCGACACCAATATCTATCGTATTGAGCGTTTTCTGCCGGGTACAGCTGCCATGCAGTCCGCCCGCGAAGCGCGTCAGCGTTATGACGTGAAGACATGTACAACCGACGCGAGCCAGCTGACCAATATCGACAATATGAATAAGGCGATTGCCGCACAATTGCCGCCCGCCCCGAACGAGATATTGCTGTTCACCTGCACTGACCAATGAATCGTGGATTGTGAACCGCGACATTCTGATTATGGTGGCCGCATGACCCGCTTGCTGCCGTTTTTGCTTTTGTTGCTGTCGGCTACACTCGCCGGTTGTTCGCAGGGCGTCGATAATGAACGGGTTCGGGTCGATGTGATTGAGGATCGTCCGAAGCCTTTCAACGTGTCTGCGGTGCCATTACCGCTCGCCTCTGCCTATCTGCGCAGTGCAACGGCGCAGGGGCTTGTTACCTTCGACGAAAAAGGCCGCGTTGCGCCGGGGTTGGCGAACCGCTGGATCGTTAATGACGACGGTATGAGTTATATCTTCCGTCTGAACAAAGCGCGGTGGAACGATGGGCGCGAACTAGACTCGCAAGAGGTCGCGCAGCTTTTGACCCGGCGCATAAGCGAACTCAAAAAGGGCCGTTGGGGCGAGGAGCTTGCCGTCATCGACCGCGTTGTCGCGATGACAGGCAAGGTCGTTGAAATCCGGCTGAAGGCCCCGATGCCTTATTTGCTTGAGCTGCTTGCTTTGCCTGAATTCGGATTGTTACGTCGCGGTGCCGGGTCCGGCCCGATGCAGGCCAAGAAATTGGGTCAGGCCATGCAGTTGCGGCGCAATGAAATCGATGCAGAGGGGACGGCGGTTCTTGGCACCGCAACCGTTACGCTGCGCCGGGGCGAAGCGTCGTTGGTGCTCGCGCGTTATGTGCTGGGGCAGACAGATTTGATCGAGGGTGGCCGTTTTGAAACCTTCCCGTTGCTCGAAGCAGCAAAGATCAATGCCAATGAGATCCAGTTTGATGCGGTCCCGGGTTTGTTTGGATTGATGGTGGTGCAGGCTGGGCCCTTTTTAGCGGACAAGGACAATCGGACTGCGATCGCGATGGCCATTGACCGGCCAAAGCTGCTCACTGCTTTCGACATTGTCGCATGGCGCGAAACGGTCACGCTGGTGCCCGAAAGCTTGCCGAACCGCGCGGACATTTCTCGGCCCGATTGGGCGACACCGTCCATGGACCAAAGACGGTCCATGGCGGCCGCAAGCATTGCAAACTGGAAGCGTGCGAACGGGGCCATCCGGCCTTTGCGGGTTGCGCTGCCACGTGGTTACGGCAGCCGCATATTTTTTGCGCTCCTGCGCGCTGATCTGGCGGCCGTGGGTGTCGATATTGAGCGGGTGACCGCCGACAGGCCACATGACCTGCGTTTGATTGACCTGACGGCGCAACAATCCAGCCCTGCATGGTATCTGGACCAATTGTCCTGCAAATTTGCCGCGATATGCAGCGCGCGGGCGGACGCAATCGTCGCAGAGGCGCGCATGACAAAGGACATGGCTATGCGCGCGCAATTATTGGGGCAGGCGGAAGCCGAAATGCAATCCACGGTTGGCTTTATTCCGATTGCCAATCCGCTGCGCTGGTCGGTCGTGCGGCCCGGGCTTTTGGGGCACTTTGCCAACGGGCGGGGCTGGCACCTGTTGCAATATCTCGGGCGGGACCCAACATAAGTCCAAAGGAGTTATGCCAGTGCCGATTTCGCAGGAACAGTTCGCACAAATTGCCAAGGATCTGCCCGGGATGGGCAACCACCCACAAGCCGTTCGCATGCGCGTCGAGGCACTCGAAAAGGTGCTCGAACGGGCGTTTCACATTCCCGGCACAAAAATTCCTGTGGGTTTAGACACCATCATCGGCTTGGTGCCGGTGCTTGGCGATCTCGTGACCGCAGCCATGGGTGCCTATATGGTCTGGGAAGGCCGCAATCTGGGCATGTCAAAATGGCAGCTGCTGCGCATGAGTGCGAACATCGGCATTGATACCGCAATCGGCGCGGTGCCATTTTTGGGCGATGCCTTTGACTTGGTGTGGCGTTCAAATACGAAGAACCTAAAGATCATCCGCAAGCATCTCGATAAACATCATCCGTCCACGCGGATCATCGAACGTTAACGCCCGCGCCAGATTTTGACGTGCGCCGTGCGTGATGCCGCCCGGCTAAAGCTGGGGCATTGTCGCGGTTTAAATGCGCGGTCTAGGCAAATGCGTATTTCTTGAAGCCAGCCTTTCGCGCTGACCTTTACCGCCACCGAGTCCGCTGGCATACCATCGTTCAATTCGGCAAATCTTTCGGCAATCGTTGCTGCGGTTAATGGCGTCCCGCGTTCCGGTTCACGCGAAAGCCGCGCCATGTCGGGAAACTCAAGCGCGTTGAACAACAGCCGCGCTGCACCGAAATATGCCTCCGGCGTTTTGGCGATGCAGCTGCCATGCTTGGCCCATTGGTGCTGCAGCAATTGGGGGGAAGGGCTAAGGCAGATGTTTTTGCTAATGGTCTGCCGTGGCAGCACGCCCACCGGCCGGCAATATTGCGGATAATTTGGCCCTTTTGCTTCGGGCCATAGGCCATGAAGAATGAAGCCGAAATCGCCAATTGTTCCGGAACATTGGAACCGCATCGCGGGGTCGCGTTCCCGTCCACGGCAAAATTCGGGGCTCCAGCTTAATGCCAGAATGTAGCCTGCAATCGCCGTGCGCCGGACCTGATCGGGTGACGGAAGCTCAAGCGCTGGACGGGGCAGATAATGTGTGGGCTGACACTGCCATGCTTGCGCCAGCGCCGGTGCCGGCGAAAGGCACGCGGCTGCGCCTAAAAGGACGAGGCTGCTAAGCCTGCGCAAAATCCAAGCCGATATCCGCAGCGGGTGCGCTTTGCGTTAAGCGCCCGACCGATATGTAGGTAACGCCGGTTTCCGCCTTGGCGCGAATGCTATCAAGCGTGACGCCGCCCGACGCCTCCGTCGGTACGCGGCCCGCAATTAACGCAACTGCGGTGCGCAGCGTATCTGCGTCCATATTATCGAGCAGCAAATGGCTCGCGCCCGCCGCAAGACCGGGTTCGATCTGCGCGATGCTATCGACCTCTAATATGATGCGTTCGACGCCAGCTTCGCGTGCGCGGCGTACCGCCTCTGCCACGCCGCCTGCGACCGCTACATGATTGTCCTTGATCATTGCGGCATCCCACAAGCCCATGCGGTGGTTCGTTGCACCGCCCATGCGCGTGGCGTATTTTTCAAGCACGCGAAGCCCGGGAATGGTTTTGCGTGTGTCCAAAAGGGTGCAGCCCGTGCCCGCAATAGCGTCGACATATTGCCGTGTTAGCGTGGCGATACCCGAAAGATGTTGGACCGTGTTCAGTGCGGACCGCTCCGCCGTCAGCATCGCGCGGGCATTGCCCCGAAGGCGCATAAGGTCCGTTCCAGCGGCAACCTGCTGTCCTTCTTCGACCAGCAGGTCGATTTCCATCGCGGGATCGAGCGAACTGAAGAACGCAACGGCAATCGGCAGACCGGCCACGACGATTGCGTCACGGCTGTCCATCGTGCCTTCAAACCGGAGATCTGCCGGGATAACGCTTTGTGATGTAACGTCGGTGCCGGTTGGCCCCAGATCTTCGGCAAGCGTCGCGCGGACAAACGCGTCGAGATCAAAATGGGGAAGATTAAAGGCCATGTCAGTGCAGTCCGGCGATTCTTATCGGATGGGGTTGCCCCCACCCTTAAGTGCGTTCGAACCGGGCAGCAATGCCGTAATCAGTAGCCCATCAGGCTCATGACTTCCTTGCGGCTGGATTGGTCGTCAAGGAAACAGCCGATAAGCTTTGACGTGACCATGCCAACGCCATGGACCTTCACACCGCGGCCAGTCATGCATCCATGCTGCGCCTCAATGACCACGGCGACGCCCTCTGGCTTCAGATGTTCCCAAATGCAGTTTGCGACCTCAGCGGTCAGGCGTTCCTGCACCTGAAGGCGTTGAGCAAAACCGTGGAGCACGCGCGCCAGCTTTGAAATGCCGACAACGCGATCCGTTGGCATATAGGCAATCGATGCCTTGCCAATGATCGGCGCCATATGGTGCTCGCAATGCGACTGGAACGGGATATCCTTTAGCAGAACCAGCTCGTGATATCCGCCGACTTCCTGAAATGTCCGCGACAGATGCGCTGCCGGGTCTTCCGCATAGCCGCCACAATATTCGCGCCATGCGCGTCCAACGCGTGCTGGTGTGTCCAGCAAGCCTTCACGGGCTGGGTCATCACCGGACCAACGGATTAATGTGCGAATGGCGTCTTGAACGTCGTCAGGAACGACAATTTTGCCGTTCTCACCAATTTCGTCTTCATAATGGATATGTGCGATGGGAAACACCTTTTCGGGCTGGTTCATCTTGGGTCTCCAGCGGTCTGAAATGCCCGCCATTATTCCCAAAAATAGGCCCGCCCGCCTTTAAAAACTATACGGCGAATAACCCATAGGCATTTCACCATGATGCGTATCATATTGATGCACGGTTAGTGCTTCAAGCACAGCCGCGCCGATAGCTTTAGCCGATGGCTTGTCCAGTCTTCGCCCAGTCCGCCAAAAAGCCTTCAATGCCCTTGTCCGTCAGAATATGCTTGAACAGACCCTTGATGACCGCAGGTGGTGCAGTCATGACGTCAGCGCCGATTTTCGCCGCTTCAAGCACATGCACACCATGGCGCACGCTGGCGACGAGGATTTCAGTGTCGAATGCGTAATTGTCGTAAATCAGGCGAATGTCACTGATCAGCTGCATGCCGTCAAAGCCATTGTCATCATGACGACCGACGAAGGGCGATACAAAAGTGGCACCGGCTTTGGCCGCGAGCAGCGCTTGGTTTGCAGAGAAGCACAAGGTCACATTGACCATGGTCCCTTCTGACGTCAGCGCCTTGCAGGTTTTCAGACCATCAATCGTCAATGGCACCTTGATGCAGACGTTGCTTGCGATCTTGCGGAGGATTTCCGCCTCTTTCATCATCGTTGGATGATCCAGCGCAACGACTTCGGCGGATACAGGTCCATCGGTCAGCGCGCAAATTTCGCGGGTTACTTCAATGAAATCCCGGCCCGATTTGGCAATCAAAGTGGGGTTGGTGGTGACGCCATCAAGCAAGCCAGTCGCTGCCAGATCTTTGATATCGGCAATGTCAGCGGTGTCGGCAAAAAATTTCATGGCACGTTATTCCTGATAGTAGATTCGGTTGACTGCCTATTGGCAAAGTTAACGCGGAAATGACAGGCAATATTCCGTGCGGGTTTGCCGCAATATTTCAGGGCAAAGGAACATGCTTTTAAATTGGCAGGGATAGGTGGGTGACGTCCCCCATTTGTCTGCCTATATCGACGGGATGAATCCGCCCACCAACCGTGTCCGTGTCGTCCTGTTGACGCAAGCGATTGGTCCGCTCGACTATCGGTTGCCTGCGGGTATGGAGGCGGGCCCCGGTTGCGTGGTGATGGTCCCGCTGGGTCCGCGTAAATTGCCGGGTGTTATCTGGGATGACGATGTTTTTGGCGATGAACCAGTCGATGCCAGCAAACTTCGGCCCGTCTTGGAACTGCTCGACTGTCCGCCACTTGGGCAAGGGTTGCGCCGCCTCGTCAACTGGGTCGCCGATTATTATCTGACCAGCCATGCCGCGGTGTTGCGGATGGTCTTGGCGTCGTCTGCGGCGTTTACGGTGTCTGGTACGATCATTGAATATCGGCGCACCGGCTTTGAACCCGCACGGCTCACGCCGCAACGCGCCGCCGCGCTTGACGCGTTGGAGGGGGCGCAAGGCCTTGTACGCGAACTTGCGGCAGAAGCAGGCGTTAGCGATGCTGTTATCCGCGGGCTTATAAAGGCAGGGTCCTTTGAACCCGTTACGATCAGCGTGGATTCTCCGCTCCCGGAACCGCTCGCAGATTTCGACGCGCCTAAATTGAATGACGCGCAAATGGTCGCGGCCGACGCAATGGTCACCGCCGTCCGATCGGGTGGGTTTGACACCTTCGTCCTCGACGGCGTGACGGGATCTGGCAAAACCGAAACCTATTTTGAAGCCGTTGCCGAGGCTATTCGTCTGGGCAAGCAAGTGCTCGTGCTGCTCCCCGAAATCGCACTGACGGCGCCATTCCTTGCCCGCTTTGAAGCGCGTTTCGGGGTGGAGCCGGCCGTGTGGCATAGCAATTTGCGGTCAACGCAGCGCCGCCGTGTGTGGCGCGCGGTGGCGGACGGCAGTGCAAAGGTGCTTGTCGGGGCACGGTCGGCTTTGTTCCTGCCCTTTGCCAATTTGCGCCTGATCATTGTCGACGAAGCGCATGAGAGCAGTTTCAAGCAAGAAGATGGCGTGCGGTACCACGCCCGCGATGTTGCCGTGATGCGAGGTCGCTTTGAAGGCTTTCCCGTCGTGCTGGCGTCGGCCACACCGGCGTTGGAATCGCGCCATATGGTCACAATTGGCCGCTATAAAGGATTGGAAATCCCGTCCCGTTTCGGCGCGGCGAAAATGCCGGAAATCAAGGCCATTGATCTCACCTTGGACGCGCCCGAGCGTCAACATTGGATTGCGCCCACATTGCTCAAGGCGTTGGAAGAGCGCGTGGAACGCGGCGAGCAAAGCCTGCTGTTCCTTAACCGGCGCGGCTTTGCGCCGCTTACCTTGTGCAGGACATGCGGCCACCGCTTTCAATGCCCCAATTGCACAAGCTGGATGGTCGAACACCGGTTGGTTCGCCGGCTTGCGTGCCACCATTGCGGCCATGTCATGCCGCCGCCCGATGAATGCCCGGAATGCGGTGAAAGTGATACTTTGGTCGCCTGTGGCCCCGGCGTTGAACGCATCTGTGATGAGGTAAATCGCCTGTTGCCCGATGCGCGCACAATCGTTGCGACATCGGACACATTATGGTCGCCGGAAAAAGCCGCCGAGTTCGTCTCACGGGTTGAAAATAAGGCGGTCGACATCATCATCGGCACGCAGTTGGTGACCAAGGGATATCACTTTCCTGAGCTGACCTTGGTCGGGGTTATTGACGCCGACCTTGGTCTTGAAGGTGGCGACTTGCGCGCTGCTGAGCGGACATTCCAGCAAATCGCGCAAGCGGCCGGCCGGGCAGGGCGTGGCGAAAAGCCGGGTGAGGTTTTTATACAGACGCGTAATCCCAACCACCCCGTCATCGCCGCGTTGGTCGCAGGGGACCGCGACGCATTTTATGATGCGGAAACCGAGCAACGCAAATTCGCTGGCGCGCCGCCGTTCGGACGCTTCGCGGCGATCATCATTTCATCAGAAGACGAACGCGAGGCTATTGAAGCGGCGCGCGCGGTCGGTGGCGCGGCACCGCAGGTCGACGGCATGTATGTTTACGGCCCTGCGCCAGCGCCGCTCGCAATGCTGCGTGGCCGGTACCGCCAGCGGCTGTTGGTCCATGCACAACGTTCGGTCGAGGTGCAGACGATAATTCGCGAATGGCTGGGCAGCTTGCATTTTCCCCGGAGCGTTCGGGTCGGGGTGGATGTCGATCCGTATAGTTTCTTATAAATCTGATGGTTGGATAACCCCGGGGTTGAAAAACCTGATTTACCTACGCCGCCTTATGATGCATCGTCCAAAAAAATTTGGGGGAGAGACCAACATGCAGAAATTCTTATGCGCCATGCTATTGAGCACGGCGTCGGCCACAGGCGCTTTCGCACAAGACGCAAAGCCAGCATCGGACGCGACCATTGCCGCACAGCGCAGCATGGCGGCGCAGCTTCCGGTCGAAGATGGTCGTGACCTTGAATTTGCAGATCGCGGGTTTCTTGGAAGTCTGGCGGACCCCATCATTACGAACAAAGATGGCAAGCCTGTCTGGAATCTGGGCGCTTATGACTGGATGGGCAATTCGGCATCGCCGGACACTGTAAACCCCAGCCTGTGGCGGCACATGGGGCTTTTGCGCAAGCATGGCCTCTATGCGGTGACCGACAATATGTGGCAAGTGCGCGGGTTTGATGTGTCCAACATGACCATCATCAAAGGGCAAACGGGTTGGATTATCATCGACCCGTTGACCAGCCGCGATACGGCGGCAGCAGCGATGAAGCTAGTCAATGAAAAGCTGGGCACGCGCCCTGTATCGGCAGTTATTTATAGCCACAGCCATGGCGACCATTTTGGCGGCGTGCGCGGTATCGTCAATGAAGCCGATGTGAAGGCGGGTAAGGTCGCTATTATCGCGCCCGAACATTTTCTGGCTGAAACCGCGTCCGAAAATGTCATGGCTGGGCCAGCGATGGGACGGCGCGCGACATTCCAATTTGGCACCAACTTGGCGCCGGGACCGCAGGGTCAAATGGGCAGCGGCATCGGTAAAGGCATTGGCGGCGGCGACATTACGCTCATTTCGCCAACCATCGATATTCGCAAAACCGGCGAAGTGCGCGAAATTGACGGCGTGAGCCTCGAATTTCAAATGGTGCCCGCTACAGAAGCGCCAGCTGAAATGAACGTTTATATCCCCGCAGCGCGCACATTTTTGGCTGCGGAAATAGCAACATGCAGCCTGCACAATATTCTGACCCCGCGCGGTGCGAAGGTGCGGGATACGCTCAGCTGGTCCGGCTTCCTCAACGAAGCCGTCAACCTTTACGGGGACCGCAGCGATATAATGATTTCAAGCCATTGCTGGCCGCGCTTTGGGCAATCCGAGGTCAAGGGATCGCTGTCGGGGCAGCGCGATAATTATCGATATATGCACGACCAGACAGTCCGCATGATGAACAAGGGCATTACCCAGGCCGAGATTGCCGAGGTGTTGAAAGCGCCGCCAGCAATTGGCGACCAATGGTTCAACAAGGGCTATTACGGCACTTACAGCCATAATTCGAAGGCGATATATCAATATTATCTTGGCTGGTACGACGCAGTCCCTGCCAATCTTAACCCCCATCCACCCGAAATTCGCGCCGCGAAAATGGTCGCGGCAATGGGCGGCGCAAAGAAGCTGCTCGCGGCGGCCAAAAAGGCCATGAAGGCAGGGGACTATCGCTGGTCCTCGGACCTGTTGAACCAATTGGTCTTTGCCGATCCTAAAAATGTCGAAGGCCGCGCTTTGCTTGCCGACAGCTATGAACAGCAAGGTTTTCAGGCTGAGTCCGCGATTTGGCGTAACATGTTCCTGACCGGTGCGGCTGAGCTAAGGCAAGGCATGAAGGCGGGCGTAAGTACGCAAAGCATCGACATGATTTCAGCGATACCAACCGGCCTGTTGCTCGATTCTGTCGCAACCCGATTGGATCCCACGATCATCGGCAATACGGCGCTGACGCTGAACTTTGTTATTTCGGACCGGAAAGAGACAGCAAAAGTCACCGTCGGCAACGCGGTGATGATCAGCGAGATGGGAACAGGCCATGCTGCGCCGGCCGTTACCGTTACCGGGCCGCGCCAGCTGTTCCTCGCTTTGTTGTTCCTGAAAATGCCGGCAGCGCAATTGCAAATGGCTGGGCTGAAGATCGAAGGCGACCGGTCCGTCGTTGACAAGCTTCAGGCCGCGCTTGACCCGATGCCCGGAGCATTCAAAATCGTCGAACCTTAAAGGATTACATTTCCCCGCGTTCGCGGCGGATTGCGTACCATTTTTTGACGTTGGCGTTGTGTTGTTGCAGCGTGTCGGCAAATACATGGCCGCCCTTGCCATCGGCGACGAAGAACAAGGCGCTCGTCGTTTGCGGGTTCAGCACGGCGGCAATCGCGGCGCGTGACGGATTGGCAATGGGGCCCTTTGGCAGGCCCGCCATCGCATAAGTGTTATAATCGTTGACGTCGGATATTTCGGATTGGCGGATGCGACGGCCAAGCGGCTTGCCTTTGGTAATCGGGTAAATGATCGTCGGGTCCGCCTGAAGCCGCATGCCCTTGCGCAGGCGGTTGGAATATACCCCAGCCACAATCCGCAGTTCGGATTTCAGCGCCGTTTCCTTTTCGACAATCGACGCCAGCGTCAACGCCTCAAGCGGCGTTTTAACGACCGTGTTTGGGCTACGCTCTGGCCAAAGCTCGTCCATTGTTTTTGTCATCGCGTCTTGCATGCGTTTCAGCACAGCAGCGCGCGGCTCGTTGATGGCAAAGGCATAGCTGTCGGGAAGCACGGAGCCTTCGGCCGGCATTGCGATAGTGCCGCTGAGGCGGTCATTCGCCATCAACCGTTCGTAGACCATGATCGACGGCATCCCCTCGGGGATTGTGACCATCCGCTGGACGGTTTTGCCACCGGTCAGGATGGACAATATCTCGGCATTCGACGCCTTTGGCTGGATGATGAACTCGCCAGCCTTAATCGTGCTGGTGCCGCCAAAAATGCGCGCGCGGTTTACGAACGCATCGGCGGACTTGATGACGCCGTCTTTTTCAAGCTGCTGTGCGGCCAGGGTAATGCTGGAGCCCGGCTTGATAACCACGGTAACTTCGCGCTCCAGCGGACCGGGTGCGGTCCAGCCGTAGATGAAGTTGCCCGCAATGATAGCAAGCAGCAGCGCCGCCGCTAATATCGCCCATCTGGCGAGGCGGCGCATATCGTCAGATCGCCTTCATAATCAGGCTGGCATTGGTCCCGCCAAAGCCAAAGCTGTTGTTCAGGACAGCTTTTACTTCACGCTTCTTGGCCACATGCGGCACCAAATCGACGCCTTCTGTGCCTTCATCCGGGTTGTCCAGATTGAGCGTTGGCGGAACGATTTGATCGCGGAGTGCGAGGATGCAGAAAATGCTTTCGACCGCACCAGCGCCGCCGAGAAGGTGGCCAATGGCGGACTTGGTCGAGCTCATTGAGACGTTCGCAATCGCATCACCAAATAGACGCTTCACAGCACCCAGTTCGATGGTGTCGGCCATCGTCGATGTGCCATGGGCGTTGATATAATCAATATCGCTTGGCGTCATACCCGCCTTTTTCAAGGCCATCTGCATCGAACGATACGCACCGTCGCCGTCGGGATGCGGCGCGGTCACGTGATAGGCATCGCCCGAAAGGCCATAGCCAACAACTTCGGCGTAGATTTTAGCGCCGCGTGCCTTTGCGTGCTCATATTCTTCCAGAACGATAACGCCTGCGCCTTCACCCATAACAAAACCGTCGCGGTCCTTGTCATAGGGGCGGCTTGCGGCCTCGGGACGGTCGTTAAAGCTCATGTTCAATGCACGCGCTTGCGCAAAGCCCGCAATGCCCAGTGGGTTGATCGTGCCTTCTGCGCCGCCAGCCAACATAATGTCGGCATCATCGTCGCGGATCATACGCGCGGCATCACCAATGGAATGCGCGCCGGTGGAACAGGCGGTCACCACGGCGTGATTGGGGCCTTTTAGGCCATATTTAATGCTGACCTGACCAGAAATCAGGTTGATGAGCCGGCCATGCACGAAATGCGGGCTAACGCGGCCTGGGCCTTTTTCAGCGAGCAGCAATGCTTCGCTTTCAATGCCGGGCAGACCGCCAATGCCGGATCCGATGGAGCAGCCTGCGCGCACTTTTTGTTCTTCGGTCAATTCGGTGAGGCCGGCATCTTCCAATGCCTGACCTGCGGCATCGATGCCGTAAATGATAAAGGGATCAACCTGCCGCTGAACCTTGTGGTCAACGCGCTTGTCGGGGTCAAAGCCCCATGGGTGGTCCTTTGGCTTCACCTCACAGGCAATATGACATTTATGGTCGCTGGCGTCAAAACGGGTAATCATGCCTGCGCCGGATTTGCCAGCAATCAGGTTGGACCATGTCGTTTCGACATCAGCCCCCAAAGGTGTAACCAGACCCAGTCCAGTGACCACGACACGACGCATTGCGTTATCTCCAAAATGCTAATCTTCGCAGCCCAATACCGCGAATAAGTGCCAAAATGCAAACGGCTTTCCGACGGTAGCGCTGTTAACGCCGGTCGGAAAGCCGCTGGAATTTATAACTGCCCGCGCGACACAGCGCGCGAGACGGTTCAGCCGTTGCTGTTGATGAAGTCGATCGCGTCCTTAACGGTAGCGATCTTTTCAGCCGCATCGTCAGGAATTTCAACGTTGAATTCTTCTTCGAACGCCATGACGAGCTCAACGATGTCGAGGCTGTCTGCGCCAAGATCGTCGATGAAGCTTGCAGCTTCCGTGACCTTGTCAGCTTCAACGCCGAGATGCTCAACTACAATTTTTTTGACCCGTTCTGCGGTATCGCTCATTTTTGTGCCCCTTATATTGTTGGGAGGATGAATTTCAGTAATCGCCCTAATGTCCAGATTGCCCGCTGGCAAGTGGCAAGCGACGGTTATGCTTCAAAGCATCGCCATGCCGCCATTTACATGGATTGTCTGGC
>JBEDET010000009.1:0-43055 GCA_041175505.1 Pseudomonadota bacterium
GCAGCGGGCGGCATCGCCTTTATCGACGATGGCGGCAATATCGGCCTGTCCTACAGCATTTATGACACCAATTACGGCATCCCTGCCCGCCCCGGCAGTGGGCATGCACATGCACATGGCGATGGCGGCGAAGAGGAAGCGCCTGTAACCATTGGCATGCGGCAATATCGTTTCGATGTCCGCGGCGAGTTGGATTTGGGCGATGGCCTGTTTGAAAAGCTGCGCCTGCGGGCGGGCTATGCCAATTACAGCCACACCGAATTTGAAGGTGACGAGATCGGCACCATTTTCAACAGCAAGGGGTTTGAGGGCCGCGCTGAATTTATCCAGAATGATCGTGGGGGCTGGCGCGGCGCAAGCGGTGCGCAATATCAATCCCGCAATCTGGACGCGATTGGCGCCGAAGCATTCGTGCCGCCAAACAAGAGCCTGCAATTTGGATTGTTCACGCTGCAGGAATTCACCGCCGGAAATCTCGACGCCGAAGTCGCGCTGCGTTTTGACACGGCCGAACTGCGCGCGGATACTTTGGGCCTCAGCCGGTCGTTCAACAATGTCTCTGCCGCCTTTGGCGTTGGTTACCATATCGGCGATTTGAAGATCGGCGCGAACCTGTCACGCACGGGCCGCGCGCCAGCGGTCGAGGAGCTGTTCTCCAACGGTCCGCATATCGCGACGCAGGCATTTGAAGTCGGTGACCCGTTGCTGAAGAGCGAGCGCGCGTGGAATCGCGAGCTGTATGCGCGTTATGACACGGCGGACACCGCATTCAACCTGACGCTGTACAGCAACCAGTTCGACAATTTCATTTACGAAGCGGAAACAGGCAACGTTGAAGACGACCTGCCTATGTTCCAATATTTTCAGAATGATGCCAAGGTCTGGGGCGTCGAGTTTCAGGGATCGCAAAAGGTGGCAAGCTTTGGCGATGTTGACCTGAAGGTCGATGCCGTTGCCGATTATACACGGGCCAAAATCTCCGGCGGTGCGGGCAATGTCCCGCGCATCCCGCCCTTGCGTGTGTTGGGCGGCGTGGAGTTGAACGGCACCCGTCTTGATCTGCGTGGTGAAGTCGAATGGAGCGATGCCCAGACAAAAACAGCGCCGTTCGAAACAGCGACCGACGGCTTCACCTTGGTCAATGCGACCGCGACATGGCGTCCCTTTGGCAGCGACCGCAACATTGCGCTGATTGCGTCTGCGAACAATATTTTCGATGTTGTCGCCCGCCGGTCGGCATCTTTCACGAAAGATTTTGTCCCGCTGTCCGGTCGCGATTTCCGTCTGTCCGCGCGCATCAGCTTTTAACGCCAAGCGCGCGGCCAAAAGCGCGCAACCGGAACATAGCGCCGCATGCCACGTTCTATCTGGGAGTCTGCAGTGTCAGACGCGATGATGGAGAATGTTATGCGCAAATTTGCAACGATCATCCTGCTTTCGGCTTCCTTGCTGGCTGCGGCCTGCAACACGGTCAAAGGCGTCGGCGAAGATATTGAATCGGTCGGCGAAGCGGGCGACCGCGCTACCTGACAATGCGATAATCTTTCCAACATCGGCAAGATTATTTCCTACAGAAATTAAACGCGGCCCTGCTGCGTGCAAAAGGGGGACGGCCGGCGCGGAAGCGCTGGTGCGTGCTTCCGGCTGATGGTGTTGGTTGATTAAGGCCCGCTTGTTCCATCAGGCTATTGCCCCCGGGCCGCCTTTGCTGGCTGGCATGCTGTCCATCGGGGTTAAGGTTCGTAAACCTCCAAAGGCTGTCCGCACGGACAGGACGGTTTCCCGCCACATCCAGCCATGTTTGCGCTGTTCAGAGCTTGATGCAACAGGCCCTTTTTCAGGCTGAAGCACGCACCCTATCGCGCCGACCGTGCCAACGGGTTTCCCCGCCAGCGTTCCCATCATCCCGACCAGCGTTCCGGACCGCCGCCTGCATGACGCGACTCGAATAACCGATATGGTTATTTGTAGGAAAGTGGTTTTTTGACCTGCGCCTCAATTTGGCATGAATTCAATAATGAAAGCGGCACTGCGCGATTTCTAAGCGCTGATCCTTACCCTTGCCTTCTACACGATAAACCAGGCGGTCTTCTTGTGTTATTCTCCTTGACCACCAACCCTGCAAATCACCCTTCAAAGGTTCTGGCTTGCCAGTTCCTTCAAATGGTGTCCTGCGGCATTGTTCGATTAAAGAATTTACGCGAACGAGATTTCCGCCATCATTGTTTACCCAATGCTGGTAGTCATCCCACGCATTGTCCGAAAAGACGATTTTCACGCGTCGCTCAACGCACGTACTTTTCCATGTCCAGCTTCGAGCTGCTCGATTGATTCGCGTAGGCGCGATGCATTGCTAGGCGTCGAGAGGAGATGCATTGTTTCTTCCATAGCATTCCAATCAGCCAGCGACATCATAACGACTGCTTCGGATTTTTGCCGAGTAACAACAACTTGTGTGCGGTCTTCTACGACTCTGTCCATAACAGCTTTGAGATTTGCGCGCGCATCCGTGTACGTTAAAACGTCCATGTTCAGGGTCTCCTTATTTTTACAATATATGCAGTATGTACATATATTTGTACATATTCAATACTGAATAATGCGTTCAGCGATGTTGCGTGGATGTGTTGCCATTTGATAGCCCCCTATTGGCTTTGGCGCGGGCGCTAATGTGTAAATCTTAGCAACAACAGGCCCCCTTTCGTCATGCTGAACTTGTTTCAGCATAACGGGCAGCCGTCGCTTGTTATCCTGAAACAAGTTCAGGATGACGAGGGAGGGGGAGGATGCCGTTGTTTGGCACCGCCCGAATGAAACCTACGTCACGGCCTCTTTAGCCGCTTCGGCTTTGGCGCGGCGGCGGCGCGTGAACCAGATGGCGACGAGTGCCATTTCAAACAAGATACACAAAGGAATGGCGAGCAGCAGTTGCGAGACAACGTCCGGCGGCGTCAGCACCGCCGCGATGGCAAATGCGCCGACAATCGCATAACGGCGCGCACCGCGCAGCTGTTCCAGCGTGACAATCCCTGCCCGTTCCAACAGCATCAGCAGCACGGGCAACAGAAACGAAATGCCAAAGCCAAAAATGAACTTCATCACAAAGCTGAGATAATTGTCGACGCCCGGAAGCGCCTGTTGTTGCACGCCGCCAACATTTCCGCCGAAGCCCAATAGATATTCGAGCGCAACGGGTATCGCCATGAAATAGGCCATCGACGCGCCAAGGATGAACAACACCGGCGTTGCCAGCAAAAATGGCAGAAACGCGCGCTTTTCCTTATTATACAATCCCGGCGCGACAAAGCGCCACAGCTGCGTTGCAAATACGGGGAAAGAGAAGAAGCCAGCGGCGAAAAACGCGACCTTTATCTCGACGAAAAACGCCTCGAATATCGCGGTGTAGATCAGCGTCTTTTGACCGGACTCCAGCAATGGCTGCACCAGAAATCCGAAAATGGGCCGCGCAAAATACAGGCTGATGCCAAAGGCGATGGCGAGCGCCAGAAAGCTCCAGAGCAGACGGCTGCGCAGCTCAATCAAATGATCGAGCAACGGCATTTTGCTGTCATCAATATCGTTCATGCTTTGGGTGCGACTTCTGCAGAGGGCGGATCTATCGGCAATTCGGGCTGAGCAACCGTTGCGGCGGCAGACCCGGTATCATCACCAAGGACATCGGCGCGCGGATCGGCGGGGTGTTCGCGCATGATGCGTTCGTTTTCCGCTTTCCACTTTTTCTCTAACTCTTCGAGTTCGGACTGACGCACCATTTCGTCAAAGCCGGAACGGAAATGCGCCGCGACACCGCGTGCTTTGCCCACCCATTTGCCAACAACGCGCAACGCCTTTGGCAGATCCTTTGGGCCAATGACCAGCAACGCCACAAGGACGACAAGCAACAGTTCGGAAGACGCGATGTCAAACATTCAATTGGCCAATCCGGCGGGCCGTAACGACGCCAACCTTATCGGATGGCGTGTCATGGTCAGTGTGGATACTGCCCCAATATTATTGGGTTTTATCGGTCTGCTTTTCGGCATCGATGACGGTCGTGGAGCCGATCTGTGGGGGAGCCTTTGGCGCGTCGTCGTCTTCGCTCATGCCTTTTTTGAAGCTTTTAATGCCCTTGGCAACGTCACCCATCATGTCGGAAAAACGGCCCTTGCCGAACAAGAGCAAAACCAGAATGCCGACAATCAGCCAATGCCAGATACTAAAACCGCCCATTTCAAACTCCTACCGGGGTTCGCCCCGAAAATTGCGACCGTGATCGCGCAGCTATCCCACCCTATCTAGGCGTTGTTTTCGTCAATTTCCAGTTCGCTGTCACTTTCTTCGCCTGCAAAATGCATATCGCCCATTGCGGTGTCGATCGGATCGAGCAGTCCAGCGGCTTTCAAATCGTCAATGCCCGGCAAATCCTTGCGACTAATGAGGCCGAAATGCGACAGAAATCCAGCGGTTGTGGCGTAAATTAATGGACGGCCGGGCACATCGCGCCGACCCGCTGGCCGCACCCAGCCTGCCTCCATCAACACATCCAGCGTGCCCTTCGAAATCTGCACGCCGCGAATGGCCTCAATCTCTGCGCGGCTCACAGGTTCGTGATAGGCGATGATCGCCAGCGTTTCGACCGCTGCGCGGCTGAGCTTTCGGCTTTCTTCGCGTTCGCGGCGTAAAACATAGGCAAGATCGGCCGCCGTCTGGAAATGCCACGACTTGCCACGCCGGACCAGTTCGACGCCGCGCCCGGCATAATGCGCCTCCAGCTGCGCCAGCGCATCGACGATATCGACTTCGTCGCCGACATATCCGCGAATCTGTTCAACGGTCATGGGCTGGTCACTGGCGAACAAGGTCGCCTCGACCGCGCGAACATGGGGATCGCTTTCTATCGTCATGCCTTCACCCTTAACAACAATGGCGCAAATGTCGCCTCTTGCTGCAAATCAACAGCGCCGCGTTTCGCCAGCTCAAGCGCGGCCACGAAACTGGATGCCAGCGCCGATTTGCGCAGCGCAGGCTCGGCATGGATGGGCAGAAACGCCTCAATAGACGTCCAATCGACCGAGCGGCCAATCATTGCGGAGACACGCTCCAGCGCTTCCTCAAGTGTCATGACTTGCCGTTTTTTCACGACATGCATCACCGGCTGCGTGCGCGCCTTTACCTGGCCATATGCGGTGATGAGTTCGAAATAGTCGCATTCCCAAGCCCGCGCCTTGACCACGCGCAAGCCTTCGGGATTGCCGCGCAAAAAGATATCGCGCCCCACCCGGTCCCGCGCCATCAACCGCGCGCCGCTTTCGCGCATGGCATTCAGCCGTTCAAGCCGCAGTTGCAGGCGCAGCGCAAGCTCCTCCGGCGACGGGTCAATGGTCGGGTCCTTGGGCAGCAGCAGTGCGGATTTGAGATAGGCCAGCCACGCCGCCATCACCAGATAATCCGCCGCCAGCTCGAGCTTCAGCGCGCGTGCCTCATCAATGAAGACAAGATATTGTTCGACCAAGGCGAGGATCGACAGTTGCCGCAAATCGACCTTTTGATTGCGCGCGAGTGCCAGCAACAGATCAAGCGGCCCTTCCCATCCGTCAATGTCGATGGTCAGGACATTGGGTTCGGGCACGCTCTCGGTGCGGAGCGCATCTTGCTCTTCATCAAAGAGCAATTGCCCCGTCATGCCGCGCCCGTTGCTCCACCGGTCAGCTTGGCACTTGTGTCCGCAAGCGCGAGCAGTTGATCCCGTTTATTCAGCAAATATGCAAGTCGGTCGGCATCAAATGCGGGGACAGGCAAGGCCATTGCGCGGTCCAGCCGCGCCCGTGCCGCTGCGGTGATTTCGGGCAACATGTCCGCAATCGCACGCATTTCGTCCAACCGGCCCCAGCAGTTGAGCGCGATGTCGCATCCCGCCTCAACACAGCGCAGCGCGCGTGTCGCCACGTCCCCCTGAAGCGCATTCATATCGAGATCGTCGCTCATCAACAGGCCGTCAAAGCCGATATTTGCACGGATGATATCATTCAAAACATAAGGCGACATGGTCGCCGTGTGCTGATCGTCCCACACATCATAGACCACATGCCCGGTCATGCCCATCGCGGCATGCTTGAGCGCGCGAAATGGCGCGAGGTCTTGTTCCAGCTCAGCCGCGCTGGCGGTGACATGTGGCAGGTCGTGATGGGTATCGACGCTGGCGCGGCCCTGCCCCGGCATATGTTTGACGACGCCAATGACGCCGCCTTTTGCAAGGCCGTCCAATATCGCGCGGCCAAGCGCGGCAACGCGTATCGGGTCACTACCCAGCGCGCGGTCGCCGATGGCCGAATGCGTTTCGGGCACGCGGACATCCAGAACGGGCAAGCAATCGACATTAATGCCCACTTCGTTGAGCGACAGCCCGATGGCTTCGGCATTGCAGCGCGCAGCCTCAATCGCGGTCATCGGTGCCAAATCGTACAGCGCATCAAAGGCGCCGCCGGCGGGAAAGTCGGGCCAGACGGGCGGGCGCATACGCGCAACGCGGCCGCCTTCCTGATCAATCAGGACAGGCACATCATCGCGGCCATGCAAGGTCCGCAGGCTGTCCGTCAGCGCGCGCACCTGAGCGCGGTCCTCAATATTGCGTTTGAACAGGATGTAGCCCGCCGGTTCGACATCGCGAAACAGGCGTTTTTCATCATTAGTCAGGGTCAGGCCCGAAAGGCCAAATATCACGGGCTTCATAGCGCGCAAGCTAGGGCCGCCGTGCCCCCAAGGCAAGCATGGAGCAGCGGCGCTTTGGCCCAAAGCTGTGTATAATTAACGGATTGCCCCAAGGAAATCGAGCTTGCCCACGGGCACGCCCTTCATCCGCAGCAACGCATAGGCCATGCTGAGGTGGAAGAAGAAATTGGGAATGGCAAAGCCGTGGACGTAAGTGTTGCCCGTGAAAGGTATGTCACCGCTTGGCGTGGTGAGCACGACTTTCGCGTCTTCGCGGCCTTCAAAACCATCGGGCGATGCGGCTTCCAGAAACGCAATCGCCTTGGCAACGCGGCCCTGCACATCGGCATAGCTGGCTTCATCATCAGCCCATGGTGCATTTTCCACTTGGCCGACGCGGACCGCGACGAACTTTGCGGTATCGGTCACCATCTGCACCTGCCGCGTGAGCGGTGCCATGTCGTCGATCAGGCGCGCATCAAGCAGGTCGGACAGGGGCATGCCTTGCTCCGCGGCAAAGGCGCTGCCCTTTTCGAGCATGTTCGACAGGTTTTTCAGGCCGCGGATGAAAGCGGGAATGGCGACGTCATATAATGCAGGCATGTTCTTCTCCTTGAAGCGTGCGGGCGGCATAAGTTGCAAATGGAAACTTTACAACCGCGACGCCGCTACCGCACGATCAGGCAGTTTTCGCCAGCTACCTTCAGCTTTGCGCACAATTGCTGCGCTTCGGACGAATTCGCGGTCACGGCCTGAAGCCGGAAAACCTTGCGGCCGCCTTCGACATTGGTTTCCGCGATTTTGCGGTTCATTCCGGCCAAAAAGCCAAAGCGCTTGTTCAGCGCAGCCCAAGCCGCGTCAGCCTTGGCAGAATCGCCGAACGCGCCCAATTGCACCATGACTGTGCTGGTCGGTGCTGCCGCAGACGGTGCTGGCGCCGCCACTGGAGCCGATGCCATGGCAGCAGGTGGCGCGGCGACCGCGACTTTCGCGGCGGGAACCAATGTCGCGCCGGTTTTGGTGCCTTCGCTCGCGGCAAAGGCGGAGTCGCCCTCACCTTCAAATCTTTTGCCACCGGCGTCCTGAGGCTTGACCTTATAGGCGCCTGCGGGCGCAGCAATCAGTTGGCCATTGCCATTCGCGCCGCCGATCTGGTTACGCTGCAGCCAATAGACCGCGCCAATAATCGCGGCGAGCAAGACAAGCCCGGCAAGCAACATCACCGCTATCTTCAGCGGGGATGCACGATCAGCATATTCGTAACCGTCAGCGGTTTCCAACCAGGGCAGACGATCGGGATCGTTTAGATTCAGTCCATTATTGTTGGTGTTGTTCATGCCGGTCCCCCAATTGCTACATATTGTAAGCGGCCTCGACGCCCATCAGGCGCAAACCATTGCGCAGAACTTGCCCGATATTGGTCGCCATGAAAAGCCTTGCGCCGGTTAGCGCCGGGTCCTGCGCCAATATGAAGCGCTTGTCCGGTTGGTCATTGCCCAGGTTCCAATACGCATGGAACGCTGCCGCCAAGTCATTGAGGTAAAAGGCAATACGGTGCGGCTCACCCGATTTGGCGGACGCTTCGACAATGCGCGGGAAGTTTGCGGCTTCGCGAATAAGGCCGATTTCGGCGTCACCCAACAACGCCAGTTCCGACCCGTCGACGCCCAAGCCCTCGCCCTCTGCCTTGCGCAGTGTCGAGGCGATACGCGCATGGGCATATTGCACATAAAATACCGGATTGTCCTTCGATGCTTCGACCACCTTGGCAAAGTCAAAGTCCATCTGCGCATCGGATTTGCGCGTCAGCATTGTGAAGCGGACGACATCCTTGCCAACTTCTTCAATCACATCGGCAAGCGTGACAAAGCTGCCCGACCGCTTAGACATTTTAACAGGCTCACCGCCGCGCAGCAGGCGCACCATTTGCACCAGCTTGATATCGAAATCGACCTTGCCATCGGTCAGCGCGTTGACCGCCGCCTTGATCCGCTTGACGGTACCCGCATGATCCGCGCCCCAGATGTCGATCATGGCGTCAACGCCCTGACTTTTCTGGAAATGATAGGCAAGGTCAGCACCGAAATAGGTCCAGCTGCCGTTGGATTTCTTGATTGGCCGGTCTTGGTCATCGCCAAATTGCGTCGACCGGAACAAGGGAAGCGTAACCGGCTCCCAATCTTCGATTTCCTTGCCCTTTGGCTTTTCCAATTCGCCGTCATAGACAAGGCCGCGCGCGCGCAATTCGCGCTCGGCAATGTCCGCCTTGCCCGCTTCATGCAGCTCGGCTTCGGATGAAAACAGGTCGTGATGGATGCCAAGCAAGGCGAGGTCGGCCTTGATCATGTCCATCATCTCGGCAACAGCAGCTTTGCGGAACAACGCAAGCCATTCTGCCTCTGGCTGGGCGACATATTGGTCGCCAAAACGCTCGGCCAGCCGCTGACCGACCGGAATCAGATAATCGCCGGGGTAAAGCCCTTCGGCGATTTCAATGGTCTCGCCCAATGCCTCGCGATACCGCAAATGCGCGGATCGCGCCAAAACATCGACCTGCCCACCGGCATCGTTGATATAATATTCGCGCACAACACGGTAGCCGGCGAACTCCATGAGCGCGGCAAGCGCATCGCCCACGACGGCACCACGGCAATGCCCCATATGCATTGGCCCAGTCGGGTTGGCGGAAACATATTCGATATTCACCGATTTGCCGTCACCACGATGTGAGCGCCCATAATCATCGCCAGCGTGCGCAATTGAACGCAGTTCATCAAGCCATGCCGATGCGTCCAACCGCAAATTTAGAAAGCCCGGTCCCGCGATTTCGACAGCCGTCACGCCGGGAACCTTTGCCAGCTCCGCCGACAGGGCCTCTGCCAATTGGCGCGGGTTAAGCCCTGCGGGTTTTGCGAGCACCATCGCGGCGTTGGTCGATATGTCGCCATGCGATGGATCGCGCGGCGGTTCGACCGTCACATTGGCACGATCAATGCCCGATGGCAGGGTCTTGCTGGCAACAAGTGCGTCCAGCGCATGATCGACATGCGCTGCATATTGTTCAAAAAGGGTCATCTTCGTGCCTTGAAAAAAGCGCGTATCAACGCGTTACATTATACCGCAGCTGATCTTCGGTCAGCTGGAACCCGATAAGCATTTCAAAGCTTGATCGGACGACCGCCGCGCGCACTTCAGGGTCCGCCATGGGGTCAAGCGCGGCATCGGGATCACCCGGCTTGCGCTTCTTGGTAATTTTTTGAACGATTTCGGCCGGCAAGCTGGCCGATGCCTTGTCGATATAGCTTCCGGCTTGCGCGCTGGCGGATGCCCGCTGCTGGCCATCGGCAAATTGCAGCGTCACTTGGCCCACGCGCTTGGCGATAACGGCGCTGTTGCCCTGCACCACCGTGGTGAAATAGGGCAAAGTCACGGTCCGGCTGCCTTGCGTATCGCTGCGCCGTGCCTGAACATCAAAACTGGCTTGCGAATAAATCTTGTCGCCACTGTCGTTGCACGTCGGGCGGATGTTCGTAATCGATGCGACAATATCAATTGCGCTCGCGTCCTGGCTGTCGGCTGGGTTGAACAAGGTTATGTCGCCCGTGCCATCCGGAATGGCGACCGCGGGGCAGCCCGATCGTGTGACGTTCACACCTACACCGGCACCGATATCAAGGTCGCCCTCGCGCGAACAACCGGCCAAGGTTGCTGCGACAATGCCGAAGGTCAGGACTTTGGCGGCAAATTTCATATAGGCTATCCTTGGCATAACAGTGCATGGGTTGCGGGTACGTAGCTGGCATTGGTCCTTATCCGCCCATCGCCTGACGTGCAACAGGGGAAAGGTCTTGGCGGATGCGGCCTGTTTAACTAAAGGACATTGCCGATGACTGAACAAACGATCTCCAAGAAACCCCTCACGCTGCTTCTGGCCGCACCACGCGGTTTTTGCGCTGGCGTGGACCGCGCCATTAAGATTGTTGAGCTTGCGCTCGAACAACATGGCGCGCCGGTATATGTACGCCATGAAATTGTGCACAACCGCTTTGTCGTCGATAGTTTGAAGGCCAAGGGCGCGATATTTGTCGAGGAACTGCATGAAGTGCCCGATGACGCGCATGTGGTATTTTCGGCGCATGGCGTCCCCAAATCAGTCCCGGCCAATGCACAGCAACGCGGCCTTGCCTATTTTGATGCCACCTGCCCTTTGGTATCCAAAGTGCATAAGCAGGCCGAACGCCAGGTCGAAGCCGGCCGTCACATCATTTTCGTTGGCCATGCAGGCCATCCCGAAGTCATTGGCACATTCGGCCAAGTCCCCGCAGGCGCGATGACATTGGTGGAAACCGCAGAGGACGCACGCAATCTTCAGCCTGCCGATCCCGACAATCTTGCATTTCTGACGCAGACAACTTTGTCGGTCGACGATACCTTTGAAATCACATCCATTCTTGAATCACGCTTCCCGAACATTGTCGGTCCAAAGGGTGAGGATATTTGTTACGCAACATCGAACCGGCAAGAGGCGGTAAAGGCGATTGCGGACAAATGCGAACTCGTCCTCGTCATCGGCGCGCCCAACAGTTCGAACTCGCTGCGCTTGGTCGAAGTGGCCGCGCGCTCGGGTGCGAAAGCGCATCTTGTGCAGCGCGCTGACGATATCAGCATGAATTGGTTCGACGGTGTGGACACGCTTGGCCTGACCGCAGGCGCATCAGCCCCTGAAGTGCTGGTCCGCGAAATCATCGATGCACTTGCCGTGCATTTTGACATCGATGAACAGCAGGTCACAACCGCCGAAGAGAGCATAACCTTTAAATTGCCACGCGAACTGGCCGGCGCGGCGGCTTGATTTGGCCGTTTATACGCAATTAGGGCCTGAACAGGTCGGTGCATTTTTGGCGCTTTATGATGCAGGTGAACTGGTTTCGCTAAAAGGCATTGCCGAGGGCGTTGAGAACAGCAATTTCTTCGTCGAAACAACACAAAGCCGGTTTATCCTGACCATTTATGAAAACCGCGTGGATCCCAAGGATCTGCCGTTTTTCTATGCGCTGCTGAAACATTTGCACGAAGCGGGGTGCAAGGTTCCGCGGTTCATGTCCGACCGCAACGGCAATTGGCTGCAGACCATCGCTGGAAAGCCTGCCTGCCTGATCGAATTTCTCAGTGGTGTATCGGTCACCGAACCATCGGCGGCGCAGGCGCACTCCACGGGCGCTGCCCTTGGGCAGATGCACAAGGCGCTGGCGGACTTCACACTGTCGCGGCCCAACAGCCTTGGCATCGCTGCATTCCGGCCGCTTGCCATGCGCTGCACCGCGCAAGGTCTGGACGACATTTCCGAAGGCTTGGCTGCACGGATATTTGCCGAATGCGATTATCTTGAGGCGCATTGGCCGAACAATCTTCCCGTGGCCGCGATCCATGCGGATCTGTTTCCGGACAATGTCCTGATGCTTGGCGACAATGTCACGGGCCTGATTGATTTCTATTTCGCCTGCTCCGAAATTCGCGCTTATGACCTTGCGGTCACGCACAGCGCATGGTGTTTTTCGGGCGACGGCAAAATATTTGACGCGGACGTGAGCGCGGCCATGTTGGCGGGCTACACCGCAGCCGTGCCAATGGATGCCGCAACGCGCGACGCATTGCCGATATTGCTGCGCGGTGCGTGTTTGCGGTTTACGTTAACGCGGTGTTACGACTGGATTAACACGCCCGCCGACGCGCTGGTCACGCGCAAAGATCCCTTGGCGTTTCTACGGCGGCTGGATTTTTACAGCGACCCCGATCAGGTTGAAGCCCTGTTGGCGCAGTTGCCATGAAAAACATCGAAATCTTCACCGACGGCGCGTGCAAGGGCAACCCCGGGCCGGGCGGCTGGGGCGCGATCATCCGTTATGGTAAGCATGAAAAGGAAATCGCGGGCGGCGATCCGGACACCACCAACAACCGCATGGAAATGAGCGCGGTCATTCAGGCGCTGAACGCCCTTGTCGAACCATGCAGCGTCAAACTGCACACCGACAGCAAATATGTCATCGACGGCATCACAAAATGGATCTTTGGCTGGCAACGCAATGGCTGGAAAAACGCGGCGAAACAGCCGGTGCGCAATGCCGACCTATGGCGTGAGATGGTCGCAGCGATGGCGCGGCATCAGGTGGAATGGATTTGGGTCAAAGGGCATAATGGCCACCCCGAAAATGAACGCGCAGACCGGCTGGCCAGCGATGCAGCCGATGCTGCCGGCAATAAGGTGCGGTAAGCTAGTTTAAAAACGCCCCGGCGCATAGAGCGCGGCATGGACGCGGTCGGGCGCTATTATGGCATCGTTCAGTAACGATCCCGCCAGCTGCGCCGCGGCAGGCGCCGTCTGAATGCCAAAGCCGCCCTGCCCTGCAAACCAGAAAAACGCATCATGCGCCCCATCGCGGCCAATGACCGGCAGCCGGTCAGGCGCGAAGCTGCGCAAGCCGGCCCATTTACGTTCAACCCGGCGGATGTCCCAGTCGACAACCTGCTGCAGCCGGTCAATGGCAAGCGCGATATCCAGCTCTTCGGGTGCGGCATCGCACGCCGGCGTTGCGGTCTCGTCATGCGGGCTCAGCCACAAACGTCCACCTGCATCGGGCTTGAAATAGAAACTGCCATCAAGGCCAATGACGAGCGGCAGGGCGGCAGGCACATCGGGTGCAACCGCCAATTGCGCAATGGTGCGCCGATAGGGTTGAATGCCCAAGGGAGCAACGCCCGCCATCTGCGCCACATGATCGGCCCATGCCCCAGCGGCATTGACGATGATATCGGCGGTGCAGTTCAGGCTGCCCGCTTTGATATGCCACATGCCATCGCGCCACTGCGCACGTTCCAGCCGGCTGTTGCAATGTGGTTGCACGCCCTGCTTGCGCGCTTGGCGCAGATAGGCCGCGTGGAGTGCGGCGACGTCAATATCCGCACAGGCCGCCTCCCATAGCCCCGTCGTCCATCCGCTGCGCAGACCGGGTACATGTCGTTCCAAATCCTTGCGGTCGCTGCGTTCAATATGCACACCGCTTGACGCGAACTCCGCCAGCATAATATCCGCCAAAGGTTGCTGCTCGGCCGTGCCAATGTGCAGCCCGCCACGCGGCGACATCAATGGGCCGTCGTGAAAATCCTTGGGTGGGTTCGCCAGAAACGGGCCCGACGCCGTTGTCAGCGGTTGAACGTCCGGGCCACCATAGCATTCAACCCAGAACGCGGCGGACCGGCCCGTGGAGTGATATCCGGGATGCGCCTCCGCCTCAATCAGGACAACCGACTGATATGCAGACAGCTGCGCGGCCAGACTTGCCCCGGCGATGCCCGCACCGATTATGGCAATGCTAAAATCGCTCATGGCCGGGGGGCGTGTTGGTCCAAAAAGGCGTCGATGCGTTTCAGGCACTGGTCGCGCACGCCATCTGCCTCGCGCAGCAGCTCATGCGCGGCCTCTTTGCCGAAAATCAGTGTTTCCGCATGTGGCAGCCTTTTGCTGTCTGCGATGACCCGCTTTGTGCTGACCAATTGATCCGCCGTCGTCGCGAGCAGCAAGACGGGCGTTTGCACCGCCTCCAGCGCGCCGGGGCGTTCCAGCAAGCGGATGGACGCCATGGCGCGTTCCACCCAGTGCCAGCTCGGCGGCCCAAGCTTCACCTCGGGACGCAGCGCCCACCACGCAATCTCGTCTTCATAGCGGTCGTCATCATGCGTCAGCATTTTGCCGCGCATGCTCATCGGCGATAATGGCTTTTCACTGACTTTCCATGCGGCTTGCTTGCCCTTGCCCAATTTCACCAACAACTTGGCAACGGCGTGGTTGAGGGCAAGCGGCAGGCCGCCGGTTTGAATGCCCAGCATCGGCGCGCTTAGCGCCACCGCGTCGGGATCAATCGCCTTTTCCACCAAGGCGCGCATCGCCAGTTGCCCGCCCATGCTGTGTGCGATCACAACATGCGGCGCTGGCGTTTCGCGTTTCCATGCGTCCCAAAATGTGCGCAAATCCGCAATCCACGTCGCGAAATCGTCAATATGGCCGACTTGCGGATCATCCAGCAACCGGCCCGAAGCACCCTGCCCGCGCCAGTCGATGGCGGTAACATGCCATCCGGCATCGGCATAAAAAGCCAATGTTTCCAGATATTTTTCATAATGATCGCCGCGCCCTGGCAAAAACAACATTGATCCACGCGGCGGGGTCGACGCCTGCCAATCGATACGCCGGATCGGCCAACCATCGGCGGCGTGCCACATCGTCTCTGCGGCATTGGCCGGAATTGCGCGGCGGTTCATCGGTGTTTTCGGTGCGTGCATGGTTACTTTTTGGTAATCTTTCATGGTTAATGCTGTGCAGATGACCAGTGAAACTCTCGCTTACGCAACCCTTGGCGGCTTGGCAATTGCGCTGTTGATATCCATCTACACCGACATCAGATACCGCCTTATTTTCAACAAGATAAACATCGCGATCGCGATTGGCGCGCCATTATTCTGGCTGGCCAGCGGCGGGTTTAACCTCACCGATATCGGCCTGCACCTTTTGACCGCAGCGATTACGTTCATTGTCTTTGCGGTCGCGTTCCATTTCGGCGCGATGGGTGGCGGCGATGTGAAGCTTTTTGCCGCTTTGGCATTGTGGTTCCACTGGGTCGAGGTCATCCGCCTCATCCTATACGCATCGATCATCGGCGCGGCGGTCACCCTCATCTTTCTTGCGATCCACACATGGAAACGCCGCGAGGGCCGCGCGCGGATTCCCTACGGTGTGGCGATCGCGCTGTCCGGGCTTTGGATTACCGGTGAACGGATTTTTAACCATTTTACATGAAATAGCATGGTTCGATCAGGGGACCTTTCAGGGGACAATACGTCATGGATAGGAAAAAAGTCATATTGCTGGTGGCTGCGCTTTTAATCGCGGCAGTGACCGCCCTTATGGCGCGCAGCATGTTCACAGGTGCATCTGCGCCCCAAGCTGCGGCAGCCGTCGCACCGGCCCCCGTGCCCGCCGGACCCAAAGTCCTCGTCGCGACGAAGGCTTTGCCCGTTGGCACAATCATCACCGCCGATAGCGTGCGCTATCAACCATGGCCGAAAGAGCTGATCGAAGCCGCCTATTTCAAAGAAGGCAGCGACGGCGCCTCGATTGAGAGCCTTGTCGGCACCGTGGTTCGCAACGCCGTGACCGCTGGCCAGCCACTCACCCAAGGGTCCATTGTTAAGCCCGGTGATCGGGGCTTCCTCGCCGCTGCGCTTGGACCTGGCATGCGCGCCGTAACGGTGCCGGTGTCGGCATTGACCGGTGTTGCAGGCTTTGTCTTTCCCGGCGACCGTGTCGACCTTGTGCTCACACAAAATGTCGAAGCAAGCGCTGGCCCGCCATTGAAGGTGTCCGAAACCATCGTCCGCAACTTGCGTGTGTTGGCGACGGACCAACGCGCAACCCCTTCCATCGATGACAAGGGCAATAGCGTCGTCTCTGAATATAAATTGGTGACGATTGAAGCGACCCCGCGCATCGCGGAGAAGATTACGGTCGCGCAATCGATTGGCACGATCAGCCTTTCGCTGCGTTCGCTGGCCGACAATGCCGCCGAACTGGAACAAGCGCTGGCCTCTGGCGATATCAACATCCCCGAAGGTGCAACCGCGGATCAGGAACGGGCGATCATGCGCCAGCTGGCACAGCGGCCATCGGCCACCAAAAGCAGCTATGCAACCGGCGGCGACGTCTCGCGCTTCCAACGCAGCAGCGTGCCCGAACAAATGCCATTGGCGGTCGCAGCCGAACAGGCCCGCACGCAAAAGCAAGTCGAGAAAATTATGAAGGGTCCAGTGGTCCGTGTGTCGCGTGGCGGCAATGTGACCGAAATCGACATTAGCCGGAGATAATAACAATATGGCACGTTTCACCACATTTAAATCGGGCCTTACCGCCGCGGCTATGACCGCAGCCATCGGCACGGGCACATTGGTCGGCGCGTTGGTCGGGATGCCAACAGCAGCGTCGGCGCAATCGGCAAAAGATGGCAAGTTGCTCATCTTGTCCATCGGGCGCGGGCAACAGGTCAATCTGGTTTCAGACATCACCGACGTGGTGGTCGCAGACCCCAATATCGCCGATGTCGAGGTAAAGACCGGACGCCAGATCTACATTCTGGGCAAGGGCCCCGGCGAAACCACGGTGTACGCAACCGATGCCGCTGGCCGTACGGTGTATCAGGCAACGGTCCGCGTCGGCAACAATATGGACTCGGTCTCGCAAATGCTGGCGCTTGCGATGCCCGATTCAAAGATCATTGTTACCACGATGAACGGCGTCATCCTGCTGACTGGAACGGTCGACCAACCCGAAGAAGCCGCCGAAGCCGAAGCTTTGGTCAAAGCGTTTACTGGCGGAAACACACAAGTCGTAACCCGGCTGAAAAACGCGACGCCGCTGCAGATCAATTTGCAGGTCCGCATTGCTGAAGTCAGCCGGTCGCTGATGAAGGAAATTTCTGGCAATCTCAAAACCCGTGATCATGGCGGGACCGGCATCCTTGGCGGCGCGTATCAGGGACGTGACATCGCGGACATCAGCTCGGTCACGAACCCGGATAACCTGCCTGTTGTAGATGCGTCGGCGCTATTTGGCCTGCCCGAAAAATCCATATCGCTTCCGTTCAACCCGGCGACCGGACAATTTATGACAAGCCCATATACGCAGTATAAATTTAACGTTCCTGCGGGCACAAATGTACTGACGGCGGCGGGTCGCTTGTTTGGCATGGATGTGGCAGCTGCCTTCGATCTTTCGGAAAAGGCAGGCCTAAGTTCAACCTTGGCCAACCCCAATCTGACAACGGTATCCGGCGAAACGGCGGAATTTCTGGCGGGCGGCGCGTTCCCAGTGGTGACATCATCGAACAATGGCACCAACGTCGAATATAAGAATTATGGTGTCAACCTGACCTACACGCCAACGGTGTTGTCGGATGGCCGCATTTCGCTGCGGGTGCGTTCGGAAGTCTCGGACATTTCATCGCAAGGTGCCGTGCGCTTCGGCGGCTTTGAAGTGCCGGCGACCACGACGCGCATGGCCGAAACGACGGTGGAGCTTGGTTCGGGTCAAAGCATGATGATCGCTGGATTGTTAAGCAACACAATGGGCAGCTCGGTCGACAAGATGCCCGGTGCGGGTGACCTTCCCGTGCTTGGCGCGCTTTTCAAATCCAACGGTTGGCGGCGCAACGAAACCGAACTGATGATCGTCGTCACGCCCTATTTGGTGAAGCCCGTATCCGATAGCGAGATTGTTTTGCCGACAGACGGATTGCATTCGCCAAATGACCTTGAACGCATTTTGCTGGGCAAGACGACAAGCAACAAGGGCGAAAAAACCCGCCCAATGCCGACAGTCGCGCCAACCGTGTCGAATGGCCCCGAACTGGGAACCGTGACCGACGCACCCGCGCCGTTGGCCAAAAAAGTCAAATCGCAAGCCTCCGCGACCGGCCCAAGCGGCCCCGGCTTCAGCTTCGACAATTGACCGTCCGTTCAAGGAGACAAGATATGCAAAAGGTAACATTCCTGATCGCTGCAAGCCTTGGCTTGGCCGGTTGCGGCACATTGCCAACCAACACATCCATGTATTCGGTGCACCAGCCCGTGGTCGAGCGGACCAATTACGCCATCGACCTTGCCTCCGACGGCGATGGCATTGCCGTTGCCGACCAGAAGCGACTGAACGAATGGTTTGAAACGCTGGATCTTCGTTATGGTGACCGCATTTCGATCGATAGCGACGATGGTTTTGGCAACGAAGATGCCGTCCGTGATGTGCGTGCCGCAGCGGCAGAGCGCGGCGTCTTGGTCGCGGAACGTGCACCGGCAACTCCCGGGGTGATTGCACCCGGCAATATTCGCGTTGTTGTAACCCGGTCCCAAGCATCGGTCCCGTCCTGCCCCGATTGGCGCGCCACGAACGAACGAAACTACAATGCCGCTAGCCACAGCAATTACGGCTGCGCCATAAATTCCAACCTTGCGGCCATGGTGGCCGACCCCGAAGATCTGGTGCGGGGACGCGATAACAAGCGGCTCGACAGCAACAGCGGCAAAGCAGCGGTGAACGCTTACAAAACAAAGACCGGAGGCAACTGATGAACGCTCCATGGAAATCCGGTATCTCCGGAACGCGCGACCCGATTAGCGCTTATGTCTGCGACGACCTCACGCTGGATGTCGTTCGCGGCGTGTGTGAGGAAATGGGCTGGACCCCGGACAAAGTCTATAAAGGCGGCCTGCGTAACGCCATTCAATCGCTGTCCGTTTCGGCAAGTCCGCAAATATTGCTGGTCGATTTGTCGGAATCGGGTGATCCGATCAGCGACATCAACAGCCTCGCCGAAGTGTGCGAGCCTGGAACAATCGTGATTGCGGTTGGCCAGGTGAATGATGTTCGCCTGTACCGCGATTTGTTGATGTCCGGTCTGCAGGATTATCTGTTGAAGCCACTGAGCCCTGACGCGCTGCGCGATTCATTCGCCAATGCACAAGCCGCATTGAGCGCACCGAAAGCGGATGATAGCCATGTGGATCGGCCACATGTGTCGACCGCCGTCATCGGAACGCGCGGCGGTTCAGGCGCGTCCACCATCGCGGCATCACTGGCATGGGCATTCTCGCAAGTACACGGCCATCAAACAGGTTTGCTCGACCTTGATGTGCACTTTGGTACAGCCGCGCTTGCGATGGATTTGGAACCCGGCCGCGGCTTGACCGACGCCATCGATAACCCAAGCCGCATCGACGGATTGTTTATCGAACGCGCCATGATCAAAGCCAATGAACGTCTGTCGATCTTGTCCGCAGAAGCGCCGATGAACAGCCCGGTATTGACCGATGGATCGGCCTTTTTCCAGCTGCAGGAAGAATTCCGCGCAGCGTTCGAAAACACCGTCATCGATATGCCACGCAGCATGCTGATTGCCTATCCGCATCTTATGAACGACGTGAATATTGCGGTTGTCACAACCGAACTGACGCTGGCTTCAGCACGCGACAGCATTCGCGTTTTGGCATGGCTGAAACAAAATGCGCCGCAATGCAAAGTGCTGGTCGTCGCCAACAATGTTCAACCAGCCGTCGTCGAAATCAGCCGCAAGGATTTTGAAAGCACAATCGAACGCAAGATCGACCTGCTTTTGCCAGCAGACCCCAAGTCAGTGGCGCAAGCGGCAAAACTGGGCCAGCCAGTGGTCGAAGCCATTCGTGGAAGCAAGCTTTCCACTGGCATCATATCTTTGGCCGAAATGGTGGCTAGCAGCTTTGCAGACATGGCTGACGCGGCGCCTGCGGATGCCAAGATCCCACCGAAAAAGACGGTTTTTGCCAGTTTCAAATCGATGTTGAAAAAGACGTGAAGCGGGCATGGGACCACCTGAGGCATAGGTAGCAGAGCGGATGACAATGCAGACATTTATGATCGCGGCTGGAACAATATTGTTCTTTGTTCTGGTGGCACTCGCCTTTGCAGGGCCCAGCAGCGGCAAGGCGACGACGCGCCGTCTTAGCGCTATCAAATTGCGTCATTCGGACAGCGCCGACGTGCGCGTGGAACAGCAAATGCGCAAGGTGGTTGCTGCGCGCCGTCCGCTCATTTTCGCCGACGGCCAGCAGATCAACTACGCCGACAAGCTGCGCTTGCGCCTGGCGCAAACCGGCAAAAAATGGACGTTGCAGCAATATATGTACGCGTCGGGCGGCCTTGCTTTTGTCATCATGGCCATTCTCTTACTCAATGGCGCATCTTTTTTTATCGGGCTTTTTAGCGGGCTGCTGATCGGGGCTGCCTTGCCGCACATGGTCGTCAACGTCCTTGTGGGGCGGCGTATCACCAAATTCACCACGAACTTTCCTGACGCCATCGAACTTTTGGTGCGTGGTTTGAAATCAGGCATGCCGGTGAGCGAAACGCTGAGTGTGATCGCAAAAGAAATTGCCGGCCCTGTTGGCGAAGAGTTCAAATTGGTCGTCGAGAAAATCAAAATCGGCAAAAGCATGGAAGATGCGCTGCAGGACACGGCGGATCGGCTTGGCACCCCGGAATTTCAGTTTTTTGTCATCACCTTGGCCATTCAGCGCGAAACGGGTGGTAACTTGGCCGAAACACTCGCCAACCTCGCGGATGTTTTGCGCAAGCGCGCGCAAATGAAGCTAAAAATTCGCGCAATGTCATCGGAATCAAAGGCATCGGCCTATATCGTTGGGTCGTTGCCATTTTTCGTGTCCGGCATGATCTGGACGGTCAACCAGCCATATCTCGAAGGCTTCTTTTACGAACCACGTTTGATGATCGCCGGTGTCGTCGGTGCAGTGTGGATGTCAATTGGCGTGTTCATAATGGCCAAAATGGTCAATTTCGAAATTTAAGTTGGGGGCAGGATAGCAAAAATGACCAATCCGGGTGGACCTCAACTTTTGGGCATGGACGCCTTATGGGTCGC
This sequence comes from Pseudomonadota bacterium, assembly GCA_041175505.1. Lineage (GTDB taxonomy): Bacteria > Pseudomonadota > Alphaproteobacteria > Sphingomonadales > Sphingomonadaceae > Sphingorhabdus_B. Next base: position 21,222 of record JBEDET010000009.1, read on the forward strand.
GACATTGCTTTCGGTCGTGGCAGGTATCGCTGTCGTGGTTGCCATATATTCAGTCCTTACCGTGCGCGATCCAATGGCCAAGCGCGTGAAGGCGCTGAACGACCGCCGTGAACAGCTGAAAGCAGGCATCACCGGCACAACATCGAAAAAGCGCGCCAAGCTTGTCCGCAAAACCGAAACAACAGATAAAATGCGCCAGTTGCTTACAAAGCTTCAGGTTTTGCAGGACGATCAGGTTAAGGTGGTGCAGCAACGGCTGGCACAAGCGGGAATCCGCCGTAAAGAACTTGCCGTGACCGTTATCTTCAGCCGCATGGTGATGCCGATCATTTTCGGCGGCGGGGCCTGCTTGTGGATTTATGCGCTGGACGGCGTACCCGATTGGAGCGCGATGAAGAAATTTGGTGCGTTCGCAGCGGCGGCGATTTTGAGCTACAAGGCCGCTGACCTCTATCTGACAAACCTGGTAACGAAACGCACCGATGCCATCCGCAAAGGTCTTCCCGACGCGCTCGACTTGCTCGTGATTTGCGCAGAAGCTGGATTGACGGTCGATGCCGCATTTAACCGCGTGGCAAAGGAGTTGGGCCGCGGCTATCCCGAATTGGGCGACGAATTTGCGCTCACCGCCATTGAGCTTGGTTTTTTAACCGAACGCCGCACCGCGTTTGAAAATCTGGCGTACCGCGTCAATCTGGACTCGATCCGGGGCGTGGTCACGACCATGATTCAGACCGAAAAATATGGTACGCCATTGGCATCGGCGTTGCGCGTGCTTTCGGCCGAATTCCGAAATGAACGCATGATGCGCGCCGAAGAAAAAGCAGCCCGTTTGCCCGCCATTATGACGGTGCCGCTGATTCTTTTCATTCTGCCGGCGCTGTTCATCGTCATCATTGGGCCAGCCGCCTGCTCGATTGGCGACGCGTTTTCGAAACAGTGAACGGGGCGGCATCGCGCCGTCCCGTTCAGCCCAAACGCACGGTCTGTTCGATGGCGCCGAAAATGCTGTGGCCAGCGTCGTCGCGCACTTCGATGCGGACGACATCCCCATCTTGCAGGAATGGCGTGGTCATTTCGCCCGTCGCGATTTTTTCGACCATGCGCACTTCGGCTAGACAGCTGTAGCCGCGTCCGCCGTCGGCGACGGGACGGCCGGGGCCGCCATCGGCATCGCGGTTGGACACGGTGCCTGAACCGATAATCGACCCGGCCCCCAAATTGCGCGTCTTTGCCAGATGCGCAATCAAGACGCCGAAATCGAATGTGCAGTCATCCGACGCCACGGCCCGGCCAAATGGCGCGCCGTTCAGATCGACATTCAATGTGCGGTGCAGCTTACCGCTTTGCCAATAGGCCCCAAGGCTGTCGGGCGTTACAAACACCGGTGACAAAGCACTCGCGGGTTTGGACTGCACAAAGCCAAAGCCTTTTTCCAGTTCGGCAGGGATCAGATTGCGCAGCGATACGTCGTTCACAAGGCCCACAAGCCTGATATGCGCCAGCGCCTCTGCGGGCTGCGTGCCCTTTGGCACATCGCCGGTGACGACAACGATCTCCGCCTCCAAATCGCAACCCCATGCGGCATCAGCCAGCATGATGTCATCGCGCGCGCCCATAAATTCGTCCGATCCGCCCTGATACATCAATGGATCATGCCAAAAGCTTGTCGGCAAGACCGCGCCACGCGCCTTGCGGACCAGTTCGACATGGTTGACGTAAGCAGAGCCATCAGCCCACTGATATGCGCGGGGCAGCGGGGCGGCGGCGTCATGTTCATGGAAGCGTTCGCGCGGAATGACGGCATGTTCCAGATCGGTCGCCAATGCCTCAAGCCGCGGCGCAATATTGTCCCAGTCATCCAGCGCGGCCTGTATTGTCGGCGCGATATGCGCTGCGTCGGCATACCAAGCGAGATCATTGGAAACGACAACCAGATGACCGTCACGACCCGACTTTAATGATGCAAGTTTCATAATCGCTCTCCTGCTTTTGCACATCATGCAACGATATTGCTGTTGCGGCAACTGCGCCTGTGCGTTTAGACATATGCACATGGAATTGGGGCTCGCCAAAATGCGAATGTTTCAAGCAAGTGCCTTGGCGCTTTCCCTATTCGTCTCCGGATCGGCGTTCAGCCAGCAACAGACCTTTAGCACCGCAGAGGCCGGAAAAAATGGCTGGGCGATGGAGCAGAACCGTTCTGCCAGCTGGTATCTTTCGCAACACCAGCGCCTCACCACAGCGATAGCCAGCTTGCAGCCGCAAAAGCCCGGTGTCGTGGATGCCTATGTCATTTCGATCGGGCTCGACTCCGATGCCGTATTCGGGCGAGAATCGGCTGAAGCGGCAAAGGTTCTGGCGCGCCGCTATGGCGCAACGGGCAAAACGCTTTTCCTCGCCGCTGGGGCCGACGATGCGCCATCGGGCGTGCCGCAGGGTTCGCCATCCAATCTTGCTGTCGCGCTGGCCGCGGTTGCGAGCAAAATGGATCTGAAGGAAGACGTGCTGATTTTATTCACCACCAGCCATGGCGACCCCGTGTCGGGGCTGGCCTATCGTGACGGGAACGACGGCGTCGGCATGATTGCGCCACAGCGATTGTCCGCGCTGCTCGATGGCGTGGGCATCCGCCGCCGCATGGTGCTGATCTCCGCTTGCTATTCAGGGATATTCATTCCGTTGCTGACCAATGACCAGACCGTCATTGTGACCGCGGCATCGTCGCAACGCACATCGTTCGGCTGCGCACCCGGCAATGACTGGACGTTTTTCGGCGACGCATTGGTGAACAACGCCCTACGCAAGCCGCAGAAATTTGATGATGCCGTTGCCGAGGCGGTTCAGCTGATTTCGCGATGGGAAAATATGTTGCAGCTTTTGCCGTCACGGCCACAGGTCTTTGTCGGCGAAAATGCGCATGTCTGGCTTGATGCGCTGGAACGCAAAATGCCCAAGACCGAAACCCCGAAAATAGGCCGGCCCGCAATCGCCACCGATTATGAGCGTGCGAGCGAAGCTAACCCAACTCGATAACGCGTGCGCGTAAAGCTAACCCAGCTCGATGACGCGCGCGCGTAACTGCGCCAGCATGATCTCCAACTGCTTCGCCTCACCGCTGCCCAATATCTTCTCAAGCTCCGCCTCCAACTGCAGCGCCTCCGGCACGATTTGGTCATAGAGGCTGCGGCCCGCGGCCGTCAGGGCCAAATGGTGCGACCGCCCGTCGCTATCATTGGGCACACGGCTCACGAGCGCGCGTTCCTCCAGCGTTTTGCACGCACGGTTGACGGTCACCTTGTCCATTGCGGTGGCGGCGACCAATTCGCGCTGCGTTGCGACCTCCGCCTCACCCAAAAGCGCCATTACCCGCCATTCGGGCACCTTAAGCGCAAATTTGCCGCGATACGCGCGCGCGATCAGGTCGCTGACCGCGTTTGAGGTAATCGACAATTGATAGGGAAGGAAAGCGCTGAGCTTCAGGGTCTTTTGTGGCATAAAATTCACTCTGTTGTGGCATGCACCGCGCGTGCGTTAGTCGGGTTTCACCTGATCCGGATGGGCAGCGATGAAGGCCGGTAACGCCGTCAGCGCGGCGTCAATCCGCGATAATTTGGGGAACCGGTCCAATGGCGTGTCGACCCGCCGCGCGTTGGCCATTTGTGGGACAAGGCAGACATCGGCAAGGTTCGGCTCGTCGCCACCAAATAATCCGTCGTCTGGCGCCATATTCTCCAGCGCGGTGAACCCTTCGATAATCCAATGCCGGTACCAATTATCAACGGCCTCCTGCGACTGCCCCATTTCATCCTTCAAATAACGCAGCACGCGCAGATTATCGATCGGGTGAATGTCGGCGGCAATAATCAACGCCTGCGCCAATGTTTTGGCCCGATCCGCAGGGTTGGACGATACCATTGCCGGTTCGGGATATTTGGCATCAAGATAATCGATTATCGCAAGGCTTTGCGTGAGGTCATGGCCGTCGATCGACAGCATGGGGACAAAGCCCTGCGGATTGCGCGCGACATAGGCCGGTGCCTTTTGTTCATTTTCCAACAGGCTTGTCGGCACGCGGGTGTAAGGCACATTTTTAAGGTTGAGGACGATCCGCACCCGGTAACTTGCCGAGGAACGCCAATAGTCAAAAAGGGTTATTTCATTCATGACGTCACAATTAGCATGGCGTTAGTAAAAGGCAAAAGCATTGCAGAGCGGCCCGCCCTTGCATATGTCTGGCGCAGCTAAAAAGGACTGAGGATGACCGACGTGAAAAAATGGATGACCGCCGCTGGATTATTGATGCTGCCCTTATCGGCGCAGGCGGCTTCGCCCATTACGGGTCGATGGGTCACGCAAAGCAAGGACGGCGTCGTCGAAGTCTATCCCTGCGGCGAGCATATATGCGGCAAGCTGTCCAAATTCCTTGTGAACCCGCCAGCCGGTCCGGGCGCGAAAGACATCAACAATCCGGACAAGGCGCTGCGCAGTCGGACGATCTTGGGCATGAATGTTCTGACGGGCTTCAAAGCGGCGGGCGATGAATGGAAAGGCCAGATTTACGATCCCAAATCGGGCAAAACCTATCGGTCGATTGTCTATAAAGGCAAATCGGGCAATCTGGTGGTCAAAGGCTGTATTGGGCCCTTTTGTCAGGCCCAAACATGGACATCGGCGCGTTAAATAGTAACGCACCGGACGCGTTCATTAAGACCGCAATTTCCAACCCGACCGCAGCAGCAAGTAGCAGATGGTCGCAAGCACTATGTTCAGCGCAAGCAGCACAATCGCGCCAAATAGCACGGGACTGTCTGCGGCACCGATAAAGCCATAACGAAAACCCGATATTGCATAGAAGAACGGGTTGGCGTGGCTGATCGCCTGAAAAGTCGGGGCCAGCTTATCAACCGAATAGAACGTACCCGACAGCAACGCCGCTGGCGCAACAACGAAGTTGCTGACCACGGCCGCATGGTCGAATTTCTCCGCCCAAATCGATGTCATAACGCCGATCAACGCCAGCATCATGGAACCCATCAGGCCGAACCACAATATCGCCCACATATGCGCTGGGGTGACATTGACGCCGGGCCATATTGCCATTGCAAGCCAGATGGTGCCGCCCACCAGAAACGCGCGGGTCACCGCAGCAAATGTCAGCGCGGCCAAAACCTCTGCATTGGACAAGGGCGGCATCAGATAATCGACGATCGTGCCCTGCATTTTACCGACCAGCAAAGAGAAGCTGGAATTGGCAAAGGCATTTTGCATCATACCCATGATGATAAGGCCCGGTGCGATGAAATCTGCAAAAGGAACGCCTAGAACCTGTGGCTTCACGCTTCCCAAAGCCACGGTGAAAATAATCAGATACAGCAAAGTCGTGATGGCCGGAGCCCATACCGTTTGCATCTGCACCTTAAAGAAGCGGCGCACTTCTTTCATATATAGGGTTTGCAGCCCAATCCAGTTGACGTTGCGGATGTGCCGTTCGCCGTCGGGCAGTTGCACAACGGGGCTCGCGTCCCTATCTGGGCCAATATCGCTTTTATGGTGGATAGTCATCGCGCAATCGACTATCGGCTTGCAGGCTTAACCGCAAGGCGCAAATGCGCCGCGACTGCGGTATAACACATTAGATATTGGGAAAGTTTCTATGTCCTGGACCGACCAGCGGATTGATCAGTTAAAAGCGCTTTGGGAAAAAGGCCTGACAGCAAGCCAGATTGCCGAAGAGCTTGGCGGTGTTAGCCGCAATGCCGTAATCGGTAAGGCCCATCGCTTGGGACTAAAATCGCGCCCGTCGCCGGTGAAGGCCAACGACACAGACAAAAAAGCCGCGCCGAAAAAGCCAGCGGCTGCTGCACCTGCAAAGGCACCCGCCCCCGCTGCACCTGTGCGCCCACGCGCCGCAGCCCCTGTGGCTGAGCCTGTCGCGCCCGTGCGCGCCGATGACGACGCAGCCGAAGCACCAGCACCGCGTGCATCGTCGATGCCACGCATTGTGTCGATCGGACCTGGCGGTTTCATGCGTCAGGGCCCCGGCGATCAGCAAGCACCCATTCCGCCAGCACCGCCACGCCGCCTTGTACCGGCAAAGCCAAGCCCCGAAATGGCCGACAAAACATCATTGCTGGATTTGAACGAGCGTATTTGCCGTTGGCCCTTGGGTCACCCCGGTGAAGCCGATTTCCATTTCTGCGGTGTTCCGGTAAACCCCGGTTTTCCGTACTGCGTCGAACATTGTGGCCGTGCCTATCAGGCACAGCTTCCACGCGGTGTGCGCCGTCCTCCGCCACCAATGCCGTTCGGCGGACCACGGGTTCGTTAAGGCTATGGTGAGATAGAGCATGGATCATCCATTTGCGGATCTCATCGGTTTAACATTAGATCAACAAGGCGGCGGCAGCAGCATATTTTCGCTGTCGGTCGATGATCGGCATTTAAATCCGCACGGTGTTGTGCATGGCGCTGTCCTTTACGCAATGGCGGATACAGGCATGGGCGCGGCGCTTTATTCGACACTCGATGCTGGATATGCGTGCGCGACAATTGATATCTCGATCAGCTATTTCCGGCCAGTCGCGCAAGGCCAGTTGCTGTGCGAAACCGTATTGGACAATAAGGGCCGAACCATTGCCCATTTAACCGCCCGTATCACGCAGAATGACAAGTTGGTTGCGCAGGCAACTGGCAATTTCGCCATTATGTCCACGCCCCCGGAAAGACGCTGATCCGGTTTATTTCCACAGCCGAGTTTCGTTCGGCTGTTGCGCCGCCAACTCTCCCGCGCCTATAGCATGGTTATGACCGATGACCTGTTTGGCGGGAGCGCGGCCGCCACTGCCGCATCCAATGATTATACCGCTTCTGCGATTGAAGTGCTGGAGGGGCTTGAGCCTGTTCGCCGTCGCCCGGGCATGTATATTGGCGGCATCGACGAACGCGCCTTGCACCATCTCGCGTCCGAAGTACTCGACAACTCGATGGACGAAGCCGTCGCCGGCCATGCCAGCCGTATTGAGGTGCATTTGGGCGTTGGCAACCGGCTGACCATCACCGACAATGGCCGCGGCATTCCGGTCGATCCGCATCCCAAATTTCCGGACAAATCAGCGCTTGAGGTCATTCTGACGACCTTGCACTCCGGCGGTAAGTTCACGGACAAGGCCTATGCGACATCGGGCGGATTGCATGGCGTCGGTGTGTCTGTCGTCAACGCGCTGTCGACCGATACTGTGGTCGAAGTTGCCCGCAACAAGCAATTATATCGCCAGCGCTTCGCGCAGGGCCATCCGGTCGGCAGTTTGGAAGAGCTTGGCCCCACGCCAAACCGGCGCGGCACCACCATTGCCTTCACGCCGGACCCTGAAATTTTCGGCGCGGATGCGAAGTTCAAACCCGCGCGCCTGTTCAAGCTTGCCCGGTCAAAGGCTTATTTGTTCGCTGGCGTCGAAATTCGCTGGCGCTGCGACGCGGAACTGGCAAGCGCAGATGTCCCCGCCGAATCGGTGTTCCAATTCCCCGGTGGCTTGTCCGACCATTTGCGTGAACAGCTTGGCACCCGCGCCTGCGCGACCACAGAGTTTTTCTCCGGCACGCAAGATTTCCCCGATGCGCAAGGCCGCGTCGAATGGGCGATTTCGTGGCCGCTTTATTCCGACGGTTCGTACAGCTGGTATTGTAATACCATTCCGACGCCCGATGGCGGCACCCATGAAGCCGGCGTTCGCGCTGCGCTAACCAAGGGATTGCGGGCTTTTGGTGAATTGATTGGCCAGAAAAAAGCGGCGCAGATATCGGCGGAAGACATTTTCAACGAAGCCGAATTGATGTTGTCGGTGTTCATCCGCAACCCGCAATTCCAAAGCCAGACCAAAGACCGGCTGACATCACCTGAAGCAACGCGCTTGGTGGAAAACGCCGTGCGCGACCATTTCGACCATTATCTTGCCGACAATATGGAACGCGGCAAGGCGTTGATGGGTTTCATATTGGAAAAGGTCGACGACCGCCTCCGCCGTAAGGCAGAGCGTGAGGTCAAACGCAAAACCGCGACGTCGGGCCGCAAGGTGCGTCTGCCCGGAAAGCTAACCGATTGCGCATCAGATGATCCAACCGGCACCGAATTGTTCATCGTCGAAGGCGACAGCGCTGGCGGCAGCGCAAAGCAAGCGCGTGACCGCAAGACGCAGGCGATTTTGCCGATCCGGGGTAAAATCCTGAACGTGGCTTCGGCCACCGCAGACAAAATCCGCGCCAACAACGAAATCGCTGATCTTCAGCTCGCGCTCGGCTGTGGCACGCGCAAGGACTGCAACCCCGACAATTTGCGCTATGAACGCATCATCATCATGACCGATGCGGATGTCGACGGCGCGCATATTGCGACCTTGTTGATGACATTCTTCTTTCAGGAAATGTCCGAAATCGTGAAGGCCGGGCATCTCTTCCTCGCGCGGCCGCCTTTATATCGTCTGACGCATGGCAGCCAAAGCGTATACGCCGCCGACGATGCGCACCGCGCCGAATTGGAAGCGACCGTTTTCAAGGGCAAGAAAGTCGATGTTGGCCGGTTCAAGGGGTTGGGTGAAATGAACCCGAACCAGTTGAAAGAAACGACGATGGACCCCGCGACCCGCTCGCTGATCCGCATTACACTGCCGCATGAATATGAACGGCGTGCTGTCGTAAATGACCTCGTGGACCGCCTAATGGGCAAAAATCCGGAGCACCGGTTCAACTTCATTCAGGAAAATGCCGCGCAGTTGGACGAGGACACGATTGACGCTTGAGGCGTCACATATCGTGCAACAAGTTCGGCATAACGATAACAGTATGACGAATTCGGGGTAACAGACAGGAGCAGTTGAATGCGAACGATGAAGTTGGCGCTTGTTCTCGGTGCACTTTCACTCAGCCCTATTTCCGCGTTTGCGCAAACCCCGCCAGCCTCGGCGCAACCTGCAACGCCGCTGGATACCCGGATCGCTGAGCTTCCTTCGGTGCTCTCGGGCAAGCATCCATACGCCGAATATTTCGCTCCTTCTTTTCTGGCCGTCGTTTCCGAGGCGCAGCTCAAAGGTCTGTCTGACCAGTTGATCGCGCAATATGGCCAGCCATTGAAAATCTTGTCAATCACGCGTGTCGGTCCATCAACTGCGACCGTTCGTGTCGAATATGAAAAGGCAATTGCGACCGCAGACATTTCGGTTGAACCTGCATCTCCCAACAAGATTGTTGGTTTGCTGATCAAGGGTTTTGAAACAAAGGGCGATACAGCGGCAAAGATCGACGCCGATTTTGCTTCGCTTCCCGGTGCCGCCGGTTATCTCGTTGAAAAGGTCGCGACCGATGGAACGCGCACGCAGATTGCAGGCCGCAATGTAACGCAGCAATTTGCGATAGGCTCAACCTTCAAACTTTACGTTCTCGCTGAACTTGCAGCGCAAGTCGATACAGGTCGCCGCAAATGGTCGGACGTCGTGCCGCTAACAGACATCAGCTATTCCTCGTCCGCAACCCAAGGCTGGCCACGCGATACGCCGGTTACCTTGCAGACGCTGGCGACGTGGATGATTTCCGTGAGCGACAATGCCGCAACGGATACGCTGATGCGCGTGCTTGGGCGTGAAGCCATTGAGAAAAAAATCGCGCTGATCGGGCACAGCAATCCCGAACGGGCCTTGCCCTTTCTGACAACGGTTGAGGCCTTTGCGCTCAAAACCAACCCAGATCTGGGGGATGCCTTCCGCGCAGCCAACGAGGCCAAGCAACGCGTGCTGTTGCTGGAAAAATCGGCCGATCTCACTTATGAGAAAATCAACCTCGGCGCGCTGGGTTCAGGCCCCGTTGCCATTGACAGCATCGAATGGTTCGCATCGCCGACGGATATCGCCACATTGCTCAACAATATGCGTAGCACCGCGACAAAGCCGCTGCTGGACATATTGTCCGTCAACAAAGGCATTGGTCCGGCTTCTGCTGCCAAATGGGCGTATCTTGGCTATAAGGGTGGTTCAGAGCCGGGCGTTATTTCGATGAGCTTCCTCGCTAAGTCCAAGGCGGGTGCATATTACAGCATCACCGGAAGCTGGAACAACCCCGCGGCCGCAGTAGATAATGCCATGTTTGCGCAATTGATGACGCGGTTGCTCGACAGCGTGGCGGGTTAGTGTCAGCCTAAGCCGTTAAAGCCTCAACCAAGGCCCTGACCTTTTTCTGCCGCCATTGCGGCAAGGGTGCGACCAGCCAATAGGCTTCATCGCTTTCCTTGGCATTGTCGACCGCGCGTATTTTTCCGCTCGCCAAATCGGCTTCGGCCAGAAGCAGCGGCACGGTGGCCCTGCCCAGCCCAATGGCGGCCGCGTCAATCGCAAGGCCGGCATCGGCGAGGCGAAGTGCAGCCACGCCGTCGGCCACAGGACAATTGGGCCAACTGATCGGCGTTTCCGCACCGCCTTCGGGTGCAGCGACGGTGACATGCGCGCCAGCGGCCAACTTGACCCCTTCATGCTCGCCGGGGCCAGTGGCCAGACGGATGGCGAGGTCGAGATTGGCTTCGGTAAAATCGACAGCCTCGTCCGCCGCCACCAATGTGAAGCGGGTGTCGGGGTTCGCCTTACTGAATGAAGCCAAGCGCGCGGCCAGCCATTTGGCGGTAAAATCGCGCGGCGCAGCGATGGTCAGCGAATTGGAGGATTGCCCCGCCTGCATCGCACGAACCGACTCTTCGAACTGCAAAAATCCGGCACGCAGGGCATCAAGGCCGTTTGCGGCTTCGTCCGTGAGCTCAAGCCCCTTGGGTGTCCGGCGGAAGAGAACGACGCCCAACATATCTTCCAGCGCGCGGATCTGTTGACCGACGGCCGCTGGCGTCACCGCAAGTTCATCCGCCGCCTTGGTAAAGCTTAAATGCCGCGCCGAAGCGTCCAGCACGCGCAAACCATTAAGGGGCAGATGCGTACGCTTCATCGGATACTCAACGCGCTATGGCCGGGGCGACCAGCGTAAAGCGTGGAATTTCGGCGAGGAAGGTCGTGCCATCTTCGCGGATGAAGCGATATTGCCCTTCCATCATGCCGCTGGGTGTGGGCAGTGGGCAGCCCGACACATAATCATGGCTTTCACCGGGCTTTAGCAAGGGCTGTTCGCCGACCACGCCATCGCCATCGACATGGTTGATTGTACCGCGACCGTCGGTGATCCGCCAATGCCGCGTCATCAATTGCACGGGTTCATCGCCGCCATTTTCGATGCGAATATGATAGGACCAAAACCAACGGCCTTGCGCGGGCGCCGATTGTTCTTGCAGAAAATTGGGCGACACGCGGACGGTCACGCCCTCGGTCGTTGCGCTGACCGCAAAAAAGGAATCGAGGATACTCGTCACAATCCCGCAGCCTTGAGCGCCTGATCCAGATCGTCGATCAAATCGGCGGGATCTTCCAAGCCGACATTGATGCGGATCATCCCTTCGCCCACGCCCATGGCTTCGCGGCCTTCGGGGCCCATGCCATGGTGGGTGGAGGATGCGGGGTGGCACATCAGGCTGCGCGCATCGCCGATATTGTTCGAAATATCGATCAGCTGCAGCGCGTTGAGCAAGGCGTGCGCCTGCTTGCGGCCACCATCGACTTCAAATGCAAAAATCGGCCCGCAGGCTTTCATCTGGCTCATGGCGAGATTATGTTGCGGATGGCTGGCAAGGCCGGGATGCATGATATGCGGCACGCGGCCTTCGAGGAATTTGCCAACGATAAGCGCGTTTTCCGACTGCCGCATGGCGCGCAGTTCCAGCGTTTCCAAACCCTTGTGCACGACCCAGGCATTGAATGGCGACAGATTGGGTCCGGTGTTGCGCTGAAACGGCAACAGCACGTCATCAATCCATTGTTGCGAACCACAGACCGCGCCGGCAAGCACGCGTCCCTGCCCGTCCATCAGCTTCGTTGCGCTATATGCGACGACATCTGCGCCATAATCCATCGGCCGCTGCAGCACGCTGGTGGCAAAGGCGTTGTCGACCACAGTGGTGATGCCATGTTCTTTGGCGAGGCCGCAGACATAGGCCATGTCGACAATGTCCATCGTCGGGTTGGCGGGCGTTTCAAAGAAGAACACTTTGGTGTTCGGCTGAATCGCCGCTTTCCACGCATCATTGTCGCGGCTGTCGATGGTGGTCGTGCTGATACCCCATTTGGGCAGCAACGTGTCCGTCAACCAACGGCATGAGCCAAAGGCTGCGCGCGCGGCGACCACATGGTCCCCCTGCGACAATTGGCACAGCAAAGCCGTCGTCATTGCCGCCATGCCCGTGGCTTGCGCGCGGCATGCCTCAGCCCCTTCCATCAGCGCAATGCGTTCCTCCAGCATTTGCACCGTCGGGTTTTGCAACCGCGAATAGGTCATGCCGTCCTGCTCACCCGCAAAACGGGCGGCTACGGTTTCCGCATCATCATAGGTAAAGCCAGACGAGAGGAACAACGCCTCCGATGTCTCGCCATGTTCGCTACGCCATGTGCCACCACGCACGGCCTGTGTGGCAGGACGCCAATGCCGGGTGATTTCGCGATTCTGGCCAGTCGTTTTCTTCATAAGTTCGCTTTTCGGGGAGTGTAGGGTTCAGGTCAAGGCAGCAAGCACGGCGTCGCCCATTTCGCTGGTGGACATTGTCCCACCAAGGTCGGGCGAGCGGGCACCGGCGGCAAGTGCTTTGGCGACCGCCGCGTCAATGCGGTCGGCCATCGCGGGCAAGTTGAGCGAGTAACGCAGCATCATCGCGGCGGACAATATTGTCGCCAGCGGGTTGGCCTTGCCCTGCCCCGCAATATCGGGCGCACTGCCGTGGATGGGCTCATACAGGCCCTTCTGATTGCTATCGAGCGAGGCACTGGGCAGCATGCCAATCGATCCGGCACACATGCTGGCCTGATCGGACAAGATATCGCCAAACAAATTGCCGGTGACGATCACGTCAAACTGGCCGGGGTTGCGCACCAGCTGCATCGCGCAATTGTCGACATACATATGGCTGAGCGTGACTTCGGGATATTCGGCGTGGGTTTCAATCACCACATCGCGCCACAGTTGCGAGGTTTCGAGCACATTGGCCTTGTCCACCGAGCATAATTTCTTGCCCCGCGCCATTGCGGTTTCAAAGCCGACGCGGGCAATGCGGCGCACTTCGTGCTCATTATAGGACATGATGTCATAGCCTTCGCGCTTGCCATCGGCGGTTTTGCGCATGCCCTTTTCACCGAAATACACATCACCATTCAATTCACGCACGATGATCATGTCGATCTGTGTGGCAACCTCGGGACGAAGCGCGCTGGCATCCGCCAGTTCAGGAAACAGGGTCGCGGGCCGCAAATTGGCGAACAAGGACAGTTCCTTGCGCAGCCCCAATATCGCCTGTTCAGGTCGCAAATGCCGTTCCAACGCATCGCAATCGGGGTCGCCCACCGCGCCAAACAATATCGCGTCAGCGCGCTTTGCAAGGTCCAACGTTTCGGCGGGCAGCGGATGGCCGGTTGCCTTATAGGCCGCGCCGCCAACCAGTGCTTCTTCGAAGGTCAATCCGTCAATCGCCAACGCGTCCAATACGCGCCGTGCTTGGGTGATGACTTCGGGACCAATTCCGTCCCCGGGTAATAAGGCAACTAACAAGGCGGCATTCCTCAAAAAAAACCGTAGTGCTGAGCCTGTCGAAGCACGCCTGTCGATATGGCGATGCCTTTAAGCGCCCTTCGACAGGCTCAGGGCTACGGTGTTGTAATCATGCCTCCCCTGCCAAGTGCAGCGCGGTTATGCAACTGCCCTTTTCAGGCGTTCCACCAACCGTTCGCGCGCGGCCATGACATCGGCGCCGCGGTTACCCAGAACATGCGCGACCAAACGCTTGCGGTTTTGCGCCATCATCGCCACCGGCGCGCTGTCTGCGTCATAATCTTCGGCATAGCCAAGTTCGGCCAGCAGTAAGGTTTCATATTGCGCAATGGCCCCCGCCCAAACCCGTGCGGCAGGCGCCAGCTCAATCGCCGACAGCAACCCGTCGCATGCGCTGTACACGCGGGGATAGGGCACACCTTCGGCCAGCGTTGCCGCGGTCAGCGCGGTGACCCAATCAATCGCGGCAATCGCCAGCGGCTCGCCCAGCAAATGCGCCCGGCTGTGCTGGGGTTCCGGCGTCAGGCGCGCCAACTGCCCCGTTATGCGCGTGCGCCATTCGCCGGTGATCACATTGCCGGGGATCAGCACAGGCCGCAATTGCCGCCCCCGCGCGCCTTGCACATAGCCCGCAAGCATACCGTAATCTTCGGAAAACGCGCGCACGATAGCGCCGGTTTCGCCGTGATTACGGACTGCACAAATGATCGCGGATGCCGTTATGTCCATACGCCCTCATGCCAACACTGCCGCATGAGGGGAAGCTCTATCCTGCGTCGCTTTGTTCGCCGCTGATCATGAACAACGTCACGCCTGCATATTTTTCAGCGTCGGCTTGGAATAACGGGTCAATTTCGAACAATTGCTCGGTCAGTTTCAAATCGTTGAGGCCAAGCAAATGAAACGCGCCCAGCTTTTTCTCACGCGGCGGCTCTCCATGCTTTTCGAGCGTAATCGCGTCGATAAACAGCGCATTATTCTTGGAATATAAAACGTGCGGCGCAAGCTTCATCGCCACATTATTGTATGTGGCGGTCACACATTTTTTGAGCGCGATAGCCTCAAGCAGCAATTGGTTGGTCGACATCGGCTTAGATTATCGAACCCACCGGTGCGCGCAAGCATAAATTGTGCAGTGCAGCATTTTTATACTGCTTGCTTGGCGTGTCCGGCGATCAAATCCACCATGCGGCCCACTTGCGAGGGCGGCAGATCATGGGCCATCTCCTCGATGATCTCCAAACGCGCGCCGGGAATGTGACGGGCGATATCCTCGCTGCCTTCTTTGGGCACGAGCGGGTCAGCGCCGCCATGCACAACAAGGGTCGGCACCTTAATCGTCTTGAGCCGGTCAACGCGACTGCCATCGGCGATGATCGCCAGCAACTGCCGCCTGGTGCCGACCGGATAATAGCCCCGGTCGAACGCTTTGGCGGCCATTTCGGCGTGGGCGTTTTCAGGGCGCGCCGGATCGGGGAAGGAAAACGCACTGACCAGCTCGGCTCCGAACGCGACAGCCTCCTCTCGGCTGGCGTCTGGCGGGCGTTTGACCATGAATTGGCGCTGGATATCGGCGCGCGCGCCGGGGAGCCCAGCCTTGCCACTCGACGACATGATCGATGTCATGCTCAACGTCCGTTCCGGGTAATTGGCCGCCATCAGCTGGACGATCATCCCGCCCATCGACGCGCCGGCCACATGCGCTTTGTCGATGCCCAGCGCATCGAGCAACCCAATGCCGTCTGCTGCCATATCGGTCAGCGTGTAAGGAACGCGCACGGGCAAGCCGAAGCGTGCCTTCAACATCGTCCAGACCAGATTTGGAGTCTTTGCCCCCTCCATCCGCTGTGACATGCCAACGTCGCGATTGTCATAATGGATAACGCGGTAGCCCTTGCTTACAAGGCCGTGAATGAACTCGTCGGGCCACGCAATCATCTGCGCACCAAGGCCCATGACGAGCAGGATGACCGGACCATCGGCTGGGCCGTTTTCCTCATAATATATATCGATATTGTTGGCGCGGATATTTGGCATGATATTCTCCCCTACCCGCCATTCTAATCAGCTGCTGAACAACTGCAAGGCCACATCATCCGCCTGCATGGAAGAAATCATACACGGTCTGCGCCACGGCGGCGGACACACCCGGTGCTTTCTGCAAATCTTCAAGGCTGGCATTGCGCACGGCGCGCGCGGTGCCGAAATGCAACAAGAGTGCCTTTTTGCGCGAGGGCCCGATGCCCGGCACTTCATCCAGCGGGCTTACCGTTATCGCCTTGCTGCGTTTTGCACGGTGCGCGCCAATGGCGTAACGGTGCACCTCATCGCGCAGGCGTTGCAGGTAGAACAGGACGGGCGCATTCACCGGCAAGGTCAATTCGCGGCCATCGGGGAAGTGAAAAACTTCGCGGCCTTCACGGCCATGATGCGGGCCTTTGGCGATGGCGATCAACGGCACGTCATCGACGCCAATTTCCTCCAGCGCCGCCTTCACGCTGCTCATCTGCCCCTTGCCGCCGTCGATCAACACCAAGTCAGGCCACTGCCCGCTGTCGCGGTCGGGATCATCCTCCTGTGCGCGCGCAAAGCGGCGCTGGAACACCTCACGCATCATCGCAAAATCGTCGTCGGTCGCGGCCTGTTTGATGTTGAACTTGCGATACTGGCCCTTGATAAAGCCTTCGCGTCCGGCAACGACCATCGCGCCAAGCGCATTGCTGCCCTGAATATGGCTGTTGTCGTAAATCTCGATCCGGCGGGGTGGCTCGGGCAGTTCAAACATATCCGCCACCTCTTGCAGCAACTTGCCCTGCGTCGTGCTTTCCGCCAGCCGTCGGTCCAACGCCTCTTCGGCATTGCGCGTCGCTTGTTTGACAAGGCGGACGCGGTCCCCGCGCTGCGGCACGCTGATTTCAATCTTGCGCTCGGCACGTTCGGACAATGCCTCCGCCAACAAATCCGCTTCGGTCAATTCGCGATCGAGCAATATGCATTTGGCGGGCGGCACATCTTCGTAAAATTGCGCGAGGAAGCTGGTGAACACTTCGTCCTCGGTCATTTCGGCCACATGGGACGGGAAAAACGAACGATGCCCCCAATTTTGCCCGCCGCGGATGAAAAACGCCTGAATACCCATCACGCCATTGCGATGCGCCAAGGCAAAGATATCCGCATCGCCAACGCCCTGCGCATTAATCGCCTGCGACCCTTGAATGAAGGTCAGCGCCTTCAGCCGGTCGCGCAGCATGGCCGCACGTTCGAAATCAAGCGCTTCGGCCGCGCCCTCCATTTCCTTCGCCAGCTTTGCCTGCACGGCAGAAGATTTGCCATCGAGGAATGATTTGGCATCGGCAACCAGACCGTCATAGGATTGGTCATCAATCCGGCCAACGCATGGCGCGGAGCAGCGCTTGATTTGATACAAAAGGCATGGCCGGTCGCGATTGTTGAAAAAACTGTCCGAACAGCTGCGCAACAGAAACAGCTTTTGCAGCGCATTCAGCGTCTGGTTAACCGACCCCGCGCTGGCAAAGGGGCCGTAATAATGCCCCTTGTTCCGCCGTGCACCGCGATGTTTCTGGATACGCGGGAATTTATGATCCGCGCGCAGCAGGATGAAGGGGAAGCTTTTGTCGTCGCGCAGCAGCACATTGTAAGCCGGGCGATAGCGCTTGATCAGCTGCGCCTCCAACAACAGCGCCTCCGCCTCGCTATTGGTGGTCACAATCGTCATCGAACGCGTCAGCGCAACCATTCTGCGCAGGCGATTGGGCAAGCGGTCAATCTGCACATAATTGCCGACGCGGTTCTTCAACGCGCGCGCCTTGCCGACATATAATATTTCGCCGCGCGCATCGTGCATCCGGTACACGCCGGGTTTCAGCGGCAAGGTCTTTAAGACATTGCGGATGGCGGCCGTGCCGGTTTCGAGATCAGGTGTGTCCGCACCACGCACCGCATAGGTCGCCTGCTCCTCGTTAAAACGAGAAGCCGCATTGGGTTGATCGGGGCGGTCGGCTTTGGACATGTCGGGGTGATGTAGGCAAGGTCGGTGCGCTACACAACGTCATTCCCGCAAGGACGGGGCAACATTATATGTCCGGAAGTTGTGTTCCCGCCTGCGCGGGAACCACGAAAATTAATTGAGCGAAGCGATCGACTGGTCGATCAAGGCTGCGTCGGCTTTTGCGTCGTGATGCGCGGCGATCAATTGCGCTGCAGCAGCGGCAGCAGCACTTGCGGCCTTGTTGCGGACATCGGCAATTGCGGCACGTTCCGCAGCAGCAATCTTTTCTTCAGCGGCCTTCGCACGGCGTTCGATCAATGCGGTTGCATCACTCTTTGCGCGGGCAACAATCTGCTTCGCTTCAGCTTCGGCAGAGGCTTTCATCGCATCGGCATCACGCGCCGCTTGCTTTGCCTTTGCTTCATACTCAACCTTGATATTTTCGGCTTCGGCACGCAGCGCGGTTGCTTGGTCCAGCTGCTGCTTAATGCCGGCAATCTGTCCGTCCAATGCACCGGCGATCATCGCGGGCACTTTTTTCCAGATGGCCAAGATGATGACTGCAAGCATCGCCAAAGCCACCAGCATCGAGGCGTCAAAGCCAAGAGCCGAAGGCGTGACATGCTCTTCTGCGCCGCCATGTGCTTCGGTCGAAGCATGCGCAGCGGGCGCGTCGGTTTCAGCGGTAGGCGCCGCAGCGGGTACGGCGATGTCTGCTGTTGGAACAACGGCGGTTGTTGCCGCTGCTGTGTCGGTGGATGCTGCAGGATTAGCCATTGGACATTACCGCCTTCACTGCTTTTGCGGCCTGCGCCGGGGTAACTTTCGCGCCCGAAACTTTGGCAACGATGTCCGCAGCGGCGTCCGCAGCTACGGTTTCAATGCTTGCCATTGCCTTGGCTGTTGCAGCCGAAAGCGCGGCTTCCGCAGCGGCGAGCTTTACGCCCACTTCCGCATCGGCTTTCGCCAGGCGGGTATCCGCGTCTTTGGCGCCTTTTGCTTTCGCATCGCTTGCTTTGGCTTGGGCCGCAGCCCGCGCAGCAGCAAGTCCTGCTTCGCCACTATCCCCCAGATCATCCGCTTCGGCACGCGCAAGTTCGGCAGCCGCAAGGTCGTCCGCAATCTTGCGATTACGTGCGTCCATTGTTGCTTCCACTTTTGGCAGCATGCCATGACCGATCGTAAAATAGACCAAGCCAAAGACAATCATCAGCCAAAAAAACTGTGATGCATAAGTTTCAAGAATCTGGGCAATTTGTGGCATATTACGCGCTCATCCTATTGAGGAAATGCCCCGGCGGTTGCCGGGGCGAAACCGTCAATTAGGCAACGAAGATCAGGATCATCGCGATAACGAACGCGAGCAGACCGAGAAGTTCGACGGCGGCGAAGCCGATGAACAGACGGCCCTGCTGGCTGTCAGCTGCTGCTGGGTTACGCAACGCGCCCTGAAGGAACGAGCTAAAAACGTTACCAACACCGCCAGCGGCGATACCGGCACCAATTGCTGCCAGACCGGCACCGATCATTTGGGCTGCTTCTGCGTCCATGATAATAACTCCTGTTAAAAATAAAACTTAGTGGTTGAAATCTTAGTGCAAATTGACGGCGTCGTTGATGTACAGCGACGTCAAAAGCGCGAAAACATAAGCCTGAATAGCACAAACGAGCAGTTCAAGCAGGGTAATACCAATCATCAAAATAAAGGCTGGGAAGCTGACAATCAGCGGCACCCAAGCGGCTTCTGCATTCAAACCGTTGATCACAAATCCGGCAAGCACCTTCATCATGATGTGCCCTGCGGTCATTGCGACGAACAAACGCAGCGCGAGGCTGAATGGACGGATCATGAACGAGAACAGTTCAATGACCGGGATCAGCCAGAGCAACCACCATGGCGTGCCATGCGGAACAAACAGGCTGAAGAAATGCAGGCCATGGCGCCAGAAGCCAACGACCAATACGGTGCCAAAGCTGAACAATGCCAGCACGGCGGTGACGGTCAAATGGCTGGTAATCGTGAAGGGATGCACGCCGGGGACGATACCAAAAGGCATCATGCCCATGAAGTTCGCCATCAGGATGAACATGAACAACGAGAACACCAAAGGCACATATTTCTTGCCTTCGGGACCGACATTTGCGGTCAGCATGTTGTTGATGAAGCCAGTCACGCCTTCGACAGCCATTTGCCAGCGACCGGGGACCATTTCGCGCTTCATTCCGCCCGCCATGAACACCCAAAGCGCGCCAAGGACAAGCACCATGAACAACGATGAGTTGGTGAAGGAGACGTCGTAACCTGCAAGATTAAGCTGCGCGAGCGGCTCAATCTTGAACTGGTACATCGGATCGATTTTGCCGCTTTCGCCTGCCACGTTCACTACCCTGTTATATACACGTCAAGCGCCCGGTTTAGTCCGGACGCTCTGCTGAAATCTTTATTATATTCCTGAAGGCGACTGCGATGCCCAAGAACATGCAGGTCAACAGGAGCGCAGGTGCGATACCCAGCCAGCGGTCCAAGACCCAACCAACCAAAGCACCACCAGCAGGACCCGCGATCAACTCGGTTAAAACCCTGTTCCCTTGCCGCATTCCTTTGGCTGGAACCTGATCTTGACCTGAGCGTTCTGCTTCGGCTTTCCGTGCCGCTTTCAACTGCATATCTAACGACACGAGCCGGGCGTCACTTTTGCCTTTGCCATCCTGCCCGGAATTGTCCGACATCATGTGATTCCATCCAAATAAACACACGGAACCGCCACGCAATCGGGGCAACCCCGCCTAGGCATCGGCGCTTTAGGAGAGCGCCTTCGTCAAGTCAACAGCGCGTCGCCAAGAATGTTGCGTCGCAATAGAAAGGGCCGAAGCATCACTGCCCCGGCCCGCTATTTTGGTTCGGCTGATACCCTTATATCTTGGTCGTCCTGAACATGTTTCAGTTGTTACGAACAAAGCGGGTCCCATTCAGGTGCGCTGGATTCGCTTCAATCGACTTGCACCCGCCGCAAAAATCACCAAAATGATCATGATCGCAAAAGGACAGTGCTGATGGCGGACGGCGCGGATAAAATCGAACATCATGGCACCGGCCACCGCGCGCGTCTGCGCAAGCGGCTTTTTGAACAGCAAGGCGAAGGCCTGCACGACCATGAGCTTGTGGAATATCTGCTCGCACTGGCCATTCCGCGCCGCGACACAAAGCAAATCGCCAAGGATCTGATCGCGCGGTACGGCAGCCTCTCGGCCTTGTTAACGGCCGATGCCGACAGCATCATGCGCGAAAAGTGGACGGGCGAAACCAGTGTCGCTGCACTGAAAATCGTCCAAGTGGCTGCTCTGCGCCTCCTAAGCGCGCCTGTCCGCGAAATGCCGGTTTTGTCATCATGGCAGGCGTTGCTGGACTATCTGCGGGCCGACATGGCGCATCTGACCATTGAACGCGTGCGAACATTATATCTCAACAGCAAAAATATGCTGATCCGCGATGAGATTGCGAGCGAAGGTTCGGTCGATCAGGCGGCGATTTATACACGCGAAGTTATCCGGCGCGCGATGGACTTGGGCGCAGCGGCCATCATCCTGGTCCACAACCACCCAAGCGGCGATAGCAGCCCAAGCCGACAAGACATTGCCATGACGCGGGACATTGCGGACGCGGGGCAAAAGTTCGGGATAACGGTGCATGACCACATCATCATCGGCAAAGACGGCTTTTCCAGCATGCGGAGTGCCGGGCTGATTTGAAGATTTAGCGGGTGGAATTATTGCCGCGGCTACCCCATAGCCGCAACATGACCTCCCCAGCTTCTGCAAAAAAATCTATCGGCCCGCGCGAATTGACCATCATGATGGCATCGCTGATGGCGCTCAACGCGTTGGCCATTGATGCAATGTTGCCGGCGTTTCCCGCCATGGCACGGGGGCTGAAGGTTTCCGATCCCAACCAGATCCAGTATATTATTTCGGTCTTTCTGGCCGGCACCGGCATTGGCGCGTTGATCTATGGTCCGCTGTCTGACCGCTATGGCCGCAAGCCGATATTGCTGATTGCCATCATTGGCTCCGCTATTTTTTCGCTCGCCTGTTCGATTACGCCAGACTTTGAAATGATGATCGCGATGCGCTTCGCGCATGGTTTGCTCGCGGCT